>DASZAA010000338.1:0-3291 GCA_035945615.1 Terriglobia bacterium
CCGTGATTCCTACCGCGCCCACTGCCATAAAGGCCAGCAAGACATAAATCGCATATTTGGGAATCTGAACCTTCCATGGTCTCCCGTGCGGACCAAGCAATAACAGTGTGTATAGTTTTCTCTTTTCCATTCTTTTCCGCCATTTCAAAGAAGGTTCTAATCTTTAGATGCGGTCGCAATTGCTTCGTGATCGGGCATTTACAGATGCCGAATTGCCGAAAGGACCAACTAAACGGGCAATCAGCATCCTAATTTGTATGAAAGCCGGTGTCAAGTTGAAATCTTAATAAAAGCGTATTTTAGTCTGGAATTCCGTCTATTCAGACTATTTTAAAGGCACAGCCGCTCGCCTTGATCCTTTGGAGTGCAGTCTTCACAGCTTAATGTTGCTGTAATTACCTCCGCAATCATAAAGTGATTTGCCGAGGTAGCACAGAGTTTCAAACACAAAACTCTGTGTATCAAAACGCGTCACTCGTCACTGTAAATCCTTGACTTGCTCCGTCTCCGTCCCCCTGCCTTTGATACGAAGAAGGGCTGGTGCAAGCCTGTAGCCCATAGGCAAAGCCAGCCGGAAGCCGGGTACTGTGGCCAGTCTCTTCCGACCGTGATCTTTCGCACCCAACAAATAAATAAAAGATTTTGGTGGATCCCAAGCTCGATCCGGCGAGCAACTGACGATATAATACGGAGCATGAACTACCGATCTAAGCCATTGATAAGAAGGCATATTCTGACAGTTGCTCAATTTCGGGCGCAGTTCGGCGGCAAGGTAGCCTTTTGCTGATAGACGGTTCATGCTGCATAAGGTGCATCGAGACGAAAGGTTCCGGCATGCCGACCTGCGTTAAGGATCAGCGACCGGCGGCATGTGAATCCCGGTGGTTTCCCTTGCCATTTCTAATTTGTCGTTTCTTTCTATGGCTTTAAAATCCACCCCTTCCGTCAAGCGGCTCATCGCGCAATCGGCCGGTATTGTGATGGCGAGCGTTCTGCTCAGCCGACTGCTCGGTTTCTTCCGCGATTGGACCGTGGCCCAGCAAATCGGCTCGAACGCCGCCACTGACGCTTATTACGCCGCCTTTACTCTGCCGGACTTTCTGAACTACCTTGTCGCGGGCGGCGCGCTGAGCCTCACCTTTATTCCCATTCTCACGCGCTGCATCGCGGAAAAGCGCGAAGAAGACGGCTGGCGTGTATTTTCCACCGTCATCACGGTGATGGACCTGTTGCTCATCGCAGGGGTTATCATTGGAGAAATTTTTGCGCCTGAGCTGGTGCTCGCCATCGCGCCCGGCTTCCACGGCGCTGAGCGCGGCCGGGTGATTTTCCTCACGCGGCTAATGCTGCCCGCGCAGTTCTGCTTTTACCAAGGCGGAGTTTTGAGCGCGGTGCAATACGCCAAAACCCGGTTTGTGATCCCGTCACTCGCGCCCATCATTTACAACCTCGGGATTATTCTGGGCGGCCTGCTGCTTGCTTCAAAGATCGGCATCACGGGTTTTGCGGTGGGCGTGCTGGCGGGCGCCACAGCGGGCAACTTCTTGCTTCAGATTTATGGCGCGCGGCGCGTAGGCGCGAAATTCCATCCCAATTTCGACGTTCGCAACCCGGATTTTATATTCTTTCTCAAGCTCTCCCTGCCCATCATGTTCGCGCTCTCCATCATTTATACCGACGATTGGATCATCCGCTGGTTCGGCTCGTATCTCGCGCCTGCTTCTATCTCGTGGCTAAGTTATGCGAAGACGTTGATGCGGGTCCCACAGGGCATCCTTGGGCAGGCGGTAGGCGTCGCCTCTTTTCCCTTTCTGGCTCAGCTCTATTCGGAGGGCAAGTTTGAGGAACTGAACCGCACACTGAGCGCAACGTTGAAAGGCGTCATTCTGCTTCTCGTCCCCGTCTCTGCGCTCACGATCGCGGAGAAAACGCCGCTCGTCTTCTTCGTGTTCTCCCATACGCGCATGAGTCCGCCCGATCTGCTGGCGACCGCCGCGACGCTAGGCATGTTTTCCATCGCCATGTTCGCGTGGGGCGCGCAGAATATCCTGGCGCGCGGCTTCTACGCCGCCCGTGACACGCTTACTCCAGCTATCGCCGGCACAGCGATGACCTTTCTCAATCTGCCAGTCTACTGGATTCTTTCAAAGCGCCTTCAACATCTCGGCCTCGCGCTGGCAAGCTCCATCGGCGTCATCGCCTACGCGGTGATTCTTTTTGTGCTGCTCAACCGCCGCACGCGCAGCCACGAAGCTTCGGGCATTCTCACGTTCTTTTTCAAAATCTCCACTGCCTCCGTGCTGGCGGCGCTCGTCAGCTTCAAGATCACTCGCCTCATGGAAGAGCGCGTCCGCTGGCAATCAACTCACGGCGCATTTGTAGTTCTCGTCGCAGCCACAATTGTGGGTTTGGTTGTCGCCGTCGCGCTGGCCAAGCTTTTCCGCATTCAGGAAATCGACCGCTACCTGAGGCGCATCCGCGCGTGGTGACAACTGCCGCTACAACTCAAAACCGTTCACCCATACTCATTTCCCCACGCAGAACGTGGAAAAGATCACACCGAGCAGGTCGTCCACCGTCGTCTCGCCCGTCAGTGTGTCGAGGGCATGGAGCGCGTCGTAAAGATCGAGTAGAAGCATCTCGTGCGGAACGTTGCGCGATGCCGCGGCAAGAGCCTTCTCGAGTGATTGCGCGGCCTGCGCCAGGGATTGCTGATGGCGCAGGTTGGTGATGAACTCGCCTTCGGGATTAAACTCGCCCCCTGGCGTGACAATCGACAAGAGTTTTTCCTTAAGTTTCGGAAGGCCTTCGCCGGTGAGCGCCGAGACCCACGCCGCTTCGGTGTGGTTTGCAGGGGCGTTTTCAGCGCCAGCGAGCGGCTTAAGATCCTCCAGAGTCAGGCGCGAGGGCAGGTCGCACTTATTGCATGCGATGAGCAGCGGGCCGTGATGTCGAATTTTCTCGAATAGCGCGATGTCTTCAGCGGTCACTCCTTGCGCGGCGTCGAGCACCAGCAGGCGTGCGTCCGCATCCGCCGCCGCCTGAAACGACCGCTCCACGCCCAGCCTTTCCACCACGTCAGCGCCGTCGCGGATGCCCGCCGTATCGACTAGCCGCACCGGGATGCCATTCAGGCTTGCGGTCTCGGCCACAAGGTCGCGCGTGGTGCCGGGGATTTCGGTGACGATGGCGCGCTCCGCGTCGAGCAGCCGGTTAAACAAACTGGATTTGCCCACGTTGGGGCGCCCGGCAATCGCCAGACTCATCCCTTCGCGGATCAATTTGGAGTAG
>DASZAA010000339.1:0-2887 GCA_035945615.1 Terriglobia bacterium
ACGAACTGAAACCCGTAGCGGAAGGCGTTTCGCTGTCGCACCAGGGCATGGACATCGACCGCCCCCAACGGAAGTTTGAACTCCATGCGCACCACTTCGTCCAGCGGAACTTCGATGCGCAGCATGGCGGAGATTCCCGACTCGCTGATATCGACCGTGTGCCCGCGCACTACCGGCAGGTTCCGCGGATAAATGCAGATCTCGGTCTCGAGCCGGTACCGAGGGTGGCGGCGGGCGTCCATTCCTTTCGTAGCATACCCTGTTCCGAGATGGCCGCTGTGTCCCACATGAACTCCTTGGCCTGGCCAGCGGCCTTGAAATCCCCGCTTGCCCCGGCACGCGCAAAAGTGCCTGTAATTCTTATCGGCAAGGGCGCCGCAAGACTTTAGTTGCCCCTTGGGAGAGCCTTGTCATGCTCAGCGGAGTCGAAGCATCCCTACTCGCATTTAGAATGCCCGGGGGCATATCCATACCACTGGCGCGGAACGACTCATCCGTGACTACCGACGAAATTAAAAGCTTATAGGGATGCTTCGACTCCGAACGAGTTCGCTTCGCGATCTCGTTCTCCGCTCAGCATGACACCGCCTACTTGGCCTTGTACGCCTTGCCCAGGCACTCCGCCTGGAACAGGCGTTCGTCGACGCGGTGCAAGCGCTTTTCCTGTGCTTTCGTCATGAGTGGATAGTGCTTGATGTCGAACAGATGATAGACGATGAACCAGACGGGCTTGTCGGTGGTCATCCAGTGCTGGGAGTCGAAGCGTTTCAGGTTGACGGGAACGGAATAGCGGCGCAGCGTACGCTCGCGCCGCAGGTTAAAGTAAATGTTGAAGTAGCTGAGCGCCAGCTCGCGCAGCGTGCGATAGACGGGCTCACGCCAGCGGCATCCGGTGTAATTGGATTTGGCCACCGCGCCCCAGCAGCCACCCTCGCGATAGATGGCGATCACGTGGTCGGTGTCGTGATCCGCTTCGAAATCAAGGAGCAGAGGGGGATATCCGTTAACCCGCAGCGCGGCCGCCCCGAATATCGCGCCCTCCAGACAATGGGACGATCGCTCGGCCAGCACCTTGCGCGGCGACCATGCCGTGTCTTCCAGGTGATAGGGCATGTCGTCGAGAAAAGATTGAATGCCGTGAGGATTTTTCAGGCTGCGCAGTTTACGCAGTTCCGCCGGGGTGAAACCAAAGTGGTCGCCACTCATGCGTTAGGTTCGAGGCCTCTGGGACTGAACAGTGTAGCGTAAGTGATCGATTCTGCATGAGCGAACTGCTTGAGCTGGCGGCTGCGAGAAATGCCTTGTGCGGGGCTTTTCGGGAGCGCAGTGGAAGGAAAGGCACCTTAGCGAAGACCAAGGTCGCGGTGAATTCGGGGCGCTCTATCGAGCAGTTAAACCGTTTAAACTTCAATATGTAAACGTAACTAAATCAATAGCTTGCATGGAATATTTGTCACAATGCGTGAGGCCTGCAACGTGGCAGTGTTAAAGGAGTTCTTGAGTGCTGCACCGCGACTGGTGCAGCAGCTCCACGCGCCCTATTGACACACGCCCCCTCGAAAAATCGCGCGGCAAGTTTTCCGCGCCAAACTATTTTGCAAAAACCTCCGCCAGTTCGCGCGGATGATCCACCAGCACGTCCGGCCATGCATCGGCCAACGTCTGCGGCGCAAAGCCGTAAGTGACTCCGACGGTCCACAAGCCGGCGTTGCGTCCGGTCTCGATATCGGTATGCGAGTCGCCGACCATGGCGGCCTGCTCGGCAGGAACGCCGATTTCCGCCAGCAGCCGGAGCGCGCCTTCCGGATCAGGCTTCTTGGTGGCGAAGCTGTTGCCGCCATAGATTTGCGAAAAATAGGGCGCGAGTTTGAGCGCGTCCACAATCGCGCGCGAGGGGATAACCGGCTTGTTGGTCAGCACAGCCAATTTGCGCGGATGCCCGTTCGAGGCATTCTGAATCGCGGCCAGAGCCTCGACGACCCCCGGATACAGCGTGGTGTGATCCAGTTTGTGTTCGCGATAGTAGGAGAGAAAAAATTCGAGGCCTTTGCGGATGGTCGCCTCGTCGACAGTATCAGCTTCATTGCCCAGGGCTCGCGCGATCAGAATGGGAGCGCCGTCGCCCACATAGCTGGCGATGACGTGATCGGGTAGCTCGGGACGCCCAATATGGCGGAGGGCTGCGTTGACCGAGTGCACCAGGTCGAGACGCGAATCGATGAGTGTTCCGTCGAGATCGAAAATGACAAGCTTGATAGAGTGCGGATCAAAACTGCGCTGCGTACGAATCATGCTCTTTCAGGATAAATGATTCGGAGTCGTGATTCTCAGTGCATCGCACCTGGTTTGTCATCCTGAGGCCTGCGTTTTTTGCAGGCCGAAGGATCTGTGTATTCGCTGGCGGCGGTGATAACGGGCCAATTCTTTTTCACCACGGAGGCACGGAGCCACAGAGAAGGCAAAGGAAGACCAAATTATTTTGCTTCTCCGTGTCTCTGTGCCTCCGTGGTGAAAAAGCTCTTGACTGTCGGCCAATTGCATAGGCCCTTCGCGGCAAACAACGCCGCTCAGGATGACAAAAGTAATCAGGCAAAGAGATCTGTGGTCCAACCATCAGACTGTTTGTCCCGGAAAACTTTCCTCATCACCAACCCCTCGTTACCATTTACAATCCAACAGGTTTGACGTGATTTGGGTGGAATCGCCGCAGGGCGGGTAAGAATCTAAACCAGCAGGAACAGGACCGGATGGCTACTACAAAAACCGACCCCAAGCTGGCCCCGGCGGCCAACGGCGCAAAGAAAAGCAAGTTTTACGAAGGACTTACCCGGGAACAGCTCATCCAGGCCTACCGCCTGATGTACACCTCGCGGCGCATCGACGACCG
>DASZAA010000340.1:0-11315 GCA_035945615.1 Terriglobia bacterium
CGTGCGCTCGAGATAGAGTTTCGTCGTGTCGTCGTAATTGAAGAGCGCCGCGTGCCGGTATCCCGCCAGGCTGAAACCGCGGCGGATAAGGAACTCGCGCGCAATGGTTTCGGATTGCCCGCGGTTGACGCGCAGGTGAAGCGTGGCTTCGGGAAAAGCGCGCGAAAAATACTTCAGCGCGACCGTGAGCGAAGCGGCAGCCACGGCCACCGCAATGGCAATGGTGATGTATTGCCTCTTGGTCAGCTTGATTGGCATCGATTCCTCATTCGATCCGCTTGGTCATCACCCACGCGGATGCGCCGTTCTCGTAATAGTTTTCGATAATGCCCGTCTTCTCGTACCCGCGCTTGCGGTAGAACGCCTGGGCGGCATGGTTGTCTTCGGCGGTTTCAAGCGAGACAGCCCGGCAGCCCTGAGCCCGCGCCCAATCCTCAGCGGCGTCCATGAGCGCCGCGCCCACGCCGCGACGGCGCGCCTGCTCCATGACATCGAGGGTGACAATGTGCGCCTCGGCCAGCTTCACCAGCTTCTTCATATTCGCCGTCTTGTGCGCCACCAGGAAGCCCGCTACTTCCCCGTTCTCCTCCGCGACCCAGGTTTTTGCCGTTCGAGTGGTAATAAATGATCGAAGCTCTTCGAGTGTATACGATATGCCGGGCGGAAAACAGGCGGTGTCGATGGCGTGCAGGCTCTTGAGATCAGACGGTTTGTAATCTCGCAAGAGCATGGACCCTTGAAAGGTTACATCATATACACGCAGCGGATCAAAAAATCGTCTCGCATATCCCATTTGTCTCAAAAATATCATAGCGGAATGATAGGCTCTTTCTAGCGCAGCGGTTAAAACTCTGCGTCTTGTAGTTGTAGCGGCGGCCTCTGGCCGCCGGTCTTCACTTTTTAAAAACCGGCGGCGAGGACGCCGCCGCTACAGTGAGCCTCCAAAGATTGGAAAATGACTGGGAGGGAATGACACAAACACACAAGAAGTTATGGAATGAACCCAAGAAGTCTTTTAGAATCATTGTTTCTAATAAAACTGTCTCATTCGTCTCAAAATCTCATAGTGATCTATTGGTAGCGCAGACCTCCGTATTTGAGGTCTGCGGGTTTTCTGTCCATTCAAAGGCCGCAGACCGCGAAGGCGACGATCTGCGCTACGGAGTGGTCCCGAAGATTAGAAAAATGGCCGAGAGAGCAGAGGCTAAATACACGAAATTACGGAACGAACCCAAGAAGTTGTTTAGAATCAGCGTTTCTAATGAAACTGTCTCATTCGTCTCAAAAATCTCATGGAGGTATCCACGGTCAGTGCTTTTCGGACCCTAGGCCGATTTATTCACGAAGCGCGACTCCGGGCTAGGCCTTTTGAATCTCACCCATCCACCCCCCCAGCGATGGCAGGTGCCTACCGGGATGTGGTAACATCTTCCCATGGGGTTTGGCGCGACCCTCCATGAATTGCGGGAGGGCAGCGCGGTGGGCAACAGCGTCCGGGTTAAAGGACGGCGCCGCAATAATCCATCCGCAAAAAAGGAATCAGGTTTTTTATGTCAGGCCATTCAAAGTGGGCAACAATTAAGCACAAGAAGGGCGCGCTCGACGCCAAGCGCGGAAAAGCCTTCACCAAGATTATAAAAGAAATCACAGTGGCGGCGCGTATCGGAGGCGGCGATCCTGATGCAAATCCGCGCCTGCGCACGGCCATTCTGGCGGCAAAAGCTGAGAATATGCCGGCGGACAACATCAAGCGCGCGATCCAAAAAGGCACGGGAGAGCTTCCCGGCGCCACTTATGAAGAGAGCGTGTACGAAGGCTACGGGCCGGGCGGCGTGGCGATGATGCTCGAAGTGGCCACAGACAATAAGAACCGCACCATCTCTGAAATCCGCCATATCTTCGGCAAGCACGGCGGGAATCTGGGTGAAAATGGATGCGTGGCGTGGATGTTCAACAAGAAGGGCTACATCGTGGTCGAGAAAGAAAAGGCAGACGAGGAAAAACTGCTGAATCTGGTGATGGACGCGGGCGCCGAAGACTTGGCGGATGACGGTGCCAACTGGGAGATTTTTACCGCACCCTCAGAGTTTCAGCGCGTCGTAGACGCACTCAAAGCGGCGGACATCACGCCCGCCGTCGCCGAAGTTTCGATGATTCCCCAAAACACCGTGAAACTGACGGGCAAGAGCGCCCACCAGATGCTGCGTCTGAGCGAAGAGCTTGAAGATCACGACGACGTACAACACGTATATGCTAATTTCGATATTGAAGAGTCTGAACTCCACGCGCTGGCTGAAGCGAAATAAACCATCGTTGCGCCGCCGGATTGGGCAAGAAAGTCGACTGCGGCGCGTCACATCACCGAATTGATAACTTTTGAGTTTCCAATTCGTCGCGTTTCGCTTTCGCTGCGTAGCCAGCTTGTCTTGCTCGCAGCGGCACTCTGCGCGCTGCTCGCTTGCGCGGGTGCTTGGGCAGCCGCCGGACCGCAGCCTGAAGGGCCGCAACTGACCTACGTCAAGGTTCTCAAAGGGAGCGTTCCTGAGTACGAAAAGATTGTGGTGAACGCGAATGGCTCTGGCAGCTACGAGGGGCGCAGCCTATCGGAAGCCCCGAGTCCCAGGCCGTTCCGCTTGTCGCCGGAGGTAGCGCAAAAGTTCTTTGGACTTGCCGATGAGATGCACGACTTTCAGGATGTCAGCCTGGAGAGCCACAAGCGCGTGGCGGACCTTGGGCAGAAGACCTTTAAGTATGTGAACGGCGCCGAGTCCTATGAGTGCCGCTTCAACTACTCCACCAACCACACCGCAGGGGAGCTTGAGAGCTTGTTTGAAAGCCTGGGGGCGGTTGAACGCCACATCTCAGCCCTCGATTATGCCATGCGCTACGATCACCTCGGCTTGCCGCGGGTGTTGACCTTGATTCAGATGGACCTCGATAACAAATCGCTGCTTGACCCGCAACTGATGACCGTCGATCTCGAAGCCATCGCCGGCAACCCGAGCTATTTGCACTTGGCGCAAGTGCGTGCGCGGGAAATTCTGCGGCAAATTCAAAAAGACAACTGAAGCGGAGTCAACAGCGGCATGCGCCATGTACGTGATTTCCGGCTTAAATACGGATTTATCCTAAAATCGCAGTTTTTTATTATACAAATCGTATTAATTCGTTAACGACGTGCTGCACCCCCTGATACGGGTCGCCGGTTCCCTCATACACCACCGAGTAGATTCCCCGGAAGTGAAACCTCTTCGCCATTTCAACACAGTTTTTGAAATTGAATGTGGTCTCATTTCCTCCAGCATCAAACGAAACGCCGCTGGCGTGGCAAAGGACCGACGCGCGCGGAAACAGGATCTCAAGCCCGGCGTCGCGCGCCGCCGAGTCCGGGAACTGGGCAAAATCCGGAAGCGCGCCGGTGCCACGGCCGCTAACCTCGCGCAGGATATCGACGATGTTTCCCGAATCCAAGCCCGCATGGTTTTCAATCAGCACATCAACGCGGCGCAGACGGCCGTAGGCGGCGAGCTCGCGATAGGAATCAAGCGTGGGCGAAAGATCGGCCGGGTTCACCGCGCCCGGGCCGGCGCTCACCGCAATAGCGCCGAGAGAGCGCGCGGCATCAATCCATTGCTTTACGGCTGCAATCGCGGCATGACGCGCAGCAGGGTCGCGGCCAGAGAGGCCGCCACCCGTTTCTGTTTCGGCGGGGACATCGATGTTGACTACTCGCGAATGCGCGCGCTCGATCTGGCGCCGGAGTTGAACGAGATAGGCGGATTCGCGGCTGGCAAAGTGCGCGGCGGCAAACTCGAGCCGGTGAATCTGGTAGCGGTCTGCAACGATTTGGGGGAAATCGAGCAAGGTGATTAATGGGCCAGGCGCGTCGAAGCCCGGAGCGCGGGTAGAGGTGAAGTAGTTGCGAAAGCTCCATGAGGAAACTCCCACGCGGAAAAGCTTGGCAGTATTGTAAAATTGAGGCGCGCTGCTGGAGGTGGCAGTCGCGGCAACCGGCGCGCCCCCAGTAACAGCGGCAAGGCCCGCAGCCGCGCTGCACCGCGCCAGGAATTCTCTTCTCTTCATCATTACTCTCAGCCTCGGTAATTTTGCCTTGTAGCAGCGGCCCCTTGCAGACTTCGTCCGCCGGCTTTTAACAATAAGGCCCAGCGGTCAGAGCCTATGAAGGGGTGCCGCTCTAACCGCAGCCATTATAGAATGGCATGAAGCCTTCTTCACATCCCTCGCCCCTTTTCCCGGTGTATTGACGCCGGAGCGCCCCGGGTGTAGTCTCTGGTCGGCCTCGCACAGAATGAAAATCCTCTACAAGGAGAACATCATGATCCGACGCGCTCTACTTGCGGGAGGTCTCATCGCTATGTTCACAGTGGTCAGTCTCGCTGCTGATCTCAGCGGAAGCTGGGTAGGAACTTTCAGCACGCCCAACGGGGATATTCAACTCAGATTCAATTTTAAAGCGGATGGCGCCAAGCTTACTGGAACCGTCGAGACGCCGAATGGCGACACGCCCATCAGCGACGGCAAGATAAACGGCGACAATTTTTCCTTTAAGGTTCAGGTCGGCGATAACGAAATCACCCACGAAGGCACCATATCAGGCGACACCATCCAGATGAAGGTTGAAGGACCGTGGGGCAGCTCGCAGGTGACGCTTAAGCGCGCCGCCGAAAAGAAGAGTTCTGCCTTGCGCGCTCTTACCGCGGCACGCAGCCGGGCGGCATAAATACAACGGATTAGAGACAAGGGGCGAGGGAAAAACTACGTGACGGAGGCTTATCCTTCTTGCTTTTTGCCCCTTGACCCTTGTCGATTGCGCCTTATCACTTGGGCGCGGTCTTGGAAATCTTTACGTTGCTGAAAACAGCGGTGGTGAGCGCATTGACGTCGTGGGCGCAGACCGCAAGCCCAATGTAAACCGGATCGTGCAGTTCGACGGATGCGGAGCCGACCTTTTTGAACTGCCCGTCCGCGCCTGCTACAAAAAGTGTAAACGTATTGCCTCGCCGTTCGAGACGGAGAGACTTAGGCGAAGAAATGGGCGAGATCACTTCGAGCGTGTTCGCACCCTCTGTTTGCCGGTACTGCAAGGCGGTAAGCCCGACGCCGTGCAGCGCGGCGTCCGCATAAACGTCGCTAGGTCCAAGTCCCTGGCGGATCATCAGAGCAGCCTTCCGGTGCGGGTTTCCAGTTGTAGTAGTAATTGTGATATCGGCGGTAAGGGTGACATTTCCTTTCCAGCGCCGCCAGACATAGTGAAAAGCGTCCGTCCCGGCCCACATATTTTCTCCCCCGCCGGTGACGGTATATTCCCGGCTTGCAGCGTTGTAGGACGCGGAACCCGCCTTGGGCGTAACACCCACGTCTGTTTGGCCCTTAAACTGGCCCAAGGCCTGACTTGCGCTGGCATTGCAACAGGCAAGCCCGCTAAGCACACAGATAACAATCCCTAACGTCAAAGCACGTGCAAGGCGATTCAGTGTGATCATCACGTTTCATTCCTCTCGAACATGAGTAAATTGCGTCCCCTAATCTGGCGCGGCGCAAATATTCTACCGCCACACGACGTGCGACAGCACGAAATAAATCTAATCCACCGTGTTGGACCGCTAACCTCCTGTTGTCAACTTCAGACCAGCTTTCTATAATCGATTTTGCGGTAGCGAGTCGTCTGGTGCTCGCGCTATCGATCCTCAAAACCAATGACCCGTAATCACAAAAAGCAAATCTATCTTTTAGGGTTCATGGGATGCGGCAAGTCGACTGTTGGGCAGTTGCTTGCCCGCGAGGCCGGCTGGCCGTTCATCGACCTCGATGCCACCATCGAAGCCGGCCAGGGGACAACCATCCGCGAGATTTTCGAGAAAGATGGAGAACCCTTTTTCCGCCGCATCGAGCACGCCGCCCTCACCGAAGCCTCAAAAACCGAGCCCGCCGTTATTGCGCTCGGCGGCGGCACGTGGGTGCAAGAAGCCAATGTGGAGTTCATCCGCCGGACCGGCGGCGCTACCGTTTGGCTGGATTGCGGCCTGAACGAGTTGCGCCGCCGCTGCGAGGGCATCACCAACCGGCCCCTCTTTCGCAGCCCCAGCAGTTTCGCCGAACTCTATAGCCAACGCGTGCCTTACTACCAACTTGCCGATTTTCGTGTCTCTACCGACGGCAGCGCCCCTGAAGAAGTCGCCGGGCGCATCCTGCGGCTGAATATTTTCTAGGGACAAGGAGCACAGAAAATTCTTCACCGGGTTCGCCACGCTATCCTTCTCATTGTGATTTGCGGTGCGGTTTCTACCGCACTCTGCAAGAAATCTTTTGCGCAAGCGCCCGCCTTTCACGACGACCACGGAACCTTTTTAATTGCGCTTAATGGTGAGCGCGTAGGCACGGAAAAGTTTGAGGTCCGCGCGCGCGACGCCCAAGTGGAGGCCCGCGCCGAGACTAGCCTCACCGTTAACGGAGCTCGCTTTGAAACGTCCTCCAACCTCACGCTAAACGCCAGTCTCAATCCGCTCACTTATCATTGGGGTCAGACGGCGCCGCAAAAATCGAGCCTTCAGATCGACTTTGGCCCCGGCGGCGTTCGCGCCCGGTACGATACCGTCCGCGGCCGCCGGGATACACGCCAATTCGACCTTCCTCCCGATTCGATCATTCTTGACGACAACGCCGTCTACCAATACGAAATAGCCGCCATGCGCTACGACAGGACTTCCGGCGGAACACAGACGTTTCACGCGCTCATTCCCCAAGAAGGCCTCCCAGGCATGATCACGCTCGCAAGCGCGGGCACGGAAGCGATTTCGATTGGGAACAAACAGGAATCTTGCCGCCATTTGATCTTGACCACTGACCTGGCGCGCGTTGACCTCTGGACAGACGCCGAAGAACATTTGCAAAAAATGGAAATTGCCGCCTCAGGCCTTATTGCTACGCGCGAGCGTTGACACCGCTAAAGACAAGGGGACGAGAGTCAAGAGGCAAAGGGTGAGAAACGATGGACAAGAGACGAGGGTCGGGAAAAAACTGGTAATAGAGATTGTAGACTCTTGCTTCTTGCACATCGACTCTTGCTTTCACGGCCCTACTCCCATCTCTTTCATCTGATTGGGCAGCCGCGCGGGGTCCGTACAGTGAATCGCGCGCATACCAAACTGGCGGGCGCGTTCCACATTCAAGGGGCGGTCATCGATAAAGAGGCACGCTTCGGGCTGAAGCTGGGTAAGTTGCAAGGCCAGCGCGTACACCGCATCGTTGGGCTTCTTTATTCCGAGAAAGCAGGAGCTGAAGAAAACCGAAAACACGTTGCGCAAGCCAAACTTCTCGATGCGGTGCAGGTTCAATTCGAGAGATTCGTTGTTGAGCGCGGCCATCAGGAATTTTCCCGATTGTGCGAGCGCAGCGTAGAAATCGAGCGGTTCTCGAAACGGCACAGACCGGCTGAACATAGCCTGCTGAAATTCCGACCGGCTGAAATCGCGCGGGCGGTAAAAAATCGTCCGGTCAAGATAGGCGTCGAGTCCAAGATGTCCCGTTTCAAACGCGTTGATCACCAGGTCGTGGCGTTCCGCAAAGTCAGTCCAATCGATCTTGAATTGCTCAACGGTCTGCTTGCGCGCGGGCCGGTCCCATCCGTTTGAACCTAGCACTCCTCCGATATCCGAGAAAATGGCGCGAATCATCTCCGCCTCCGTTTCAACAAGGAAGGAACGAATTATACAGGAATGATCGTGTGATTGTTTCGTCGAGGAAAGGAAGCCGCGCAATGGAAGCGCGGCGGGATTTGCACAGTGTTCCGGCCTACGCGCCGTCGGCGGCGGCGAGAGCACGTTCAGGAGACTCACCTTCGAGTATCGACGGCAAAGACGCCAATGACGGGGCAGGCTCGCCTGCGAGCGAAGTGCGCAAGTCTTCATCCGGCGTGCGTGCGCAGAAAGCGCGGAAGGTCTCGCCTTCCTCGCGCTCGGCCAGGTAGAAGTAAAGCAGGCGCTCAATCGCCGACGGCACTTCAGTGGCCGCGCAGCGGTAGCCCACCTGGCGCGACAGGGCCTGATGTTTGCCCACCGCGCCACCGAGCGTGAAATAATAGGCCTCCGCCATCTTGCCATCCAGCTTCATGCGTTTGCCTTCAAGACCGATATCGGCAATCCAGTGCTGGCCGCAACCGTTGGGGCAGCCATTGACATCAATCTTCAAGTGCTGAGAGAAAGCTGGAAGTCTTCGTTCAAGCTCATCCACCAGCCATCCGGTAAAGTGCTTGGTTTCGGTGATGGCGAGCTTGCAGAATTCCGTCCCGGTGCAGGAAATCGCGCCGCGCCGGAAAGCCGATGCGGAGAGCGGCAGGCCGGCTTGCTCGAGGCCTGCAAGCAGCGGGTCGGCATTCTGTTTGGGCACATTGACGATAATCAAATTCTGCATCCCGGTGATGCGCAGCTCGCCGCCCGCGTAACGCTCCGCCAGCTCCGCCGCGCTCGCAAGCTGCACCGCGCTGATGCGCCCGCGCAACACCGAAACCCCGGCGTAGAAGCGGCCGGGCTGCTTCTGCGGATAAAAACCTACATGGTCGCGGAAGGCATCCGCTGGAGCATCCTCTTCTTCCGGCGGGTCGAGATGAAAGCCAATGCGCTCTTCGAGCGCCGCAAGGAATTGTTCCGGCGTCCAGCCGTGTTTCATGAAGAGATACTTCAAGCGCGCGCGCTCACGGCTCTCGCGCAGACAATCCGAATCGCGGAAAATTTCCGCCACGCCCTTCATCACCGGGAGCGCCTGTTCCCAGCGCACAAACGCGGGCACGCGCACAGCCAGGTGCGGCTGCGAGGAAAGCCCTCCGCCCACGCGCAGCGAAAAACCCACTTCGCGGCGTCCGTTGAGCTTGCGCACGGTAGCCGTCAGGCCAACGTCATTGATCTCCGGGTAGGAGCACCACACCGGGCAGCCCGTGACACAAATCTTGAACTTGCGCGGCAGGTTGTAGAATTCGCGCGGTCCCACTAGCATCTTCTGTGCTTCAAAAACAAGCGGAGAGGCGTCGCAATGCTCCGCCGCGTCAATGCCCGCCAGCGGGCAGCCCGTGATGTTGCGCGTATCGTCGCCGCAAGCGGCCTTGGTCATCAAGCCGTTTTCTTCGAGCGTGCGCAGGATCACCGGCAGCGCCTCAATCGTGATCCAATGAAGCTGGATGTTCTGCCGCACGGTCAGGTCGGCAAAACCATGCGCGTATTTCTCCGCAATGCCCGCCACCACTCGAAGCTGATGGGCGCGAATGAACCCGTTAGGGATGCGAATGCGCAGCATGAAATAAGGCGTTGCATTGCCTTCCCCACCCTTGCCGCCCAGCACCCCGGCCCCATCACCTTGCGTATAGACGCCCCACCAGCGGAAATACGTCTTCAGCCAGTCGCCCGGAATGGCGTCGAATCCCTTGCGGCCAAATTCCTCGATCTCAGCAAAACTCTCCCAGGGATTCTTTGCCGCCTTCAGGCGCTCCGCCCGCTGTGCTTTCGTCTCTTTAACCAGGATGCTCTTCTCGGGTTCCACTCAGCCTCCAAAAATCAAAAACTCATTGGGCTACAACAAAAAACCCATCACCGGGTCTTATTTCCCCGACGATGGGCTTGAACTACAGGGTCACGATCAAATTTTCGCGTCCGGCGTCAACCCACAGTCAGGGATCCACAACAGGGACAACAACATCCCTGAGGATTCATCTGCGCCATGTGGGTAATAGCCATCGATGATAGTGTGCCACTTTCCGGGTGTTTCGTCAAGAGTAATCTCAGAACTTAATGCGGCGGCCTCTTAACAGATGGGACGGTTTTCGCCTCCAGCCAGCCTCATGAACAAAATGGCCAGTCAGATCAAGATAAAGCTTCGACACTACCGCTTACGGTTGGATGGCATCATAATATAAAACTAGGCAGTCATTGCTGCCGGGGTCAGATATAGGAGCGCCGCTATGAAGATCAAGATAGTGTTTGTCTGCTTCTCCGCCCTCTTAATCGCTTTCACTTTGCCCGCGCTTGGTTCCGGGTCAGGACAATCCGATACAACACAGGCAAGCGCAAAAAACAGCACGGCGAAGGCCGCACACAAGAAGAAAAAGAGCCAGAAGCCGGGCAAAGAGATGGCGCGCGGCGGCAAAGACATTGGCAAGGGCGCAGCAAAGGGGTCTGAGGATTTGGGCAAGGGCGTGGCTGGAGGCGTCGGCAACTTGGCGACCGGGAACGTGGGCGGCGCGGGCGCTTCCGTAGGCAAAGGTGCGGGAGGATTTGGCAAAAACGTGGGTGTGGGCGCCGCCAAAGGAACGGCAAAGATCGGCAAAGGCGTGGGCGGCGAGTTCAAAAAGCTCCACAAAAAGAAAGACTGAAGAGAGTGCAGCGTAGGGGGCTGAGTCCCGCTGCCAGGTTTTCAAACGCCCGGCGGCCGACACCTGCCAAATGCTGCCGGTCCAACGATAGACCGTCAGTTTTAAAAACAAAGCTCTACGCTATAGCACCTTCGTGGGCAGCCTGAAAATCTTTCCATACTTTTGCGCCAGAACCCCCAGGAAAAAACGGCCAAAACGGCCCTCGGCATCGAGGCGCGCTTCGAGCGTGGGGGCGTTTGTGGCCTTCATTGTGGTTAGCTGACGGAAAAAGTCCTGCGGGAGAATAATCAAGATTCCCTTCCCCAAGACCGGACTGGTATTGGCCGGGCCATCATAAAGCGTAATGTAAAGCGTCGTCGTATCGTGCCACACGTCCAATATTGGATTATCCTGAATCACCTTAAAGCCTTCAAAAAAGTAAACGCTGCCGTCCTCAGCGTGCAACTGCATCCGGTACCACATGCGTCGTGTGGCCGGCTGCGCGGCATCGACGACAAATAAATTGAACTGGCCCTGATCAACGGTAAGCGGCAGCGGCGAGAGCGCAGGAGCCATTACGCTGCCCGTCATTTCGGCTTGATGATTAGGATCATTCAACATCGTCTCCAGGTCATCGGAAACAATGGTGAGCGTAAACGCAAATGGCGAATTCTCCGCCTTGCCTTGGTCCGCGCCGCGCTGATAATCGTCCTTCACCTGCTTCGAGAAATAGCCGCTCATGGTCTCGGTAAACTCAATGCCCACTTTCTGCGTCGCAGGCCGGGCGGCAGGTTGCGAAGGCAGTGTGTAATCGATCACCCAGCCTCGGTCGCGCGCTGCCAGCGCCACGGCGCGCTCGGCCAGAGCAGAAATGGTGAGTAGCGGGTTCACGCCGAGCGGCACGGGAACCACCGACCCATCCATCACATAAAGATTTTCGTAGATTCCCGCGCCCTGA
>DASZAA010000341.1:0-7922 GCA_035945615.1 Terriglobia bacterium
CAAGACGACGGTCACGTCCATGATCGCCGTCATGCTTACGGACGCAGGGCTTGATCCCACCGCCGTGATTGGCGGCCGGCTTGACGTGTTCGGATCGAGCGCGCGCCTGGGTAAAGGGGAACTCATGGTAGCCGAAGCGGACGAGAGCGACCGTTCATTCCTGCTGCTACTGCCTTCTATCGCCGTGGTCACGAATATGGACCGGGAACACCTCGACCACTACCGCGACCTCGACGAGATTAAGGACGCATTTGTGTCGTTTATGAACAAGACGCCCTTCTACGGCGCGGTGATCGCCTGCGCGGACCCGCCTTGGCGCGAGGCGCTGGAGTCGATCCGCCCAAGGCTGCGCCGCCGCTTGATTACCTACGGCGTTGAGCCGGGCGCGTCGATTACCGCGACTGGCATCGAGTGCCACGGCAAGGGATCAACCTTTCAGGTGTCCCAGCCCGGCGCATCTCTATTTGAAATCAACCTGGCGGTTCCAGGGCGGCACAACGTGCAGAATGCGCTCGCGGCGGTGGGTGTTGGACTGGAACTTGGCTTGAGCACGGATCAAATCCGGCAGGGGTTAGAGCGGTTTCGCGGCGCCGACCGCCGATTCCAAGTCAAGCTGGAGGCGGACGGCATCACCGTGGTCGATGACTACGGCCACCATCCGGCGGAAATTCGCGCCACTCTCGACGCCGCGCGCGCGCGCGGCGCCGGTCGCGTCTGGGCCGTCTTTCAGCCGCACCGCTACACCCGCACGCGCGCCTTAATGGACGATTTCGCGCGCGCTTTTGCGGGTTGTGAGCGCGTTTACGTGCTCGATATTTACGCGGCAAGCGAGGAGCCGATTCCAGGAGTCACCTCGCGCCGCCTGGTCGAGCGAATGCGCGAGCTGGGCTGCGCGGGCGCGCGCTATGCGCCCTCCGAAGAAAGCGTGACCCATGAAATCCTTGCTGAGGCTGGGCCAGGCCTCACCCTCTTGACGATCGGCGCAGGCAGCGTGTGGAGAGTGGCGGATGCGCTGGCGAGCGGCCTCAGTGAATTAAGCGAAATGAAAGCTGCGCAGCAGGCGGAGAGCCGCGCGTGATGGTGGACAGAATCAGCCGCAATGCAACGAGGGTTCGGTGAACGCTCCATTACCACTCCCGGATGAGCTTAGAATTGAAGAGCCCAATCCGTACCGTCGCCGCCAAAAGGTTATTGGAATCCGCCGCGGCCCGAGCCGCGCATCCCGCGTGGCGCGGATTTGCGCCCTTGCGCTGACGCTGGCGCTTGCGTTGCCGCTGGGGGCGTATTGGGCTGGCCGCCGGATCATCGCTTCCCGGCTCTTTCTTTTCCAGCCCCATCAAGAAGTAAAGCTTATCGGGAACCATGTTGTTTCTACCGACGATGTGCTCAACGCGCTCGGATATGGAGACGACGCTGAAAGTCTGGCCACGAGCTTTTTCCGCATGGACCTTGCCCGCGAGCGCCAGCGTGTGAATTCTATCCCTTGGGTCGAGTCGGCCACGCTCGAGCGGATGTTTCCTAACCGCCTGCTGATCACTGTTGTCGAGCGTACGCCCGTGGCCTACGCGCAGGTGAATGGTAGCATCGAGCTGATTGACGAGAACGGCGTGTTCCTGCAGATGCTGCGTAAGTCACCGCTCGATTTTCCCGTTCTTTACGGTCTGGATACGGCTGCCAACGTTGGCGAACGGAAGGCCATGATTGGCCGCTACGAGCGGTTCCTGAGCGATACGCGCGACGAAATGCGCGGCACCGCATGGAGCGTCTCCGAAGTCGACTTGAGCGATCCCGATGATTTGCGTGTTCTGCTGGTTCAAGGCAAATTGACCATCCTTGCGCACTTTGGTGATGGCGATTACGCCGCGCGCTTTAAGACGTTTACCACCGTGGCACCGCAGGCGCTCGCCGGCAATCCCAAGATTGATTCGATGGATTTGCGCTACCCCGGCGAAGTTGTGGTCGACCCGGCAGGGCAAGATACTGTTGCCGCTGCTCCGGACACCGCGAAAGCCCCAAGGCCGCCAGCGAAAACAACTCGGCGCGCGCGCCGCCATTAAAGGTGGCGTCCGGATGCGAATAGTAATCCCGCCGTGAGGTAAAATAAGTAGCGCGAGCAAGCTGGCGCACTCCATAATCGCAACCCGAATGGCAGAACCTTACATTGTCGGCCTTGATCTCGGCGGCGCCAAGACGTGCGCATTGGTGTGCGAGCCGGTGGAGAATGGCCGCCTGCGCGTGGTGGGGTTTGGCTCGGCGGAGTCGAGAGGTTGGCGCCGCGGAGTCATCGTCAATCTCGATTCGGCTTATCTCTCCATTAAAAAGGCGGTGGAGGTGGCCGAGGACGCTGCGGGCATCCCGATCGATAACGCCTACGTGGGCGTGGGCGGCCCGCACATCCGAGGCGTGAATTCGCGCGGCGGCTTGACGCTTTCCAAAGGCTCGCGCGCCTCGCGCGAAGTCACAAACGAAGATGTGCGCAAGGTGTTTGACGCGGCGCAGGCTGTGAGCCTGCCCGCGGACCGAGAGGTGGTCTATGCCGAGCGCCAAGAATATCTGCTGGACGCTCAGAACGGCATCCGTAACCCCGTGGGCATGGTAGGTTCGCGGCTGGAAGTGGATGTTCACCTGGTAACGGCCTCCACCATTGCGCATGAAAACGTGGTGCTGGCGGTCAACCGGAGCGGGATGAAGGTGAACGCCACGATTTTCGAGGCGCTGGCCGCGGCGGAATCCTGCCTCACGCCGGATGAGCGCGAGCTGGGTGTGGCCCTGGTGGATATTGGCGGCGGTAACTCCAACATTGCTCTTTATCATGAGGGGTGCCTGCGCTACAGCGGCGTGATCCCGATTGGCGGCGACCACATCACCAACGACATTGCCGTGGGCTTGCGCACGCCCATACCCGAAGCTGAGAAGATCAAAGTAGAGTGGGCGCAGCGCGACTCCGCTGAAACCGACGAGAAGGCGCTTGAAGTGGCCTGCGTTGGAGAGCGTCCGGCGCGCATGGTCAGCTACGCGATGTTGCGCGAGATCATCGAGCCGCGCGCGCAGGAGTTACTCGAGTTGATCGCGCGCGAGCTTGAATATTCCGGCCTGCAAAAGCAGCTTGGCGGCGGCCTGGTGATCACGGGCGGCGGTGGAAAGCTGGGCGGGCTAGTGAGCATGGCTGAGCAATCGCTGGACCTGCCCGCCCGGGTTGGCGTACCTTATGGTTTGGAGCAGATGGGCGACACGCTGCCCGACGCCGCTTACGCCACTGTCGTGGGTCTTGCCATCCACGGCCACCGCTTGCGCCTTCTGCGGGGAACGCGCAGCCCAGGCATTACGAATAAGTTTTGGGGGATTTTCCGAGGCAAAGAGTAGGTTCCAGGTGTGTACGGTGTCAGAAGAAACATGCTGCACGAACCCCTTTTTGACACCTGAAACCTGACACCTGTTTTTTCAAAAGGAGCGCCATGATCGCTGAGAGTAGCAGCAGCTTACGAGTGGATTTTTCCGACGAATTGCGGCGCGGCGCCAAGATTAAAGTCATCGGCGTCGGGGGCGGCGGCGGCAATGCCGTGAACCGCATGATCGATGCCAGTGTTGAAGGCGTCGAGTTTTGCGTGGCCAACACCGATCTTCAGGCGTTGAGCATCTCCAAAGCGCCGGTGAAAATCCAACTCGGAGTCAAGCTGACTAAAGGGCTGGGCGCCGGGGCCAATCCCGAAATCGGCCGTCAGGCGGCCATGGAAGACACGGAAAAAATCCTCGACGTGCTCAACGGCGCGGACATGGTGTTTATCACCACCGGCCTTGGCGGCGGCACGGGCACGGGCGGCGCGCCCATCGTGGCGGGTCTTGCGCGCGAACTGGGCGCGCTCACCATTGCCGTCGTTACCAAGCCTTTTGCCTTTGAGGGCAAGCGCCGCATGACTCAGGCCGAGCAGGGCTTGGCGGAGCTGAGCGAGGCCGTCGATACGGTCATCTGCATCCCCAACGAGCGTCTTATGCAGTTTGTTGATAAGGGCACCAGCTTTTTTGAAGCGTTCCGCATTGCAGACGATATCCTGCGGCAGGGCGTGCAGGGCATCTCCGACATCATCACCATCACCGGCATCATCAACCGCGATTTTGCGGATATCAAAACCACCATGCAGGGCATGGGCTACGCGGTGATGGGGACGGCGGTGGCAAGCGGCGAGAACCGGGCCGTGGAAGCGACGAATCGCGCCATCTCAAGCCCGCTGCTTGAAGATGCCTCCATCAACGGCGCCCAGGGGATTTTGCTCAACATCACTGGCTCCACTAAGCTCACGCTGCATGAAGTGCACGCGGCTTCGACGATTGTGCAGCAGGCGGCGGCGGACAACGCCAACATTATTTTTGGCGCGGTGCAAGACGAGGCGATGGGCGACGATGTGAAGGTGACGGTGATCGCCACCGGCATCAAAAACGAAAAGCTCGCCGCCATGGCTCGCGCCGAAGCTGCAGCCCGCCCAGCCCAGCCCAGTTACAAGGCGGCGGCAACGGCTTACAAGAATGAGAAACTGCCCATCGAATCCGGCAGCTCTGGCGCAAGGCCAGAGCTGCCAAGCGACGATTTTGAGGTGCCGGCCTTCATGCGGCGGCGGAAGGTGGAGGCAAAATAATCCGTGCAGGCGAGGGTGAGCATCCGCGCTTCTGTGCTTGACACCATGCTTGAGCACGCGCGCTCGAGCGTTCCCAAGGAATGCTGTGGTTTGCTTGCAGGCTCTGGGGACGCTGTGACACACGCCTTCCCGGTTGCCAATGCGCTGGCTTCCGAACGCGAGTTCTTTGCCGATCCGGCGGAACTGATTGCCACGCTGCGCACCCTGCGCGGGCGCGGGTTGAAACACCAGGGCATTTACCACTCCCATCCCTCGAGCGAAAATTTTCCTTCGCGCCGTGACATGGAAATGGCTTTCTATCCTGATTGCGCGCATTTCATCATCGCCCCGTCGGCGCCTCTCGAGCGCCAGGTGCGCGCTTTTAGGATTGAAGAAAACCTTGTGACGGAGTTGGAGATTGAGGTGGCAAAGGTTTAAGATGTTTGCCGCGCAGACTGCTTTTGGCGCGGCGGCCTCTGGCCGCCGGTTTTCAAAAGACTGGCAGCCAAAAGCTGCTACAACAGCCGTTGAATTATGGTGCAACATATAGAGAAGCTGTGCCACGATAATTGATCACGACGATGGACATTTATGCGGAAATAGCACGGCTGAGAAAAGAGGGGCGTCGCGCGGCGCTGGCCACGATTATCCAGGTACAGGGGTCGATCCCAAGCTATGAAACCTCGAAAATTCTGGTGCGTGACGATGGATCGATTCTGGGCACGGTGGGCGGCGGCTGCGTCGAGGCTGAGGTATGGAGCGTTGCGCAGGATGTGATGCGCGAAGAGAAACCGCGGCGGCTCCACTTCAACCTGAATGACATGCCAGAAGACGACCGGGGACTGGTGTGCGGCGGGTCGCTCGATATTTTCGTCGAGCCAATCCTCGCTACACCGACTCTTTACCTTTTTGGCGGCGGCCACGTTTCACGCTCACTTTCGCAAATCGCCGGTATCGCGGGCTTCGAGACCATCGTGACCGACGACCGCGAAGCCTTTGCCAGCAAGGAGCGTTTCCCCGATGCGGTAGAGCATTTTTCCGGCTCGTGGGCAACCATCTTTCCACGGCTTCACCTCAACGATTGCTCCTACCTCGTGATTGCCACGCGCGGCCATAAGAGCGACCTCGAATGCCTTCGTTGGGCTGTGGGAACCACGGCTCGCTTCATCGGCATGGTGGGAAGCCGCCGGAAGTTGATCGAGTTTTTCAAAGTGCTTGAACAAGAGGGCGTGCCGCCGGAAAGACTTGAGCGCATTCATTCGCCCGTGGGCCTCGATATCGGCGCACTGACGCCCGGAGAGATTGCCGTTTCGATCGTTGCCGAAATGATTGCCACGCGCCGCAACGCCACAACATCCACCCCCTCGCTTGCTTTTCAACCCAAAACCCAAAAGGTGCAATGACGGTTGACCCCGTTGCCGGCTTAGTGCTTGCCGCGGGAGAGTCGCGCCGCATGGGCCGGGACAAGGCTCTGCTCGAATACCAGGGGCAGCCATTTCTCGAAGTCATCCTCGGCAACCTGCGCAATGCAGGCATTTCGCGGGTGGTTGTGGTGCTCGGCCACAATGCGGATCGGATCAGCAACGCAGTCCACTTGGGAGACGCCGAAGTGGTGATTAACTCGGATTATCATCTGGGGCAGACTTCGTCACTGCAAGCGGGCTTGCGCGCGCTCGATCCCTCCGAGGTGGCGGGCGTCTTGCTTTGCCTGGTGGACCATCCCGCGGCATCCGCTGCTGTGATGAGGAAGCTTCAAGACGCCTTTCAGCAGACGGGCGCGACCGTTGTAATTCCGGTGCATCAAGAGCGCCGGGGGCATCCGGTATTGATAAGCCAGGCGCTTTTTAAGGAGCTGCTGGCGCTTGACCCCGCTCAGGGAGCGAATACGGTGATCCATAAATATCTCAACACGACATATTTGATGGAAGTGGACGATGCAGGAGTGCTGCTTGATATCGACGAGCCGGGCGACTATCAGAACCGGCGTCAGCGAATATAGCGGCGCTGGCTTACGGCGTCATGTATAGGCTGTCAACGGGCGAAAGCTCCGCGAAGGAGCTGGGCGATGGCTGCTGGCGGACCTTGGCCGTCGAGCGTCACCTCGTTGCCCGAGGCGTTGATTTCGAGGCCTTGAATAAAATTGTTCATGACGGCGGGCCGGTGTCCGGTGAGCGAGGCCGAATCCCGCCAGACGGAGAGAAGCTCGGAGAGCGTTTGCGCGCTTTGCGCGTTATCGCAAACGATGGAAATTTCAGTGGAAAAACTTTCTTCCCAGTTCGCCTGATAAAGCACGGCTTTCACCGGCCCGATGACGCTCTCAAGACCAGTCTTGGGGTCCGTCATGCCAGCCAGCCAGGGGGCGGCCACGTTCAGCGCCGCTTTTCCTGTGGTGATGCCCCACTCGGGCGCTGAGCCGTCGAGGCTATTTTCCCACTTGACGAAGTCCTGGTTCGAATTCAAAGTGGGGCGCCGGCCGAGATAGCCATCGATGAGCGATTTAAGATCGGTGAGCGTGCCGAAACCGGCAAGACCGCCGTTCAAAAAGGTAAAAAACAGGTCTTGCGAAGAGTGCCCGGCGCCAAAAGCGTCCAGGGTGAATCCTTGATATTGGGCGGTGGGCAGATTCTCTTGGGTGATGAAACTCTGCGCGTCAATTGCGTTAAAACGCCCCGTCGCCAGACCAAACAAGGGCGAGCCTTTTGTAGAGTCGCCGCGCCAGCCCACGATGGCGGCATCCACGTCCTTCTCCGGGTCGGCGCCGATAGAGCGGAGAAATTGCTCGAAATAGGTCATCTGCCGGTTGAATAGGATTCCCCGAAGTTGGCGATAGTTGGGCAAGGAGCGCAATTGGGCCAGATTAACGTAGGCTACTTGCTGCGTGTCCGGGGGAAAGGTGGAGAGTGCCTGGTGCGCCACCTCTTGCGCCGGAGCAAAGGGGGGGTACAAAAGAGCAACCAGTAATGCCGTGAGACAAAATAGAGCGCGATTACTTTGAATACAAGCCATGATCGCTTTTTGCGGCGGTACCGCAACACATTCAGTATACACAACTGCAGTTGTAGCGGCGGCCCCTTACAAGCTTTACCGCCGATTGAATAATGAAAGCCGGGCTGTGGGTTGAGACACACAATTGATCTCAGAAAACTATCACGGAGAAAGGAAAAGCAGGAAGGAAGAGAACCAACCGGGGAAGACTGCAAGGCAGAAGCAGGCACTCGCAAGAACCTTGCAGGTTCTTCCCCGGTGGCTTATAAGTTCCGCGGGGAGGGGGGAACCGCGGGCGTCGCTATTTGCTAGGTCAGCACACCCGAA
>DASZAA010000342.1:0-11888 GCA_035945615.1 Terriglobia bacterium
AATGCCAAGCAACTTGAGCACATTGGCCGAAAGCGTCGCGCCTTCGAGGTGCTCGGGGGGATTTCCGCTAGTGAGATTGTAGGAATGGTAGAGGTAATAGCCAACCTGCTGAAACACGCCATTTTGCTTCCGGATATCCAAGACATTCGGGGCAGAAACTCCTGCTTGGACGTATTGTCCCCTCAGCGTGCGCCACTGCCCAAGGCCTACAAGCTCATCCGGATGCGGATAGGGCAGCGGCCGGATGATGACCGCGTCCACAAAACTGAAAATGGAAGCATTGGCCGCAACTCCGAGCGCAATCACCAGCACCGCTACGCCGGTGAAGCCAGGATTCTTCGCCAACATGCGCAAACCGAACCGGAGGTCTTGAAGGACTGTGTTCATAACATCTGCGTGGTTCATGACGAGTGGTTGACCGCAAAAGCCGCAGGGTTTGGAAGATGGCTTTACGCCGCCCGCTTCCGCTTGTCACTCACCATTCATCACTCGCACCTCAACGCCACCATGGGATCGACCTTTGTCGCCCGGCGCGCAGGGATGTAACTGGCGATCAGAGCGACGGCAATGAGGACCAGCGACACGATGACAAACGTCGCAGGGTCTGTCGGCTTAACACCATACAGAAGACTCTCCATGAGCCGCGTCAGGCCTAAAGCACCCGCAAGACCAATGCCCACGCCAGCCAGAACAAGGACCACACCTTCCCTCAAAATCATCTTGAGAATGGTTCCTTGCTGAGCGCCAAGCGCCACGCGGATGCCAAACTCGTGCGTGCGCTGCGCGACAGAGTAAGAGATGACGCCGTAAAGCCCTACCGCCGCCAACGCAAGCGCAAGGGCCGCAAAAATCCCCAGCATGAGCGTGTTGAAACGCAACTGAACAACCGAGGCGGAGAGATATTCGTTCATCGTCTCGACATTGTATATGGGGATGTTACGGTCCATGGAAGCCATCAGCCTGCGTATCGTCCCCACGAGGGCTCGTGGATTCCCCGCCGAGCGCACGACGAAGGTCAGCGACGGCGCCTGGAGCTGCGCATCGGGCCCGTAATACATGGGATGCGTTTCCGTTGCAAGACCTCGATCATGCACATCTCCGACCACCCCAACAATCTCCCGCCATGGCCGTGGGCCCATTGCTAACGGCCCGAGCTGGATGTGCTTGCCCAACGGATCCTGGTTGGGAAAGTAACGGTCGGCAAATGCTTTGCTGATGACGACAACCGGCGGCGCCGTTGTGGTGTCCGTTTCGCTAAACTCGCGGCCGCGCAGAATCGGAATACCCATGGCGTGGAAGTATCCCGGCTCGGGAATGGCTAAACCGGCCACCGGCTCCTGCGCGAAAGGTACGGGATGCCCTTGAATTTGAAAGTTAACGGTCCACGTATCGCTGCTGTCCGGAAGAGGGTCAATTGCGCTTGCCGAACGGACGCCAGGCGCCGCGCGCAGACGCGCTAAAAACTGATCGCAAAAATTGATCTTCTGCGCGCCGGTATATCGGTTGTCCGGCAACTGGAATGTGAACGTCAGCACGCCTTGCGAGTTGAATCCCGGCTGAACACCGGCGAGGGCCACATAACTTGCGATCAGCAATCCGGCGCCCGCCAGCAGGACCAGCGCTACCGCCGTTTCAGCGGCCACCAGCACCGCGCGCAGCCGGTGATGCCGCGAAGCGTCCGCGGAGCCGCGACCGCCCTCTTTGAGCGATTCCACCAAATCGGGCTTGGAAACCCGGAACGCCGGGACCACGCCAAAGATGATTGCCGTCACAAATGCAAGTGCAATTGCGAAGATGAGCACGCGGCCGTCGATACCAATCTCATGCCCGCGGGGAAGGCTGACGGGGGCGAATTGCAGGAGAAAAGCAGTTCCCCACACCGCAATGAGCAACCCCAAGGCGGTCCCACACAACGAAAGCAGGAAGCTCTCGGTGAGCAGTTGCCGGATCACCCGGCGGCGGCCTGCGCCCAGCGCGGCGCGAATGGCAATTTCCTTGCTTCGCGTGGCCGAACGGCTGAGCAGCAGGTTGGCCACGTTCGCGCACGCAATGAGCAAAACACATCCCACCGCGCCCAAAAGAATAAGCAGCCCAAGACGGACGTTCTGGACTAAATCCTGCAATTCGGGGTGCATATCGACGGTTTGGGAGTTACTGTTGTCAGCGGGATATTGTTTCGCCAGGCGAGCTTGGATCACATTCAGATCCGCTTCCGCGCCGGTCAAGGTGACGCCCGGCTTCAGCCGCGCAATCACGCTGTTAATCCTCCAGCCGCGATGAGGCGTGATGGGAGGGTTATTCTCCGCATCCACAGCGCACGTCGTCCAAAAAGCAGGCGGCGCCGCGCTGATGGGAAATTGAAATCCGGCGGGCATGATGCCCACCACCGTGTAGACCTTGCCGTTGAGCGTGATCGGGTGTTCCAGAACGCCGGGATTCGACTTGAACCGGGATCGCCAGAGGCTGTAGCTCAGCACCACCACGTGCGAGCCAGCCTTTTCCTCTTGAGGCAGAAAGCCCCGCCCAAGCAGCGGATGGATGCCCAGTAGCTCGAATAAATCCCACGTAACGATTTCACCGGGCAGATGTACAGCATCTCCAGTCCCGGTCAGCGTGAAGTCGTTTCCGTGATACGCCGTGATATGCGAAAAAACTTTGTTCTGGGCCCGCCAATCGAAAAGATTGGGGTAGGAAACGCCTGAATCGGGCTGGTCTTTGACTCTTTGCTGCAAGCTTACGAGCTGGTTTGGTTGAGCGAATGGCAGCGGGCTCAGCAAGACCGCATTGACCACGCTGAAAATCGCCGTATTTGCGCCGATGCCAAGCGCCAGTGTTATGATCGCCACCGCCGTAAAGCCTGGGTTTTTGGTCAGCATTCGCAGGCCGAACCGGAAGTCTTGCAGAACTGTATTCATAATGCGCCTTTCCCTGGTTCGTGACCTTTAGCTGCCATCCTAGACGGGGTTCGCATTCCTAATATAATTAATAATCATCAGCTTACGCTCAAGGGGGCTGCAAATTATTAATCCGTTTGTAGCTCAGTAGGGTGCAGCGCGCCACGCCCCCTCTTACTGCAACCGTATCCGGTCAAACGAATCCCAGCGCGACATATCGGAGAGGATCACCGTATCGCCTGGTTTCAGCCCTTGAAGAATCTGCACCTCGTTCACCGACGCCTCGCCCAGCTTCACCTGCACGCGCACCGCCTCCCTTCCGTCATCAATTTCCTTAAAGAGTCCGACGGTGCTGTAGGCTTGGCCAAACGCAGGCCGCCCAACGTTTATCACGTTCGTCAAGTGCGAAATTTCAACCGTGCCGTCAACGCTTAAGTCGGGCCGCGCGCCATCGGGCAGCTTACCTTCGAGGGCCACATCCACGGTGACTGTTCCGTTGACCACTGCCGGGTCAATGCGCACGACTTTGCCTGGGATAATCCCGTTGTGGGTGTCAATTGAGGCGCCTTGGCCAAGTTGAATATCTTTGGCCTGAGTTTCAGCAATCTGAAGTTGAGCCTTGAGCTGGCTGGGGTCAACCACCTTGGCCAGCGTCGTGCCGGCCGCCACCTGCTGGCCGACTTCGGCATCAATTTCGGTTAGGATGCCGCTGTACCCGGCGCGGACGGTCAGGTCATTCATCTGGGTCTGCTTTAGTTGATAGAGCGCTTGGTCCTGAACGACCTTGGCTTGTTGCGCCCCGAGCTGCGTCGGCAAAGAGGCTGCCATGGCATCTACTCGCTTTTTCTCAATGGCGGTCTGTGAGGCCAAGCCGTCGGCTTTTGCGCGCGAAAGCTGCGCCGTGAGCTGCGACGTAATGCCCTTGGCGGCGAGCTTCTCATCCACATCCGCTTGCAACTTTGCCTGCTGATACTCCGCTTCGAGGTTCGTCAGTACGGATCTTTCATTGAGCAGGTCGTTGTTGAGTGTGGATTTTAGACTCTCGAGCGTCGCCTGGTCGGCCTTCAAGGTGAATTCCGCGCCTTCGGTTTCCTGCTCTAGCTGGGGGTTGGCAAGCTGAACGAGCGACGTATCCGGCGCAACGCGTACGCCGGGCAACAGAAACCGCTTCTCCACGCGGCCGTCGGTGACCGCAGGGATAAACTGGATCTGTACAGGAACCAGAGTACCTAGGCCGCGCACCTGCACGTCCATATCGCCTACCTTGACAGTATCCGGGTAGAGAGTGGACTTATCGACGCCGGGTGGTGCCGGTTTGAGCTTGGCCAGCCCCAGGGTAATGACCACTATAGCCACCAGGCCAATAACTGCGAAAATCGTATACCGGATGCGGCGCTTACGGGCCGCCCCTACACGCTGAATATCCATTTTGACGCCTCTTTATAGACAATATGGCAAGCCTCTTGCCATTCAGGAGTCAATCTTAAACCATTATAAATAAAATACTTAACTTGTACAATTACCCTCGAAAGAAGCTGCTCCGTGTCCGCTTGCGGGATTCAACTGTCCGCCAGCGGACAGTCCTATGGCCTGTTAATCTGTTGGCCGCCTGCGGGAGCTATGCTGGCCGTTCCACAATGAGTAAGTCCTCCAAAAGAAGTTTGATATGCTCTGGGAATGCAGGAGTTAAAGGGCACATAGAAAAAAGCGTTCCTAACCCCGCGGCCTTTTAGGGCATAGTCTATGATTCAGACATCTCGCCTTGTGTTGAGACGCTGGGAAGATCGCGACCGGGATCCTTTTGCTGAGATGAACTCCGATCCCAAGGTTATGGAATTCATGCCAGGCTGTCTTTCGAGGGCTGAAAGCGATTTGCTTGTGGACAGGATTGGCGAGCATTTCCGCGAGCATGGCTTCGGTCTTTATGCTGTCGAATTGCGCGGGGAAAGGCAATTCATCGGTTATGTAGGGCTGGCAATACCAACGTTTGAGGCGCATTTCACTCCTTGCGTAGAGATCGGCTGGAGATTGGCCGCGAGTGCTTGGGGCAAGGGTCTTACAACCGAAGGAGCACGGGCTGTGGTACAGGAGGCCTTTGAGAAGCTGGGGCCTAAGCGTTTGGTTTCTTTCACTGTACCGGCGAACATCCGGTCGAGGCGAGTCATGGAGAAACTCGGCATGAGCCACAACCCCGCTGAAGATTTCGACCATCCCAGGCTGCCGGATGGCCACCCGTTGCGCCGTCATGTCCTTTATCGCTTGCAAGCGCATTAAAGCCGGGTGTGATGAAGCATACCCTTGCTTTGGCGACCCAGCCAAGGTTTAATCACAAGACAAGTCGATTTTTAAGATTGTGCGTAAAATTGAGGAGCTTCATGAGCATGAAGAAAAAGGCGTCCGCACAGAATACGGCGCATAAAGCACATCACGAAGAGCCGCGCAAGCCCTACGGCCGGACGGTCCGCCTTGGTGTGGTTGGATTAGGCACGGTCGGCAAGGGCGCGGTGCGTGTCCTGCTGGAGCATCGTCACGAGATCGAGCGCCGTCTGGGCTGCCATCTCGAGCTAAAAAAGCTTTGCTCGCGCAGTATCCTTCGGCAGGATCTGTCCTGGCTTGGGCAAAACGTGGAAGTTACGGCAGACTGGAAGCAGGTCGTGGCCGACCCTTCGATTGATATTGTTATCGAACTTGTTGGCGAGCTCGCCACCGCGCGCGCCATTGCCTATGCAGCCATCGCCGCGCGCAAGCATCTGGTGACGGCCAACAAGCAACTGTTGGCAGAATACAGCCTTGAGCTTGCCGGGCGTAGCCGCGCGGCAGGCGTGAGCCTAGGCATTGAGGCGTGCGTGGCGGGCGGCACGCCTATCCTGCACGCCATCCGCGAGGGGCTTGCGGGCGAGCACTTCACCGCCGTCTACGGCATTTTAAACGGCACCACCAATTACATCCTGACGGAAATGGAGCGGCGCGGCTGCGATTACCGCGAGGCGCTCGCTGAAGCGCAGGAAAAGGGCTATGCCGAGCCTGACCCCACCTTCGACGTTGAGGGCTACGACGCGCGCTATAAGATCGCCATCTTGTCCATGTTGTGTTTTGGCCAGCCTGTTGATGTCAAAGGCATTCCGGTCGAGGGCATCACGCGCATCGAGAGCGTAGATTTCGCCTACGCGCACCGCGTCGATCACACCATCCGCCTGATTGCCGCGGCGCGGCGGCATACGAGCGGCCAGATCGAGACCTTCGTCCGCCCAATGATGATTCCCCGCTCGGCGCAGCTTGCGGCGGTGCTTGGACCGATCAACGGCATCCTTCTCGCCGGCAATAAGGGCGGCGAAACCTTGGTCACGGGGCGCGGCGCAGGCGGCGAGCCGACCGGCGTAGCCGTGCTTTCAGATGTGGTCCACATCGCGCGTGCCATTCTTTCAGGGGGTGGCACCACCACTCCCTTTGGCTACGCCCATTGGCGTCCCGCGCGCATCGCTCCGCCGGGCGAACATGAGTCCGCCGCTTACCTTCGTCTGGTGGTGCGCGACCGCCCTGGTATTCTGGCGCGGGTGTGTTCCATACTGGCGCGGCACCGGATCAATATTGATTCAGTATTGCAAGAGCCCGGCCATGCCAAGCAGAAGCTGCCTTTTGTGATGACGCTTGAGCCGGTGAAGGAAAAACAATTGCAGCTTGCCGGAAGGGAAATCGCGCGCCTGCCATTTCTCGCCGCGCCGCCCTTGATTTTGCCTTTCTCCAAGTTGCCTTAACGGTAGCGCAGAGTTTTGCGGTTAAAACTGTGCACTACACTTGCTCCCCGGAGTGGTGGCGATCTTGTCACTCATCACTCGCTACTGTCTTCACGATTGCGGGGCCAATCCAGAGCAAGCCCGCCACGTCGATCAAGAAGTGCGCGACAATGGCGGGATAAATTGAATGGGCGAGCACGACGGGCGCGGCCAGCACCGCACCAAGCAGCGTAGCGCGAGCCGCGCCGCTCGTGTTCTGATAGGCGTGGCACAACCCAAAGGCAATCGAGGAAAGAGCCCACGCGAGCGGAATGGAATGCGTGAGATGAACGAGATTAGCGAGAAGATAGCCGCGGAAAATAAACTCCTCGCAGACCCCGGCGGTGGGCGCGACGATGAAGAGCGCCCACAGCTTTTCTCGAGGTGATCGCGGAATCAGCCGGCGGACTAAGGCCGATTCTTCCGGCCACCTGCCAAGCGCCTCGAGTAAAAGACTCAGCCCGATGCCCGCGAGCGATGCGCCCACTACGCCCGCCGTCCAGCGCGCGAAGTCTCCCCAGGCAAGTGTCCTCATGCCCGCGAGTGGCGCCGCAGTAATCAGAATGATAAAGAGCGTGAGAAGCGCCAACAGCCATTGCGAGAGAGCGGCGGAAAAATAGAGAGCTTTGCGGGGTAGCAGCAAAAGCTCCTCCCGTCGCGTGGTGCGATAAGACAACACCGGCACGACGGCCAGCAGGAAGATGACATACAGCAAGTTGATCGTGGCAGCCATGAACCGCGCGAATCTCCTGCAGATACTCAAATAAAATATGAACTGTGATTCGGACTCTTCCGTTATGAACCAGAAAGGGATGGAAGCGAAAAGCCTCTCCTCAAGGCGCAAAGAAACTATAGCGGCGGCCGCTACAACAAATGACCACTGCTACTTTTTCCTTGGCGTCTTGGCGAGAGGCTTTTGTTTTTTCCCTGCTTTTCCGCTCAAAGTGTCCACCGCCGGGTTGTGCTTTTCATCCGCGCAGCAGGTAAGAACCGAGCACCGCCCGGCAGCGGTCGCGGAAGCTTTCCAGATCCGCCGCGCTGCCATTGGTCATCCACTGCAGGCAGTAGCCGTCCACCAGGCCGCGAATGGTGCGCGCGGCGTCTTCGGGTTTCACGGCGCGGAACTCTTCGAGATCGATTCCTTCTTGAATAATTGCCATGTCGCGCTTCCGGCAACGTTCAAAAAAGGCGGCCAGAAGCAGCCGGAATCGCTCCGAGCGCAAGCTCAGCGAGACAAAATCGAAAAAAACGATGTAGAGTTTGCGGTTGACGGCAGCGCTATGGAAAAGAACTTCGATTTCGGCGGCCAAGCGCGCACGGGGGGACTCGCCCGCCGCGGACACCTCGTCCAGCGTCCGGCTGAGTTGATCGAGCAGCCATTCGAACACCGCGTAAAACAAGTCGTCCTTGGTGCGGAAATAATAAAGCGCGCCGCCTTTGCTCGACCCGGCGCGCTCAACCACAGAGTCAATCGTGGTGGCCTGAAGACCCTTTTCAAGAATTTCCGCGTAGCCGGCGCGAATCAGCGCCTCGCGGCGCCGCTCAGCAAGCTCTGGGTTAGCCCGGCGTGGACTCAATGTGCATCCTCCGTTTGGTGAACGTTTGGATTATAACATCCCGGATTTTTGGGTCTCCGGCGTGAGAGGTTGTAGCGGCGGCCCCGCAGGGTGGGTCGCCGTTACAAAACGAGGTAAACTCACCGCTACAATCAAGGCACGAAAGCTTATGAACGGTTTTTTTGTCTTCGCAATTTTGTTGCTGCTGCAAAGCCTCATATCGCTGCGCGGTGGCTTTCAGTTTCTCCGGCTGCTGCGCAAAAGCCTGCGGCTGCCCCTGGTGCCATATCATCCCCGGGCTGCGGTGATCATCCCGTGCAAGGGCTGCGATGAAGACCTTGAGCGCAATGCATCCCGTTATCTGGCGCAGGATTATCCCTCGTACCAGGTGATCTTTGCGGTCGCGGCGGAGAACGACCCGGCCTATGGCTTCCTCGCGTCTTTGGTCAGACAAGACCAGCAAAAACATGAGAGCAGTCGGTTAGATGAGATTAGTAAGATACCTGTAACTAATACATCAAGCTCCGCTCTCGTCGTTGCGGGCTATTCCAATCGCAACGGCGAGAAAGTGAACAACTTGCTCGCAGGTCTCAAAGCCGTAGATGCTGGGGTCGAGGCGCTCGTCTTCGCGGATATTGACGCCGAGCCGCATCCCGAGTGGTTGCGGGCGCTGGTAGCCCCGCTCGGCGATCCTGCCGTTACTGTCAGCACCGGCTTCCGATGGTACCTGCCCGGCGCCCGGTTCGCCTCGCGGCTGCGCGCCGCCTGGGATAGCTCCATCGCCACAATGATGGGTGAGCACCGGCACAATCTGGCGTGGGGCGGTTCAATGGCCATACGCCGGGCCGATTTCAACCGCCTGCGAATTGCGGAAGACTATTGGCAGGGCACGGTGAGCGATGACTACGCGCTTGCTCGCGCTGTGCGCGAGGCGGGTGGCACGATTCGCTTTGAGCCGCGCTGCCTGCTGGCTTCGCGCAACCTGGGGGGCTTCATGGAATTCCTGCGCTGGGCGAACCGCCAGATCATTATCACTCGTGTTTACCATGCGCGTTACTGGAAGCTGGGCGTTGCGTCTAACGCGCTCTATGCGCTGACGTTCGTCTGGGGGTTGGCGCTGATTCTGCTTTCGGGAAGCAGCATGAGCCGCGTCGCCGCAGCGGCGATGCTGAGCGCGATCATCGCTCTAGGCGTGGCGAAAGGCACGCTACGAAGCGTAGCTGCGCGGGAGATCTTTCCCAGTGAAGCGAGCACGCTGGCGCGCTACGGCGCCTGTTACTGGCGTCTCACGCCGCTGGTGCCGTGGGTGATGTTCTGGAATTTCGCCGTAGCCGGGTTTGTCCGGCGCATCGAGTGGCGCGGTGCCGTGTACGAACTGAAATCGGAGACCGAGCTGAAAGTGATTCGGCACGGGAATTAAGCCCAGTAGCGGCGGCCGCTGCAACACGAAAGCCGTCACTAAAGCCGCTGTCGTTGTGCAAACGCCAGCTCAGCGTTTCCCGGATTTGCCGTGCGGCGGCTTGCCTTTATGGCGGGAGATGTAGCGGGCGGGTGTCGAGGTCCTTTTCCGGGCGGGCGCGGCTTCCGCAGGAGGATCAGGCGAGGCCGCTGGAGGCGTGGACATATTGGCAATCACCTGATCAAACAAGGTGGCGCGCGGAGTGGGCAGCTTCTTCTTGCACCCTTCGCCGCGGCGGTACGGATGCTCGGTGAAGCACGTCTGGCAAATGACCTTCGCCACATCCTCCTTCACCATGCTGGCTACCGCATGGTTCAGCAGAAGGCGGCAACGTGGGCAGTAGTCATCGATCAGGTCGCCGAGGCGTTTTACAGTTTCGGTCATGAAAGGCCCGTCGATGGGCCGCTCCTTCGAGGGATTATAACCCGCGCCGGATCAAGAATCCATTGGGAACTGCGGCTGGTGTGGCGGCCCCTCCAGGCATTGGCAGCTAGCCTTTACACCTAAAATTCGGCGGCCAAAGCCTGGAAGGGACCACGGCTGCAAATTCTACTGCCGCATGATTCGTTGGATGCTGAGGGCGCAGCCGCTTTCGGGATCGGCGTCGATGAGCACGCCGCAGAGGCGGGCGTCCTCTTTAGCTACCTCGAACCGCGCGGGCATCTGATCCAGGAATTTGCGGATCACTTGTTCCTTTTCCACGCCGATGACGGAGTTGTAAGGCCCGCTCATGCCGAGGTCGGTAATGTAGGCTGCGCCTTTCGGCAAGACCCTCTCATCGGCGGTGGGAACGTGGGTGTGCGTTCCCAATACGGCGGTGACGCGGCCATCGAGATACCAGCCCAAGGCGATTTTCTCCGACGTAGCCTCCGCGTGGACGTCCACAATGCGAATCTTCACGTTGGCAGGGATGCTTGCGAGCAGCGCGTCGGCGGCGCGGAACGGGCAATCCAGAGAAGTCATGAAAACGCGACCTTGCAGGTTCAGTACCGCGTAAGGAACGCCCGAAGAGTTCTTACCGGTGAACAGTCCGTGGCCGGGCGCAGGGCCCGGATAATTGGCAGGACGCAATAAGCGCGTGTGGGCCGGGTCCGTCAGGTAAGGCATAATTTCCTTCTTGTCCCAGATATGGTTGCCCGAAGTCAGCACCGCAATCCCAAGGCTTAGCAGCTCTTCCGCGAGCGCCGGCGTGATTCCGAACCCAGCCGCAGCATTCTCGCCATTGGCAAGGATGAGGTCCGGGTTGAATTCCTTCACCAGTTCCGGCAGCTTGTCTTTAACAACGCGCCGGCCTGGTTGGCCGAAAATGTCGCCGATAAACAGAATCCGAAAAGGAGATTTCAAAACGCCTCACCTCGCAAAGACAGTTCCTGCAAACAACACGCTTTGTTGTGGCGGCCTCCTTAGGCTTTGGCCGCCGGGTTCTAAGGGTTAAAAACCGGCGACCCGCGTTGACGGCTTGGTGGAATCTGCTGCCTTGTCGATTGGATACGCTGGTTTGATGATGACTCAACCGGGAAACAAGAGGAGTGCAACGCACAAAGGCATGGGCTGCTCGCCGTCACTCCGACGAACTGAGCAGGCGGTCGAGAACTTGGTTGCACGCATCCACTTTCTGGTCTACGTCGCGGGTCGCGGCCTCATACTTGGCAATCATCTGATGATATTCGTCGGCGATGTTCAGCGCCGCGAGGACCGCGGTGCGCAGGGAATCAACGGTATGCGTCCGCGAGGCAATCGACCGCATCTTTTCGTCTACGAACCGGGCGAGGCGTTGGATGTACTCGGGGTCCAGGTCGCCCCGCATGTTATATTCCTGGTCGTAGATGGAAACGCGAATTCCGTCTTGGGAGGGCGTAGCCAAGTTTGTCCTTCGTCGCTTGAGATTTCCGCGGCTGCCCGCGATGGTCAAATAGGCCTGCCGCTACCCCATTATGCCCCCGCAGAATCGTGTTTTGTCAAAGACTCAACTTGCTGCAGCAATCGCTCGACGCGCGCGCGCACGTCTTCGCGCTCCCGGCGCAGGGCCTGAAGCTCGCGGTCGAGCGCGTCTTGATGCTGGGCGCCTTGCTTCGAGGCTGCCTTGAGTTTCTCAATTTCTTGCAAAAGCGCGCGGTTCTCCAGTTGGGTCCGCCGATAGGTTTCAACCACTTTGGCAAGCTTCTCTTCAAGTAACTGAAATGGCTCCATGGGGTCTGTCACGATT
>DASZAA010000343.1:0-2870 GCA_035945615.1 Terriglobia bacterium
TCTTCAACAACCGCCGCCGAGGTCTCGTCACAACTAGATTCGATTCCAAGCACAAACATAACTGTATGGCTCCAAAGGCACTGCAAAAAGGTATGTTAGCATACAGACCTGAGGGATTCCCGAGCTGTTCTGTCACGTTCAAATTCGCGCGAGGTGATCATGACAATTCGTAAGGCCGTGTTGCCGGTGGCTGGACTGGGTACCCGTTTCCTTCCGGCGACCAAGGCTCAACCCAAGGAAATGCTGCCCATTGTGGATAAACCGCTTGTACAGTATGGCGTCGAGGAAGTGGCCGCGTCGGGCATTCCAACGGTTATCTTCGTGACCGGGCGCGGAAAAAACAGCATTGAAGATCACTTTGACGTGTCTTTTGAACTGGAGCGGATGCTGGCCGGGCGCTCCAAGGTGGCGCTACTCAATCTGGTGCGATCCATTTCAAACCTGGTGGAAATCATCTATGTGCGGCAGAAAAACCCTTTGGGGCTTGGACACGCCATCCTGATGGCGCGCGATTTGGTGGGCAATGAACCTTTTGCCGTGCTGCTTTCAGACGACATTATCGATGCCCCATCGCCCTGCCTCAAACAAATGATGGATGTGTTCGAGCGCACAGGCAAAAGCGTCGTCGCTCTCCAGCGGGTGGATAAGCAGGCGGTGTCGAGCTATGGAATCATCCAAGGCGCGCCGGTGAACGATCCAGCTTGGCCCAAGGGATCAATCGGCAAAGATCGCCTCTACCTCATTTCCGACATGGTGGAAAAACCGGACCCCACAAGCGCACCTTCAAATCTCGCCATTATCGGGCGCTATATTCTGACACCCTCCATATTCAAGGAACTTTCATCTACTCGCCGGGGCAAGGGTTCAGAAATCCAGCTTACTGACGCGCTGTGCAGTTTGCTCCGTAAGGAGCCGGTTTACGGTTATCTTTTTGAGGGAAACCGCTACGATGCCGGAGATAAGTTGGGTTTTCTCGAAGCAACCGTTCAAATGGCTCTGAAGCGGCCAGAACTTGGCCCGGAGTTCAAAAAATACTTGAAAGCTCTCAAGTTGTAGGCGTTTGCTTGGAACGAGTGGAGATGAATTAAGTCGACTTAGTTGCGGCAGGAGTTTTTGAACTCTTCGGACTCTCAGAACTTTTTGTAGTTTCAGAACTTTTCTTACTATCGCTTCCGTTACCAGACTTATCCTTTTCCTTTGAAGCCTCAGCCGCGGGTTTGGTTGATTCGGATTTACGGGCGTAATCGGTCACGTACCACCCGCTGCCTTTGAATTGAAATGCTGGCGACGACACCAATTGTTCGAGTCTCCCTCCGCAGTTTTCACATTTAGTCAAAGGAGGATCGGAAAATTTCCGTATTTTCTCGAAATAGGTCTTGCATTTCTTACACTGATATTCGTAAAGGGGCAAGCAAACCTCCTCCAACAACCTTTTAGTATACCAACCGCTCGCCGGGAGCGTCAAAATGAGACTTGGACGGGATAATGCGATGGGGTGCATCCGGCCCTAGCGCGACTCAGCCTCAGACAATGCAATCTCCTTCCCGCGTCCAAGCCCTATGGCCTGCTGGTAAATCGCGCCAGCCGCTGCGACATCCCAAAGCGCGATTCCAGCAGACTTGAAAAGGGTCACCTCCTCGGGAGATTTACGGCCTGTGCGTTCGCCCGCAATTATTGTCCACATCTCGGTTACTCGGTCCCATTCCCTTGGGGAGGCAGAGAAGCCCTGAATAAGATCGCCCGATTCAATTCGCGCCTGCGCCAGCGAATCCACCGCAATCACCGAAGCGCGACGCAATAGGCTGTCGTCCACCTCGCGGCGATTTTCCATGTTGGCCCCGATGGCGTTCACGTGCGCGCCCGGTTTCAGCCATTCGCCTTTCAACACAGGCTCGCGCGCGGTGGTCGCAGTGATCATCACGTCTCCGAAGCGCGCGGCGGCTTCGGCGCTTTCTACAGGCTCAACCTCGATTCGCAGCTTTTCGCTCATTTCCCGCGCAAACGAGCGGCGGCGTGCCTCATCCCGGGAAAATACGCGGACCGACCGGATTTTCCTTACCCGAGCCACCGCATCGAGCTGGGTTTTCGCCTGCCGGCCGGAGCCAATCACTCCCGCTGTTTCAGCATCCGCGCGACCGAGATACATGGTGGCGATGCCGCTCGCCGCACCGGTGCGAATACGTCCAAGGTGATCCGCCTCGATCAACGCCAGCAACTCGCCGCGCCTGGCCTCGAAAAGCAGAACGACAAAGCGAAAACTCCCACGCGAGACAGTATAAATTTTCATCCCCAGCAAACCTTTGCTGGGCAGCGCGGCAGCCATATAGTGCAGTGAAACGTCACGTAGAAAAAGGCGGGTTCGCGGCAGATTGACTGCGGTGCGCTCCCCTTGCGCTCTGAAACTTGCTTCAACACGTTCGAGCGCCACGTTCATCGGAAACAGCGCGAGAACATCATCTTCAGTCAGAAAAAGCACGGCGCAGCCCGCCCTTCGTTATCGCGCAATTTTCCAAGTGGAGACATACCTGTCCTGGTCGCGTTTGATCTCCCCAATCAGAGATTTTCTAAGGCGACGAAGCCTTGTAGCGCGACTTGCACCGCCCGTAGCGCCCGCCAGGACGCTGGTACGATGCTCCCAAAACCACACATATCGCAGCAGATAGGCTCCAGAAAGCAGAAGGCTGGGCGTGTAATAGCCTGCCGCCGCTCGGGGAAGAAAATGTGCGGCTAGCGCCACCTGTCCCGCGTAACATGCGAGCGCAATCACCACGCGCGTAGCCCATTCCTTCGGAGTGGCCTCCCAAAGACCCTTCTTCATCAAACCGGCTATGCGCAGCACAAACCAGGCAACTAGAAGATTAAGAAGACCG
>DASZAA010000344.1:0-3072 GCA_035945615.1 Terriglobia bacterium
AATCCACTGCGATTTGCGCAACCTCGCCTGCTATCGCTTCCATCACGGTTCTATTACGCAAGACGCCGCCGGCCCCCATTGAGTTCATTTGGTTTATTGATCTTACCTTGACTTCGTATGCTGGGGAGATCGGGATCTGGAGTTATATGGAGGTTTACAGATTATCGCGTCAACTGTTAAGAGACAGCAAATCCTATATTCGATTAATGACACTTGCGAGATATCCTGCGCCAAAGCCGTTATCGATATTGACCACCGCTACGTTTGACGCGCAGCAATTGAGCATCCCCAACAACGCGGCGATGCCGCCAAAACTGGCGCCATAACCGATGCTGGTCGGCACTGCGATTACCGGCGCCGCAACCATGCCTGCTACTACACTTGGTAGCGCGCCCTCCATGCCCGCCACCACAATAATGACTCGCGCATCACGCAAATGGCGGCTCTCGCCGAGGAGCCGGTGAATTCCCGCCACGCCGACATCGAAAAGCGATTGCACGCGATTGCCCATTGTTTCGGCGGTCACGATGGCTTCCTCCGCCACAGGGATATCCGAAGTCCCCGCCGAAACTACAACCACTTTGCCTTTGCCGCGGATTTTGCGGTCGCGAATAATGGTGATCGCGCCGGAAAGTTTGTGGAATGCCGCGCGCGGGTCGAGTTTACGGACGTGCTCAAACAGCGCCGCATCGCCGCGAGTAATCAAAATATTGTGACGTCGCGCAAGCATACCGCGCACAATGCCTTCCACTTGCGCCGGAGCTTTTCCTCGTGCGAGAATCACTTCCGGAAATCCCTGCCGAAGCGCCCGGTGGTGGTCTATCTTGGCATAACCGAGATCCTCATAAGCCAGATTGCTCAGGCGCTCGACGGCGCCCGCCACGCTTAGTTTTCCACTCCGTACCTGTTGCAACATTTTTGTGATTTCTTCTGCGGTCACTTTTGCTCTCCAACGCGTGTGAATTCTCTTTCATGGTGCTCCGCCTTGCGATCCGCATTTCAGTGTTGCGGATAGGTAAATCTCTTGCCGCATGACCGGCAGCGAGCCATCGGCGCCCATCCGAGGCCGCGCTCGAGCAGATTTCGCGGCGCACGCTCATAATCCGCGCGGCCGCAGCGCGGGCAGCCCTCAAATCCGTCCGGATCAAAATCCCTATATTCTCCTGCGGCAGCGCCGGAATTTTGGGAGGTGTTCGAGGCATAGACCCCGCGGGGCTTAAATATCTTTTCGCGGAGGACACGGCGGCGGCGGCACCGCGAACACCGGCGAAGCCGGTATCCCATCGCGCGAAGCAAACTCGCGGTGATTCCGCGCCGCGACGGCTCGGTTTTGGTGGCGCCGCACTTATGGCATGGTACTGGCATTCTGTTCCTTTGAAGGATAGCGATTTTGCGGCGTGCACGCAATGCCGGGGACCTGAGACTCCAAGCCGCTTCCCACGTGCGACCGAGAAGCCGTACACTTGAATGACGATGCCTACGTTTCCATCCCGCGACGAGGTCCTCCAGGTTTTTGAAGCTCATCCAGAAAAAATATTTCGTCTGCGCGAGTTGGTGGAGACGCTCGGGCTTGCGAGCAGCCAGGCGCGCGAATTGAAATCGGTCCTGAAGGAGCTTTCGCGAAACCGCGAGATTTTGCGGCTGAAGAAGAGCCACTTCGCACTGACCCGCCGCGTGGGCACGGTGCCCAAACCGCGCAGCGGGGGGCTGCCGGCAAAAGCGGCGAGCCAGAGGAACATTGTGACGGGCCGCCTGATTGGCCACCGCGATGGGTACGGTTTCGTCGTGCCGGATGAGCAAGTGGCCGGAAAGGCTTCTGGCGAGGCCAAAATGCAGGATGTTTTCATCCCGCCGCACGCGATGAAAGACGCCATGCACGGCGACCGCGTGGAAGTGCAAGTGTTCCGCGCAAGAACGGAAAGATCCTCAAGGTTCACTTCGCATCGCGCGCGCGGATCACACCAGCAGAAACCGTTGTTGCCCGCGCGGGCACAACGGCTTGAAGGCTCAATCCGCCGCGTCCTCCGGCGCGAGCAAAAGACGGTCGTGGGTGAGTTCCACTGCGCCGCGCGTTACAACTACGTGCAGCCATTTGATTCACGCATCGGCCACGAGATTGTCATTCCGCGCGGCGAAGAGCGCGCGCGCGAAGCAGGCTCCGGGGTTCACAACCGCCAATTTGGCGGGGAATCGGCGGGACGCTCCAAGCGTGCGCGGCGCGAGGATGCAAGCGGTCTTGACGGCTTGATTGTGGATGTCGAAATCACCTCGTTTCCCAGCCGTACGTCATCCGCGCAAGGCCGTGTGATCGAGGTCCTCGGCGAGCGCGATGACTTCGGAGTGGACGTTGAAATCATGATCCGCAAGTTCCACCTGCCACACCGCTTCCCACCGGAAGCTCTGGCTGCCGCGTCGTCGGCGCCGCGCGGGGTAGCGCAGGAGGAAATCGAAGGCCGGCGCGATTTCCGCGCGCTTCCGATTGTCACCATCGACGGCGAAACGGCCAAGGATTTCGACGACGCCGTCTACGTCGAGCGGCTGCCGGGCGGGCGATATTCGCTGCAAGTCCACATTGCCGACGTGGCGCACTACGTGAGGCCTGGCACGGCGATTGACCGCGAAGCGCGATTGCGCGGCACCTCGGTTTATTTCCCCGACCGCGCCGTGCCCATGCTGCCGCTTGAGCTTTCAAACGGCATTTGCAGCTTGAATCCGCAAGTGGACCGTTTGGTAATGTCTGCCCTCATGGAAATCGACAGTAGCGGCGAGACCCTTGCCTCCCGTCTGATGCCCGGCGTCATTCGCAGCGCCCGCCGCTGCACGTATACCGCTGTGCACGCCGTCTTATCCGGAGATGAGGCCGCCTGCCGCGAATATGCGCCGCTCGTTGAGCCATTCAAATTGATGGAAGAGTTGGCGATGGTTTTGAACCGGCGGCGGGAAGCGCGCGGCTCGATTGATTTCGATCTGCCCGAGCCCGCGATTGAGTTTGATGAGCATGGCCGCATGACTGGCGTGACGCGGTCCGAGCGCAATATCGCGCACAGGATCATTGAAGAGTTCATGCTGGCG
>DASZAA010000345.1:0-3241 GCA_035945615.1 Terriglobia bacterium
TGTCGCGGAGGCGATCCGCATCGTCCGGCCATTTGGAGTGGACGTGGCGGGCGGCGTCGAACACTCGCCCGGAATCAAAGACGCCCGCAAATTGCGAGCCTTTTTCGCCGCCGTGGCGGAAGCGGATAATTCGATTGCCGGCCTCGCCCACTAACCCAGATTACTGTAGCAACGGGGCCTTGCCGCCGGTCTGTATCATTTGAAAATCGGTGGCGAGACCCAGCCGCTACAGAAATGCCTTGCGGAGGAAGACCTATGGCAACCCATCTGACAACGTGCGCTGGACCCGATGCGCGCGGGCGCTTTGGCGAATTCGGCGGGCGCTTCGTGCCCGAGACGCTCATGCACCCGGTTGAGGAGCTTGAGCGGGCTTACGAATCCGCGCGCGACGACCCGGCTTTCCGGGCTGAGCTTGACGGCCTGCTTCAAACCTACGCAGGACGTCCCACGCCTTTGTTCCTTGCCAAGCGCCTTACGAAGCGCCTGAGCGGCGCCAAAATCTACATCAAGCGCGAAGACCTTTTGCACACCGGCGCGCACAAGATCAATAACTGCCTCGGCCAAGGGCTGCTGGCGCGGCGCATGGGCAAAACGCGCCTGATTGCCGAGACCGGCGCGGGTCAGCATGGCGTTGCCACTGCCACCACGGCGGCGCTGCTCGGCATGGAATGCGTCGTCTACATGGGCGCGGAGGATATGGCGCGCCAGGCGCCCAACGTCTTCCGCATGAGGATGCTAGGCGCAAAGGTGGTTCCTGTCGATTCGGGCAGCAAGACGCTGAAAGACGCCATCAGCGAGGCCATGCGCGACTGGGTAAGCAACGTCGAAAACACGCACTACCTGCTCGGATCGGCGCTCGGGCCGCATCCCTATCCCGCAATGGTGCGCGATTTTCATCGCGTCATTGGGGAAGAATGCCGCCGCCAGATTCTCGCCGTCGAGGGCCGTCTGCCTGATGTGCTCATCGCCTGCGTGGGCGGCGGAAGCAACTCGATTGGATTCTTCTACGATTTCATCCCCGATGCGCAGGTGAAGCTGGTGGGTGTGGAAGCAGGCGGCAAGGGCAAGGCGCTTGGCGAGCACGCAGCGCGGTTTGACGGCGGGCGGCCCGGCGTCCTTCATGGAACTTACACATACGTCTTGCAGACAGATGACGGCATGATCGCAACCACGCACTCTATCTCCGCAGGTCTCGATTACGCCGCGGTAGGGCCGGAGCACGCGGCGCTTTACCGCGAGGGGCGGGCGGAGTATACGCGCGTCGGCGACCGCGAGGCGCTCGAAGCCGCCACCTTGCTTTCGCGCCTAGAAGGGATTATTCCGGCGCTCGAGTCGGCGCACGCCGTGGCTGAAGTGATGAAGCGCGCGCCTAAAATGAGCCCGGAATCGGTCGTGGTCGTGAATCTTTCTGGACGCGGTGATAAAGACCTGGGCATTTTTCAGTCGGCGGGCATTTTGTAGCTTTGCGGGAACGATCCTTAAAAAATCGTCTCGTTTATCCCGTATGTCTCAAAAATCTCAAAGCGGAGTGCTAGGGTGGATTTGTAGCGCAGACCTTCGTATGTGAGGTCTGCGGTTTTTTGTGCATTCAAAGGCCGCAGAGTTTAAAAAGCGAAACTCTGCGCTACGCAGATCAACATGCTTGATCGGGGTATTGACCGCAAGGCGCGGCTGCTGATGGATCAGCTGTGGTTGGGACGGCGGGAGGTTGTGAAAACCCCGCCGAAAGGCGATTGCGGAGAAACCGGCGACAACGAAAAAAAGAATGATTAAGCTATAATTTTTTAAGCTGTTGAAACTAAAGAAGGATTAGGAATACGAACCGGAGTTCGAACCGGACGAAATCCGCTCAACTAGTTGAATGTAAATGAATTAGAGAGAATTCCACGACGAACCGGAGCATTTACCACAAAACAAAGGAGATGCCAGAGCCAGTCCGGTTCGTATGAACATCAAGCTTACTCCGGCGCCAAGTTCCTCGGGACGATTCCCCTCACCCGCCCTCCTTCGTCGGGCACCCTCTCCCGGCGGGAGAGGGTGGCGAGCGGAGCGAGCCGGGTGAGGGGCGTCGCCGGCGGTTTCCCGACTAGAGTGCGTCGCGGTATTTCTGCCGGAGCAAGTTTGATGATCATACCGGTTCGTCTCCGGTTCGTAACGGCTTTTTGCGTTCAAAAATGCCGGTTTTTCGCAGCAACATGCCGTGATCGTTATTTCGGAAGGACAGCTTTTATGATCTCCGCAGCGTCAGCAAATCAAATCGAGGGGATGTTTCAAGCGCCGGGGGAAGCGAACCGGCTCATCCTCTACCTCACCGCAGGCGACCCAACCCTTGAGGCCACGGGCGACTTGCTTCAGGCCATTGACCGGGGCGGGGCCGATTTGATTGAGCTGGGCGTGCCGTTTTCCGATCCGATGGCCGATGGTGTGGTCATCCAGCACGCCTCCGAGCGGGCGCTCAAAGCTGGCGCGACGCTGAGCAAGATTCTGGCGCTGCTCCCGGAGTGGCGCAAACAGGTGCGCGCCCCGATTATTTTGTTCACCTACTATAATCCCGTTCTCCAATACGGGCTGGAGCGTTTTGCGCGCGACCTCGCGCGCGGCGGCGGCCAAGGCGCGCTGGTGGTGGACCTTTCCCTGGAAGAGGCGGAGCCTTACGTCGCCGCCATGCGGGTGGAGAAGCTAGACACGATTTTTCTGGCTTCGCCTACATCCACCGATGACCGCTTGGCGCGGATTTCCCGGCTTTCATCGGGCTTTCTTTATCTCATTTCGCGCCCGGGCGTGACAGGCGAGCAGGCCAAGCTTTCCGCTTCTGTTCCGCCGTTGGTCGAGAGAGTGCGAAAGTTCACCCAACTGCCGCTGGCGGTGGGCTTTGGCCTCTCAAACCCGGAGCAGGTGCGGCAGGTGCAATCCTTGGCGAACGCGGCCGTGGTGGGCAGCGCGCTGGTCAGAGCCATTGAAGAACGTTACGCGCGCGAAGGCGGCAAGGCTATTGAAGGATTTGTACGCTGGTTGAAATCGGGCACAGGGAGCGCATCTCGATGATGGATATGTCGGATTGGCGAAGACGCATTGATGAGATTGACCAGCAGATTTTGAGATTACTCAGCGAGCGGGCGCGATGCGCGGTGGAGATCGGCCACTACAAAAAGGAGCAAGGAATGCCGGCCTGGGCGCCGGAGCGCGAGGCGGAAATCCTGCGCAACGTCGTCCGCGCCAACGCCGGACCGCTGGATGACGC
>DASZAA010000346.1:0-81697 GCA_035945615.1 Terriglobia bacterium
CGATGTTGCTAATGGCCCCAAGGTGGGCTTTGCCATCATTCGTTGGGAAGCGCTTTCCGATCACGGCCTCATATTGGTCCGAGTAGAGCCGCTCGATGCTCTTTCCATTCAGATATGGATATTGCACGCCATTCGTGCCGCCCGCTTCGAGCATCTCCCACGTGACGTCTCGAATATCCGGGTTCAACACGCGCACTTCATCCCATATCTGTTTCGCGGATCGCCATTGAAATCCCGCATACCCCATCTTTTGCGCGACCTGTCCCGCAATCCACCAATCCGGTCTGGCAATCCCTGGAGGGTCGACAAATCCATGAGTGATCCGAATGCGCCGGTCCGCGCTGGCGAGGATACCAGCGGTTTCACCCCAACTCGCAGCCGGGAAGATGACGTCTGCGGTCGCGTCCATTTCCGTATGGATTCGGTCTTGTACGATGAAAAACGTGTTGCCGACGAGCGGCGCATAGTGGGTCGGGTCCGGAAGTTGACGAAAGACGTTACTTCCGAAAGCCCAAACGGCCTTTACAGTTCCGGCCTTGAGGCGTTCGTAGAGATTCTTGCCCTTACCCGGGAGCGGCGGGTTGGGAACCGCAAAACTGCCCCGGGGGTGTCCGTCAGCGCGCGAAGTCGTTGCGCCGGGGCGACCCACGTTGCCAAGGATTGTGCCCAGCACGGTGTAACCGATCATGTGCGAGTAGCCTGCGAGCTGGTGCATGATTCCTTTCTCGAAAAGAATCATCGTTTTGCCACGATGTTCCGCGAGCAACGCAACAGCGCGTTGAATCTTTTCTTCAGGGATGCCGGTTTCGCGGGACGCATTTTCTATCGTGAAGCGAGGCCGAATCACGGCCGCGCGCACCTCATTCAGCCCGGTAGTGTATTTGGCGACAAATGTGTGGTCGTATTGGTCGAGATCAAGGAGGCGGCGGATGAGGGCCCCCGCGAGAATCGCATCGGTTCCTGGCCGGATTTGAAGGAACAACCCGCCGTGAAGTTCGGCCAGCTGCGCCATGTAATTTCGATGCGGATCAATCACGATATGCTTCGCTGTGCCCGGGCCCATATTGTTTTCGAGGAAGCGGTAATACCAGACACTGCCGGTGGCTTCCAGATTGGTTCCTGCGGTAACGAGCAGATCTGTCTCATCGAAGTCCTGTACGGTGAACGACCGAGTACCGTCGCCAAATATGTCAACGACGCCAGCGCTCTCGTTGTTATAGAAATAGCCGTTCCCCGCGAACGAAGTGGAACCGATCGCCGAGAACCAGAGCTTCAAGATCGCATAAGTCGGGAAGGTGTAAAGCCAGTCTCCAGCAACGAGTCCGAGCGAGTCAGGGCCGTGCTGCTTCTTGAGTGTTTGGAGGGTGGCCGCAACAAATGCAATCGCCGTATCCCAATCCACGGGTTCTAAAGCGCTCTTCTTTCCCCCTCGCCGTATCAATGGCGTCGTCAGGCGGTCGCCTACGAGCGACTTTTCAGGAAGTCGGACGGGGCGCTCAGGGCTGTAAATATCCAACCCCATGGATCCGCCGCGGACCGAGTAGTTACCCTCGTTGATGATGCATTCGCTATCAGGAATGCTGGCGACGTACACCGGCTTGCCATTCCTATAAGCGGGAGCGACAAAAGTCGGATTGATCGTTTCGCCCCGCGTGGGGTCAGGCTTGCGTCCCGTACCGCGCTCCCAGACATACACTTTGTATCCGCACTGTACTTTGCAGTACTGACAGGTCGTAGTGAAGATTTCAGCGTTCGACGGCGGCAGCTCGGGCACACTTCCACGTGGATCGAGAGGGCTTTCCGTAAGGCTTGCACCAATGAGAGTGGTCAACAGAGCGCGACGATCAAGCGGTGATTTTTTCATTTCAACCTCTGCGCTCGCCAAAAGGCCGACCAAACACAGGTTGGCCCTGGCGGATTCGAATTGCGTAAATCGTTGCGCCGCGGATTTCCAAATCGATGAACGGCAGGCCGTAGGTGGCAGGTCCGGCGATGGCCGCGCCAAGCTGGACGGGATCGAACGCGCTCGTGTGGCAAGGGCAAACGAGGCACTTTGTTTTGCCGCGAATATCAAGAGAGCTATTTAAATGCACGCTGCAGCCCATGTGAGTGCACAAGGCGCTAAACGCCACAATGGACTGCTTTGGCCCAACACCACCGGCAGACCCGTCAACGTCCAGCAGGATCGCTGGTAGATTGCCAGGGAAGCTAAAGAGGATCGGCGTCCACGGCTTGACGTTCGCCACTCGCTCGATTGCGAGATGCTCATAGGGCGCAACCCCGCACCCGGCAGCAGCGGTAACAGTGCCCGCCGCCACACAGGCCGCAAGGATTCGCATCGCGTCTCGCCTCGAAACGGCGGAGTTGCAGCAAGGCTCCATTGCGTCGTTGACGATGGTGTCCGACGAGATTAGATCGCCGGAGTTGCGCTCGGAAGTTTTTTCCATGCAGCATCGACTGCCGGGGGCAGTTTGTCCATCCTTTTTAGAAACATGCTGATCTTCCATAGATCCTCATCGGGCATTGTATTTTTGAACGCGGGCATGGCAGTGAAGCGAATGCCGTGTGCGGCTTCCCAAAATATGACGTTCTCAGGATCGTTTTCTACGCCCTTGGTAGCGAACTGTGGCGCTTTTATGTAAAAGCCTTGCGCGAAGCCCGCCGGTTGCCCATCCGATGTACCGTGACAGGAAGCGCAGTGTTGATGGTAGAGCCGCACTCCAACAAGAAGATTCTCGTCGGTGAGGGCAATGGGGCTGCGAAGCCCGTTTGCGTGGCGAGCAACCGCAATGTTGAGTTCTGCAGTTGCGACCCAACGTTCGACAGATGAAGGTTTCACGTCCGCCCCCACGGAGGCTATGCCAAGCCAAACGGCGACGACCGCGAAAATCATGGCGAGCGTGGCCAGAATACCTTTGACGAAGTTAAGCATCTTGCACCTACCAAAACCTTATGTGAGTCCACGATATGACCCTCAAACCGCCACTGCTATCGCCAGGTCGAAATAATAGCCATTTGGGGTGAAAGAGAGCGTCGCCGATGGGAGTCGCTGGGGAACGGCATGCCGGGAAGTTCAGGTCGGAGGGGGCTGAGATCCGTACACGCTCCAGTCGTTTTGCGTGCCTCGCTTTAAGCTCGGGAGCGTTTGAAGTTGTTGATCCAGCACCTTGGAGGTAGTGAACACCAGGCATCCTCTTCTAGGACCAGATTCCTTCATTGCCGAAAGAGCCGGAAAGTAAACATATTCCAACCGGTCACGAAAGCTACTTAGCATCTGTAGACACAGCTTTTTGCCTCGTCCGTAGGTGTCATAACCATAGCCCTGATCGAATGGAACTTCGAAGTCATCGATCATTGCTACTGCACTGATCGGATTGTTCAGTATTAACGAAACTTCTCCGAGCAAAGGCAAATCCCTATTCCAATGTGCATCCAGATACAAAAAGACAACTTTATCTCGCAGGAGCGGCAGATCGAATAATTGTTGAAGGAGTCGTCTGGAGTCGTCGAGTTGAACTTCGACGTTGGGCCATCCTGCCAAGCGCCGTTTCGCATATTCAAAGTAGCGCCGATTCAGGTCACAACTGTATATTGGACCGCTGAAATTCCTTGCCATGTATTCTGTTGTTGCTCCGCGACAGGTTCCGGTCTCCACAACCATTGAGATCTTGCAAACGTCCAGAATTGCGCGGAACATTTCCATTCGTTTGACTTGACTGTTGAAAGGCTTCGCGCCAACCAAGCCAAGCGATGGAATAGCAAGGTCAATCTGGGCGGCGAGAAGGTAACCATAGCGAGCCAGCCATTCTCCTCTTCCGCGCTCCAGATACCTTCCTGCCGATTCGGGCCAACCTGCGGCGCCGGATAAGCAAGCATCAATGCGAGTTCTCGCTAGGCGCAGCAATTTGTCGTATTCGGTCACCTGCTTACTCCTGCCCGAGACATTTGTCACTCTCTCAGCGCCGAGATTGTTCCGAAGGCACTTACCGCGTCCGCCATGAAGTCACACATGAGTTGAAAAGGGCTTCAAGCGGCTTAATCAGCAGGCCCATGACGTTGGAAGGCAACGGTGCACGTGTGGAAGGGGATTAAAGTACAGCTTACTTCCGCCCGTAGCGTTCCGCTGGAGAGAATCCTCGCGCGTAAGCCGCCGCGGCCTTGAAGGGCTGCCTCTGCTCCAGGAGCGATCGCTAGGTCCATCCAGTAGCAGGGCTTGCACTCACAGATTCCTTCGAATTCAATTCCCTGCAAAGCGAATTGCCTGCCAATCAATTCGTTCAGGTTGACACCGCGGGTAATGGCATTCCTCCGCGTTGCGCCGGGCGAAGCCGTAACGCCGCCAAGACGCCGACATGCGTCGTCGAAGACCTCCCGGGCAAAGAAGGTGATCTGCCCCTTGTAGTTCTCCTTGTAATCGAAGAATCGATCGCCACGCAGGCCACGCCCGGCAACGCACTCGACCGCGCCGACTCCAATGAGAGGAGACTTGCCAGCCGGCTGCCCATGATGGCCGAAGAAATTGTGACTGGGCGAAATGAACAGTTGCTCGATTATCATGGAAAACATTGCGATGCTCCTGCTTCGATGAGACTTCAATGTGAGTTCAAAGACGTGATGTGCTGATATGTGCCGCGCCCGTCTGCCAATCCAACATGAGTCCCTGTTGAGTGGTTGACGTGGCATCAGCCGTGGGGGTTTGTACGCACGGCCCACGACGTCAGATTCGCAAACCTCCTGGTCTGCCATGGCCGCATTCAGGGGTGGCATCCTCATGCTACCCGCGAATGCGATAGTTCCGTGCGCAGTAACAGACTGCTTCGATCCCAATGTCACGGCCCTTGGCACTTCTATCGCGTCCAGTTGCAACGCCAGCAGCGGCCCCAACCGGAGACAGGGCCCGCTGGACTATCGAGTTATTCGACTTTGAATCGTTATTCTTTCGTGAGAACGTTGCGACTCGCGTCATGTCTGAAAGTTCTACCAAACGCTCCATTTTAACAGATCACCTGTCCGAATGTGCTTATCAAACAAACCACCGTGTTCACTATTCGAAGACGCGATGTTTTCTCAAGACCTCGCCGTCGAGTGAGTACAAAGTGAACTTTCCTTCCTCCCGGCGCGTTATCACGCTGGCTTCTTCGAGCATGCGGAGGTGGTGCGAAAGAGTGGATGCCGGTACTTTCAGCGCCGCCACAATGTCGCACACGCATAGTTCCCGAACCGCGAACAAACCTACTATCTTCAGCCGCGTCTCGTTTCCAAGCGCGTGGAATAAGCGGGCGCGTTTAATGATCACCGCCGAGTCGTCGAGGACAGGGTGAAGCTCGATGGCTTTCTTTGCAATCCTGCGACACTCATCCGGCGTGCAGCTCTTCACTTGCGGCTCAATTGCAACGGGCACAGTCTGTGCTCCTTTCTATGCGCTTGTCATGGCTGAATTCTGTGGCCCGATGGCTTGTAGATGCCGGCTCCACCATACCAACGCCAGCATTGTTGGAATCTCAATGAGAGGTCCGACGACAGTGGATACCGCCACGAGTGGCGTCGAGGCGAAGGCAGACAGTGCAAGCGCAATCGAGAGTTCAAAATTGCGTCCCGTGACATGGAATCCTACGGTAGCAGCCTTGTCGCTCCGAAGGTGAAGGGCGCGGCTTACCCAGTAGCCGACATTAAAAAGTGTGAAGAAAAAGAGGATCAACGGAGCGGCCATCTTCAGGATGAGGACAGGCTGATTCAAGATCACTTCTCCCTTTATCGCAAACATCACCACCAGCGTTGCCAGGAGGGCGATCAACTGCATTTTGCTCAGCACGGGCACAAGGCGGGATTTGAACCACTCCCGCCCCTTCCGCCGCAGGGCGATCCTGCGAGTCAATGCGCCGAACACCAAGGGAAGGATCAGGTAGAGAAAAGTGCTTTTGAGAACGACGCCGATTTGCAACGGCATCTTGGTCCCTACCAGCAACAGAATCCAGACCGGAACCGAGACGATCTGGATCACCGAGTTCCATCCCATCAGTACTACAGACAGGGGGTTATCCGCTCCGCCCATGTCCGCCCAGACCATAACCATGCCGATACAGGGCGCGATGCCCAGCAGAATAAGGCCCGTCCAAAGCTCAGGCTGCCCTCGGAGGAAGACCCATCCAAAGCCGTACAGGAGCAGCGGGTTCACCAGATAATTGAGAAAAACTGACAGTCCAGCCGGGCGGCGTTCCAAGGCCGCACCACGCAAGTCGCCGAACGGCACCTTGGCGACGGTCGGATAAATCATCAAGAACAGTCCAAGAGGGATCAGAGGTTCCAATGAGGCACCTACCTTGGGAGCGGCCCTTCCAACCATTAGTCCGGCCGCCATCGATGCCAGAATCAACCCCGAAAACAGCTTGTCAACCGTGCCGAGGTGAGCGCGTTCGGTGCGTTGAGCAGGTAGTGCGGTCGCAGTATTCGCCATGTGGATATTCCTTAATAGAAATGACAATAGCACTATAAAACTAGGTTTGTAAAATTATGAGAGAAATTTTGATGAGATCGGTGTTTTGCATTCGTGTTAATCAATCAGGCGATTGATTGACAGATAAGACGCCCAACCACTAGACTTCGGGGGTAGCTGAACCTGGAGGCTTCATGCAGCTTCCGTTGATCCTGACCATTGCAACCACAGCCGTCATAGGGGCAGGTGCGGGCATGAGTTTCGACCAGGCAATCAAGCAACTGCCTGCGCGCCGCCGAATCGGAGCTGTGGCCTATTCGGCGTACAGCAGGGCAGGTGACCAGGGAAACGGCTTGTTTCTCTACCCTCCAATGGGTATTGCAGCGCTGGTCCTTGCCGTGGCCGCGGCGCTGAGTGGGCGCGTTTGTCATCTTCCGAGCACATTGCAGGTGCCGCTCGACATCTCAGGTGTGCTGGCCGGTCTACACTCTCTGGTCACAGCGCGAGCGGCCCCGATCAACTTCAGTCAACGCAAATACGAACCCTCAGACGAAGCGAATCTCGCCCGCGTTCTCGATCGTTTTGCGTTCTGGCATAACCTGCGCACCGTACTCGGCCTTAACCTAGCGAAGGCCGAAATTTTGGCCAAGTAGCTCGACGGGACGGTGCTGCATCATCCAGTGACAGGCGTTCGTGCATATTCAAAATGAATGTTCCGTAAGGGTTTATGTGTTGCCACTTCAGCGGCGACAACGCCCGGAGATCAACCGCCGTGAGACGGCCCTGCCAAGTCGTCTCGGCCAACACCTGCTGAATCATCAACGTGTTCACGTAAACTAGGCTTACTTGAAGCAGGTGCAGGGACAGCATCAAAATTTCTTGGTCTTCTCGCCGGTTGCTGGTGAACTCCCCGCCCTTCCCGTAGAGGATGAAGTCGTTTGCACTGTTCCAATTTTCGATGACCTGTAGTCCTTCGTGAATTTCCCGGCGCAGCGATTCCACCCGGAGGTAATCGCACAGGAACATCGTCTTCAGGGCTTTGCCCAGCTCGCACAGCGCCTTGTAGGTCGGGTGCTGCGAGTTGTGCTTGGTGAAGCGCCGCAGGATTGATTCGGCGTCTGCTGTCCCGAGCTTCAGCGCCGTGGCCAACTTGATGAGTTCGTCATATTGCTGTTCGATGATCTCCCAGTTGATTGGCCGGGTCAGGATCGCCTGAAGGTTGGCGTATTGCTCCGGCTCTCCCTTTTGCGGTCGATATAACCGCTGCTTCTTGAGATTCTTCAGACGCGGCAAGAGTGAAAAGCCTAGCAGATAGCAGAACGCGAAGCCTACTTCGCTCTGCCCATGCGTATCCACGTACTGCTTCTCCACGTCCATTTCCGTGTCGTGGCGGAGCACCCCTTCGATCATCGATGCAACCTCCGACGAAGAGGGCGCCTTAAGTTGCGAGTAGATGCACACGGAATTCTTCTCCACGTGCCAGTAGATCATGACCCCAGGCCCGCCGTAGCGTACGTGCCATTCGGTGATCAAATTCTGGTCCCAGGCCCCGAATTTCTTTGAGTCCGAGGCACAGGCGGTAGTGCCCTCGCCCCAAAGATCGGGATTCCGGACGCGGAAGATTGCGTTACACACTCGCGCGATCGCCGCCCGGAGATGCTCTTTCGTGATAAACCGCCGTCGGATGTACTGCAAGTCGGCATACGTATCTTCTCCGCCGCCGCTGCACATGCGTTTCAGCCCTGCATTGGTTCCGAGCCCATAAAGACATAGTAGGAGGCGGCGTTGCAGCACCTCTGGACGGAGCACTTCTCGGGTGCCCATGGTACGGAATGCCTCGGTTAAGTGGACGCGCAACTCCGTCTCCTTCAGGATGTCGATCAAGTTGGTCATTGGCCAACGCTGAACCAAAGCCGCCGTCAACGCCGCAATATTAGGCGGTTCGGGCTGCGCCTCCAGAGGACTCAACTGAATTCTTCCTTTGCCTTTCTTTGTGGTGACGATCTTCACGCTGGGATTAGTGGGCAAGTCGGAGTTCAGGGCGGTGAGCGCCACCTCCATCTTGCGGCGTACGTTCTCCACGAACAGTTTCGCCTCAAGCGGCTGGTCGAGGGCCACACAATATTCGCTGCGCCGAGTATCGAAATCTTGAGGCAAGTCCTCGTCCGGATTGCGAAAACGGTGCGCGCCTTTGACCCAGACCTCCTTACAGCGCACCTTCTCGCGCAATGTCGTCAGCACGCACCATTCGTACGAGATGCGGTTAACTGCCCCGGCGTGCTTATCGTCGCGCACCAATTCCTGCCAATCGTCGTTGACCACGCCGCCGAGCGGAATCTTCTCAGTTGCAGGAAATACCGGGCATTTACGGTCACGGTATTTCTCCAGCAAGGCCAGCGCGTCCATCACCGGGCGGTGCCGTTCGTTATTGCACTGGAAGGACAGGGCATCCAACAGCACGGGCACGATGCGGCGATAGTGGTGGCTATACGAGGCGCGTGTCACCAACTTTACCTGCTGCTCCTGTTTTTCGTCGGCTTCTGCCTCACGAATCACGTCCTCGAGCATTTCCTCGCTGACAACCGGATAGATGACCTCCTTGACCATCCCTTCCGGTTGCCCCGTGGCCGCCTTGGCCAGCTTGTACAGCAGTTTGGCCTTGCCTATGACCCTCTTCACATATTTCATCAGCTCGGCATTGACCTTCTCTTCGGCTCGAACGCCCACGTGATGCGCAATGTGAATCAGCAGCTCGACCAGGTCATCCGTGATTTCCCACTCCCGCTGCCAGCACAGCGCGGCCAATAAGGTATAGCGCACCTGCGGCGGATGACGCCGTAACTCCCGGGGCCATTCACTCCCGGCGCGCTGTCGATAATCAGTCACCAGCTTGCCCGGCACGTCCCGAAACAGCCCCCCCGGCAGGCCCAGCGCGCGAAGTTGTTTGAGTTTGACGATTTCGTCCAGCACGGTCTCGACTTTGAGCGCGCCAGCGCCCTCCTTAATCACGGCGAGATCGGAACGAATGGGGAACAGTGTTGCCTGCTCCGCATCACCATCGCTCTCTAGCATCTGCCTTTTAACGAGTTCGTCCAGAGCCGTGCGAGTGTGAGATGAAAGCTGAGTGCCCCGATCCTTCGATAAAAGGAGATCGCCCTGGACGCGCTCCGGGGTGGATGCACGGATTGGAGCATACAGGGTGGTCTCGAATCGACGACGGAGGACTGAGAGTGCGGCATAAGAATTCGCACCCGTTGGGTGCGGATTTTGGATATCATTCTGCGCATGCGCAAAGCATCGAAGCCGTCTCCGACCGAATCGCCGCTGTTGTTTGAAGTCGACCCTGAACCGGCCTCCGAAGTGCTCACAGCCTTGGGAGGCATCCCGCTGGTGGTGCAGGCGTTCCGTTCCCTGGGGGCGCCGGGGAGCGTGAAGCAGCACGTGCAGATTAAGGCGCGCCAGCGCGGCTATGACGAAGCCACGTTCGTCGAGAGTTTCGTGATTCTGAACGACGCGGGCGGCGACTGCCTGGAGGATTTTGGACATTTGCGCGAGGACGAGGGGCTGTCGGAGTTGATCGGGCACGAGTTACCTTCGCCGGAGGCGGCGTGGAATTTCCTGCACGCATTCCACGAAGAGAAGAAGATCGAAGATGCGCAACAGCGACGTTTGCCCGGAGAGATGGCCTACATACCCGAGGAGAGCGCGCCGCTGGCGGGGCCGGGTCAGGTGAACCGGGAACTGGTGCAGGAGTTGGGATCCCGATGCGCGGATCAGCAGGTAGCGACGGTAGACCAGGACGCAACTATTATTGAGAGCCGCAAGCGGGAAGCGTTGGCCACTTACGAAGGGGAGCGAGGCTACCAGCCGATGCTGGCGGTGTGGGCGGAAATGAACGTGGTGCTGGCGGACGAGTTTCGCGACGGGAATGTGCCGGCGCAGAAGTCGCCGTTGACGGTGGCGCGCGCGGCCTTTGCCGCGCTGCCGAGCACGGTGAAGACCTACTACTATCGGGGGGATTCGGCCTGCCATGAGAGCGAGCTGTTGACGTGGCTGCGCGACGAGAAGCGCGAGGGAGGGCCGCAAGGCTTCATCGGCTTTGCCATCAGCGCGCGGATGAGCGAGGCGTTGCATCAAGCCATCGTGGCGATCCCCGAGGCGGAGTGGAAGCCTTACCCGAAATCGACGGTGGAGGAGGTTCGCGAATGCGCTGAAGTACCCTTTGTGCCGGGCGAGAAGTCGGAGCACAAGGTGAGCCAGCCGCTGCGTTACGTGGCGGTGCGCGTCCGCAAGCGGCAGGGGGAACTGTTTGCCGATGGCAGCGCGGTGCGTCACTTTGCGGTGCTCAGCAATGTGTGGGAATGGAAACCGGAGAAGCTGATCGGCTGGCATCGCGAGAAGGCCGGCACAGTCGAGATGGTGCACGATGTATTGAAGAACGAATTGGCGGCCGGGGTGCTGCCCTCGAAGTATTTTGGGGCGAATGCGGCCTGGCTGCGGCTGGCGGCCATCACGCACAACGTGCTGGTGGCGCTGAAGCGGTTGGCGCTGCCGGCCGAGATGCTGTCGGCGCGGCCCAAGCGGCTGCGCTTCTTGTTCCTGCACACGGCGGGGCATGTCATCTGTCACGCGCGAAAAATCTTATTGCGACTGGCAACGGCCCGCGAACGCCTCTGGGTGTGGGTCGAGATCGGCCGATGCCTGCCGCTGCGCGCCTGAGGGTTTCCTTATCGAAGGATTTGCAGAACCTTTTCCGGGCGGAGCCTTGTCCGAAAAGCACTTCGCAGACTGATCAGGCTGCTCTGCTGCGTCACCGCCGGGCCGGTTGGTGGAAGGGATAGCGTTTTTCGCTCGTCGCCCACCTGCCTCGGGCGGAACGCCACGTTTGATCCTTCGGTCGTACCCGTGTGCGGCATCGCCAGCAACGTTATCGAAGGATTGGGGCCCCGCGGCCGGTCTTGCGACTCTCGAAGCGTTGTGGATAGACGTCATCGCGCCCGCAAAACAAAGAACGGAAGAGTGCGATTTTTTCTTCCGCGGATGAATGCTGATTCACCCTCGCAGGCCGCGGGGTGAGGAATTGGAACCCTGTTGCCACCGTCCTATTTTACGACTGCACCCTGCTTGACGCTTACGATTGACCCGCTCGGGGAAACCGATCCGCTTCAGAAACTCGATGAACACACTCAGCCCGCCAAACGGCGTCACCGCCCGCGGCGTCTGACGCAAAACCACTTTCTTTTCTCCCCAAAGCACGCTAACTTTTCTCTGCACTGTTCTGTTCCTCCGCTGATGGTTTCCACACAACTCCAATCTAACGGATTAAAACGGAACAGTGCCCTTCAATTTACGAATTCGGGTTCAGAGCGTGCCTATGGCCGCAATACGAAATTCTGGCGTTGACCCCTCCGTTGACTCCCTTCTTTTCGCGGGTGCCGCTTCGGGGCCTACCCTGCGCCCGGCAGACGCCCACTCGGCTTCCGATTTCGCGTTTGCCGGCTTTGGGTGTATGCGCGCTCATTTCACGAAAAATGAGTGGTTTGCAATCGGGCATATGATCGCATAGACTTTAAGCCAATGAGCATCGAGCGGCTGAAGAGGATCACGGTTGAAGAGGGCAAATGCGGCGGACGCCCATGCATCCGCGGTCTTCGCATCCGCGTCTCTGACATCCTCGATTTGCTGGCGGCGGGGGCTTCCTACGATGAGATCCTCGCGGACTACCCGTTCCTGGAAAGGGAAGACATTCTTGCCGCCATTGAGTACGCCGCCCGCCAAGCCGACCATGTTGTCCTTGCAACGTCGTGAAATTTCTTGTCGATAACCAGCTCCCGGGAGCTTTGTCCGGGTTTCTCACCTCGCGCGGTTGCGATTGTGTCCACGTTATGGAGGCTGGGTTCGGCTGGGCGCCTGACGCCGAAATCTGGCGCTATGCGTGCGAGAGTGGCCGGATCGTGATCACGAAAGACGAGGACTTCCTTCATCTGGCAAATAGGCAACCGCAATCAGGCGGGGTGATATGGGTCCGCTTGGGAAATTGCCGGACGACGAACCTGCTGGCAGCATTCGAGCGCCTTTGGCCTCGCATCCAGGCGTCGATCGAGGCGGGCGACCGGGTGATCGAGATTCGATAAGACGAAGCTCCGTAGCGCTTCTTGCTCGTGACCTGCTCTCGATCTCGCGCTGCCCGTGACAGCGGGCGCGTTTTCTGCTTACTCTTGTTGGTGATCCGACGCAGGCTGCGTTGCCATCGGGATTGCCACTCACACAGAGCCTCGAAGCGCATGGCTGCACTCTGGGTCGGCGTCTTTAGGCCGCCACGGTAAGCATCCGCTTCTCTTCAATCCTCATGCAGCTCAATTCGGGCATTCTGGTACGTTCCTCCGTTCTGTCCCTTTTTCTCGCGGGCACTGCTTCGGGGTCTTGCCTGCGCCCGGCGGACGCGCGCTCGGCTTTCGGCTTCGCCGTCCATCCAGGTTGCGGCTCCTCCAAAACAATCCAGCGGCCATCACATCGTTCAAAAAACGGCCAAACGATGTTTCAAGCCGCTAAGCCAGATTCTTTTGGCACCTCCGCAAAAGCCGCCTTGGGAGCAGGACCCTCTCGCTTTCAGTGTGCCCCGCGCGAAGCGGGAGCAGAAAACGGAGGATTCAAAAATGTACCAGAACACCGTAGACATCATGGGCTTTCTCGGAGCTGATGCCGAGAATCGGACAACCAAGGACGGCGTTCCATTCACCGTCCTGTCGCTTGCCACCAAGCGATCTTGGAAAGACGCTCAGGGCGAGTGGCAATCTCACACAGATTGGCATCGAGTCACCTGCTTCGGCGCAATCGCTGAATTCGCGGCGAGCCTCAAAAAGTCCGCGCACATTCACGTCACCGGCTACTTGCGTTCGCGTGAAGTCGAAAAGCCGGTCACCGGCAAGAGCAAGAAGAACAGTGCCACGGTGAAAGTTCTGGCTTGGGAAGTCCGCGCTATTCGGATCGCCAAGCTGGACCGCGCCGTTGAAGCCAATCCTTCCGCCGACATCCCCGCCGACGACCCAATCCCCTACTGATTCCCGCCATTGGGCCTCGCCTCCGGGCGAGGCCCTCTATCCTGTAATCGATCGAACTCGAACACTGGCTATCGGATTGGTCAATGCCCAATCGGGCTCATCACCCACAGAGTCGCACGTGTCGAAATAATCCTTCATCAGTCCATCCATCAGAGCGGCGAAACGAGTTGGCTCCGCCATGAATGAATCGCGCAGCGTTTCGATACCTCGCCTGAACCAAGCGATTGCCTTACGGGGATTCTGCTCCAACTCGAGATGTCCGAGACTGCCGAAGGTGGCGGCCAACTGCTTTTCCACAGTGGCTCCGGCGCCGCTTCGCTGATAAACCTCCGCCAGCCGCTGAGTCGTGCGTAGCTCGTCCTCCTTCCGTCCACAAACTCTGCAGCAGGCAGCCATACCGTCCAGGCTCCGAGCAAGTTTCTGCCAGTGATTTTCCCAGTCTCCTCTCGCCAACTCTTCATAGAAGTTGACAGCACGCTGAGCGGTGGCCAGCACCTCCTGCATGCGCTTCAACTTACCGTATATCAAGGCGAGGTGACCCAAGGCTTTTTCCATCGGCGGTATATACAGAGCAGGATTTTCCCTTGCCAGATTTTCGTAAATATTCGCCGCGCGCCGCCCAGCATCGCGCGCATTTTCCAGGTTTCCCACCTCAGCGTAAGACACGGCCATGTTTTGAAGGCTCAGGGCGTGGAGCGGTGCGAATAAGCCCGGTACGAGCTTATCAAGGTTTCCTGAGATGCTGCCTGCGCGGATCGCCGCACTCAATGCTTCCTCCGCACGCCCCACACCCGTGTAACAGTTACTTAAGTTGATCAATGACCTTACCAAATCAGGGTCGAAAGCGTCCGGATTCCGTTCCGCATACACCTGAAAGATATCAGCGGCCCGGCTGGCGGCCGCCAGCGCCTCCTGCGGCTTCCCAACGCTGAGGTAAGCGATGCTGACATTATCGAAGCTGGCGGCCAGGGGCACTTCAAAGACGCTCGGCAACCGCCGTGCCAGTTCCTCGTAAATTTCAACCGCGTGGCGTGTCGCAGTCAACGATTTCTCGTGCTGTCGTAACTCGCCATAAGAGGCGCCCAGTCCAACAAGAACCTTGGCCAGAAGCGGCCGTACATGTTCGATTTTCTGTTCGATCAGGCGCTCACATATCTGAACCGCCTCTTCAGCCGCTTTCACAGCGTCCTCGCGCCTGCCGAGAGCGGCGTGGACTAAGCTACAGGTGTCCAGGCTCGCCGCCAGGGCGAACTTTGCATCAACCTGATCTCCCGTTGCCAGCCCTCTAAAAATCTCAAGTGACTGACTGGAAGCGGCTAGAGCCTCTTCCGGCTTCCCCAGCGCCACATACAGCCGGCCGAGCCTGTCTAACAGACCAGCCCGCTCCAACTTGTCTGCGGGCGGCGGAGCCAGCTCCGCTAGATGCCTCTCGACCAGAACCCGCGCTATTCCGGAGAGAGCTACACTTTGCGCGGGAATCAATGATTCGATTAGCCGGCGCTCTCGTACCGGTCGACGGTTCACCAGCAGAACGATCCAGGCCCGTACCACCACAAATTGGCTCCAGGAATGCAGATCGATAGCAGTCCGAAGCAAGGCGTTCCACGTATTCCAAATTGCCTCCACGCCGCCGTCAAGAATCTCCTCAATGCTCTCGATCACGCAGTCCGGCCTTTCCCCGAGGACGTTTATCATAAACGCTTCTCCAAGAAGATCAGGACTGGAGGGCATAACTACTGTTCTACCGAGCCTTCGCTGCGTTACTAAAAGTGAGGCAGCGGCATTGCCCGCCTCCCCCGCACGCGTCTCTGGGTAACCACACCGTCGAGCATCCGAACCAACAATTTGGCGCCAGATTTGGGAACCGATGTTTATGGGGCCTGTAAGAGTCACTAGCGCTATCGCGCGTTCCACAAGTTCGGCAGCCGCTGTCCCGCCGCTGCAATATTTTCTTATATAAATCCGTGCACGCTCGACCATGTCCGCAATGAGCTCCCCCTGGCCCCATTTCGCGAGTCTCGATGTGTCATTTGCGGCACATGCCCGAAGCGCAGCCATTTCGATAAATAGGGGAAGGGCCCCTGTATTCTTTACAAGCTCCTCGATTTGCGACGAATCGAGCTCGGGGCAAGCCGGCTTGGGATCATCTCCAGGAAGCCTTGCCCAGCCCTCAAAGGTGGCGCCTAAAATTGCTCTAACCGCTTGCTCCCGTCCAGTGCCTCCGGCAGGGCCTAAATTGAGTACGGGTTCCATCGCGCCCAGGAGCTGACCCCGAAGCCCGCCTTCCGCTGAATCGACCAACTCACGTATCCATCCCTCTTTCAAGTCTCCACGTCGCTCAAGCAAGATAAGGCGTATCTTGCCATAAGTTGGGCTACTATTGGCCCAACAACCGCATCGCCAGAGCACGCTTTTCAGTCCTTCCAATTTTGCAGCCGCATATTCAACAACTATCAGAGTGTCAACTTCTGGAGACCAGCGCGCAAAATCCGTGTGCCGTATCCAGCCCGCCATAGCTTCTGCGGAAAGAAAGCCAGCAATCCAGCCCTTTTCAGCATGCGACTTCGCGAGTTCGATCGCCAATCTAGTCTTCCCAACTCCTCCGTCTCCTGCGACAACTAACCATCGAAAAGGATTGGGCGCTTCGCAGAACGAAGCGAGCGATTCAAGTTCGCGTTCCCGTCCTATTAGCGGCACGAAGCAATTGTGAGGCCTCAAGAGATGGCTGAGCGGCCACCGCGCCAGTGCTTCTGGCACATCGATTTGCAGCACCGGAAACCCCCGCGGGGGAATGACATTTTTGCCAATCTCCCTTAGCGCGGCATCCTCAGCACGCTTCTTCCACGTTTGCAACAGCTCCACCGTAAAGCAGTCCGAGTCTTCGTCAACGAGGTCTGCGCACGTCTGACAAAGCCAAATGGCGTTACTAGGGTGCTTTCTCTGCTCTGGACTCAGGCTTCCGTCGTATCTCGGACCGCCCGGAGCCGCTGCGGTTATATGTGCGGCGACACCGACGTTAATTGCTCCAGTGGGGTCATCTTTTGGGCCGCTGGTTGGCGCTCGACAGCCGGGATTTGAGCATCGATTGCCCACGCGCGCGGCAATCGCCCGCTTTACGGATTCAGGGAAGTCATCTCTCATCTGAACAGAAGGAGTATACGGCGGCCCTATTACTGCGGTCCACATGTTGCGAATGAACGGCACTTTTAAACGTTCAGCTTGGACCAGTTCACCGCAATTCAGTTGCCCACTGCGGGCTGCGCTTCTGATTTGTTTTCGGTCTGCCTTCTGATTTAGCGCGCTCGGTCAGGTCTCCTTTTCGCACCTGTTCTCGCGGGCATGGCAGGCGAGTGAATACCCCTCCGCCCTGCCGACGCGGGCTCTGCCCCGGCTTCGCCGCCCTGCGGGTGACGGTCCCCCCGAAAAAATCAAGCGAAACAAGCGAGATTTTTTGCGGCTTCCCCGTCAGGACAGCGGCGGGAGGAGGCACTCCCTGCCTCTTTATGCCCCGCGAGAAGCAGGGCGGAAAAGGAGAAAAACTGCATGACCGAGCAAACCCAAATTCGACAGACCGAAAACCAAAGCGCAGGCCCGCAGGGGCACACAGTGGGTGCGCGCTTGGGCGCTGAGAGAGAAGAGACAACCGATAACAAACCCATGATCTCTTGGGCGGCTTTGCTGGATGAGGCCGTATCAAAACCCGGCTTCATTCATCAGGCTTACTCCCGCTTTCACAACTACAGCTTGGGCAACCAGCTTTTAGCATTGTTCCAGTGTTTCGAGAGGGAAATCGCGCCGGGTCCACTTGCCTCATTCATGAAGTGGAAGCAACTCGGAAGGCGCGTCAAGAAAGGCGAGAAGGCGCTTATTCTTTGCATGCCCCTTTCCTGCCAGCGGACCAAGACCGTTAAGAAAGACGACGGGACCGAGCAGGAAGAAGAATTCACCTATACGCACTTCACGTATAAGTCTCACTGGTTTGTATTGTCGCAGACCGAAGGCGCGGAATATCAAGCACCCGCGATTCCCGAATGGAACGAACAGAACGCGCTTGCGACCCTGAAGATTGATCGCATGCCGTTTGAGGACCTGAACGGCAACTGCCAGGGTTACGCCCGGCGAGGCGGTAAGATCGCCATCAACCCTCTTGCAGCCCTTCCCTTCAAAACCCTTTTTCACGAGCTCAGGCACGCAATTCTTCATTGCGCCGATGGCGACATGGCCGACACCGACCAGACGCCGCGCAGCATTGCGGAAGTCGAGGCGGAAGCCGTGGCGCTGCTTTGCTGCGGATCGCTCGGATTGCCCGGCGCTGAATTCAGCCGGGGCTACATCCAGAGTTACGCGAAGGGCGAGGCGATTAGCGAACGCTCTGCCCAACGTATCTTTCACGCCGCCGACCGGATTCTGAAAGCCGGTTACGCGGACAAACTAACCACCGAGGCCCCGTGAGGGGTCTCGGTTCCATTCCCGATTGCTAGACCTAACCAATTCAACTGAAAGGAGATACATCGTCATGGGTCAATATCATGTCTTGGTGAACTTAGACAAACGTCAACTGGTTGTTCCGACCCGATTGGGCGACGGCTTGAAGCTTATGGAGTTCGGAGACGGCGGAGCCACTCTCACCGCGCTTGCCATTCTGCTTGCCCAGGACAACGGGCGCGGCTTAGGTGATCTTCACGTTGCCATGCCGGACACCCCCCTTGAAAGCTGGGAGCAAGGCAAGTGCGGCTTGAAGCGAATCCGAACACCCTATGCACACCTTGTGGGTTCATGGGCTGGCGACCGCATCATCATTGCCGGCGATTACGGCGATAACCTGCCCGGCCAGGAAGAAAACCTCTACTACATCGCGCAGAAGGAATACGAGGACATCTCGGGTCCGATGCGGGAATTGATCCGCTGCGATAGGTGGATGCGGGAAAAATTCCAGGAGCAATTCAAATGGGCCGAGTCTCTCAAGGACACGGCCTGAACGTCACCCGGCGGGCGGCCAGTTACCTCCTTTGGGCGCTTGCCGCCCGCCGTTAAACACATTCCAAATCCAAATTCAAAAGGAGATCTTCGACATGAGCACCACAAACGTTATTGCAGCACCGAAAGAGAAAGAGAACACCTTGGTTCAGGAAATCCCTCTGGACCGCATCCAGGCGTCTGCCGCGAACCCGCGTGAAAGTATGGGCAGCCAGGCGCTGTCCGAACTTACCGAGTCAATTAAAACCCGAGGCGTTTTGCAGCCGATTCTGGTTCGCGCGGCCAGAGACGGAAATTTTGAAATAGTGTGTGGCGAAAGGAGATTCAAAGCGTCGCAACGCGCTGGGAAACTCACCATTCCCGCCCGCGTCGTGAATCTCAGCGACGCTGAAGCGCTGGAAGTAGCCACAGTCGAGAACATTTTGCGTGAAGACATCCATCCTCTCGAAGAAGCCGCGTCTTACGAAAAGCTTTTGGCGATGAATCCGAGCTTTACGCCGGCCATCGTCGCAGAACACGTGGGGAAATCTGTCTCACACATATTCCGCAGGTTGCAACTGCTTAAGCTCGATCCCAAGCTGAAGCAAATTTTCCTGGACGGTCAGATGGCCGCCGCCCACGCGCTGGTTCTCGCCCGGCTACAGCCCCGCGATCAAAAAGAGGTGCTGAGCCAACTCAACCAAGCCACGAAAAAGGGAGCCGTTGAGTTTCCGTCCGTTGCTCGGCTACAAGAGTGGATCGAGCAGGAAATCTACCTTGACCTGAACGGTGCAGCGTTCAGTAAAGATGATGCAACCTTGCTTCCTGAAGCCGGACCGTGCACTACCTGCCCCAAGCGCACCGGCTTCAACCCGTCCCTGTTTCCCGAGGTGAAAAATAAGTAGACATGCACTGATAAAAATTGCTTCCAGCACAAACTGAACGCATTCGTTGAAATCAAGATCAAAGAGGCACCGCCCGAGACGGTGAAGATTTCAACGTCGTGGCGGTTTGCCGGGGAGACCAAGCCCGAAGGCGCCCTTACTCGGGATGAATACCGTGAGTCGAAGAAAGGCGGTTGCGATCACACTGTGCCGGCCATTGTGGTTGACGGCGAGCAGATCGGGAAATTGAAGTGGGTATGCGTTAGCCGGGAGCAGGAATGTACGGTTCACGGCGCAAGTTTCCGCTACACCGGCGAGAATCCCGAAGCCAACGCGGAGCGGCTGAAGCGGGAGGCAGAGGCGCGGCTGGAATTGAAGCGGCGGCGAGCCGTCTTCGACGCCATCCGCGAAAAGGCCCGCCAGGACCGGAGTCTTGATCTTGAGGACTTCCGCCTTGTCGCCCTCGCATTCTTCCATCGGTTGCAGTACGACACCGCCAAGCAGTTCGTCATCCTGAACGGTTTCATCACACCGGCTGTGGCGAAAAAGCGAAAGGTGGAACCGACCGGGGAAGATAGCAGCAGAGGCCACGCCGAGTATTTCGAGAGCCTCGTGAATAAGGCATCCCTGCAACAGTTGGGAGCTTGGCTTCTGGAACTGGCGCTGATGGATCACCAGGACCACGCGCCGTCTTGTTACTACAGCGACGGCCCGAGACCAGACCCGCTTTTTGAAACTGCGACCCGTTGGGGCTTAGACGTTGAGTCGATCAAGGCGGCGGTAAGCGAATCTGCGAAATCGAATCGGACCAAAGCCAAACACGCCGAAGAATCCGCAAAGAAATAGGACTTGGGCAGAGCGGCCTTGCCGCTCTGCCGTCCCGACGCGGGGCGTTCGGAAGTGCGTCTTTAATCTTGTCGCTGCAGATCAGCTTCGTCAGATAGCGCTTAGAAAGATGGACCCGAAGAAAGGTATTGGATTCTCAATTCCCAGCGCCACGTTTACTTGGCTGATACAATCCGCCCACTCCTGCAAATTTGTTGGGGAATGCGGGTCATCGATAAAGTACACGTGGACCAGGTACGCATCAAATGCTCCAATTTCCCGCAGGAAATAGAGGTGCGCCAGCCGATTGGCGGATTGGTACAAATGACCAAGCCAGCCAGCGTCCGGCTCCACGCCAAGCCATTGCTTTGTGCGTGAAATTGACGACTGGATGAGCGATAGCGACCGGCCCGAAGCCTTGCAGCCATTTCCATACACCTCTGAAATGTGGCTCTTCGCTTCGACGAGAACGCACCCGCCGTCGAGCCTAGCCAGCGCGTCCCAGCACGGACCGCTGCCGGGCCAGAACTCGCGTAGCTTCTCGGCGAGGTGCTGGGCGCCGATCTTTTCCAGGAATTCCTCGTCGCGATACTCAGAATATTGTTCTTCCGCGATTGGTGAAACCCATCGAATGTTGCTCGGATCGAGTTCGTACGCTTGGAGTGCCTCGGCGATCGCACGCGAGAGCTCTGGGCCGCGCTCATTAACATAGGTTTGAATCTGTCGTTGGCTTCCTGCGTGTGCACGCCCGCTTGTATCGGTCCGTAAAAAATCTTTAGGACAAGGCATTAGTGCCTCCGAACGAGGGATAAACATCAAGTAAGTATATGGTGTCCCGGCCGAAATAATCCACGAAACTGCGTCGGTTGAAACCGCCCTTCTCGTGCCTTATCATGGCGAGCAGGACCACGCGTATGAACAAGCGGCACGTAAAGATTCTCTTGGGTGCGATTGCGGCTGTAGCGTTGGCGGTGGGGTTCGCCGCTGCTTGGGTCGTCTACGGTCCGTTCTCTTTCGCGTCCGCGGCGGCCAAAGTCAAAGAAGAAGCGTCTTTGCTGAATGGCGGCGATCCGCAGCGGATGCTCACTGAGGCGAATCGGTTTTATTGGGGTCACAATCTGCCGCTGGCATTGCCGCTTTATCAAAAGGCCGAAGCCCTTTTTACCCAAGCCCGCGATCCGCGAGACGCGCTCTACGGCAAGATCGGCGTGATGCGAACCGGCGGCCAAACTTCTTTCCCCGAAATCTCCGCTTTCATCGCATCCCAGCTTCAAACCCCGCTCGTTGAGCACGATCCCTTTCTCCGCCTGTGGTGCCTGGGCGTGAAGGGCGATGCGGATCAGGAAACCAACGTCGCAGCGGCGGAGCAGGATTGGAACGGGGCCAAGACACTTTCAACGCAGTTGGGGCAAAAGGAGTGGGCAAATCGCGCCACGGGCGAGCTCGGCATCGTGGCTTATCTTCACGGCGATTACACGCAGGCCGCTGCGCTGATGAAGAAGGCCCTCATCACGGCGGCCCTCGAACGGGATGACGGCACAGAGGTCCGCTACTTGGAACTTGTCGGCAACGGCATGAACGGGTTGAACCGTCACACTGAGGCAATGATTTTCCTCGACCGTGCGATTCGGATTGCGAGGCACGATGGCTACGTGGGCACTCCGTTCATGGCGTTCGAAGGGAGGGCCGAGGCGCTGGCGGCAACAGGCCATCAGGCGCAAGCCCAAGCTCTGATGAACCGTACTCTTGCCGAGGTCCGGCGCGAAAAGATGTGGGAACACGAAGGGCAGGACCTTCTGATCATGGGCGAGATGGCGGCAGACTCAGGCGACGGCGCCACAGCCCGGAAATACCTGAATGCCGCCGTCGAATCGGCGGAGCGAATGGGCCTCTATCGCGTGGTGGCGCAATCCTACCTTGACCTTGCCGCGTTATCGCAGCGAGCCGGTCGCCTGCCAGATGCCGCGAACGAAACCGAGCAGGGCGTCCACTACTTCAGCATGGTGGGAGACACGATTTACCTGCCGCGATCACTCGATGCTCTGGCAGCGCTGAAAGCGAAGACCGGTCAGGTGGACGAGGCGCACCGCCTTTACGCGCAAGCCGAGGGCGTGATTGACGAAATGCTTCAGCGCGTTCCGGGCGCGTATACCGAAAGCTCATTACTCAGCGAGATGAGCGATACCTATCTCGGAGACTTCAAGCTGGCTGCGGATCAGAATAATTCCGCAATGGCGTTTGATACTATTGAGCGCGCCCGAGGCCGCACCGTGGCGGACACACTGTTGAGCCGGGCCGCTGATCCACCCGCGAAGGAGTCAAACGGCGCGGTCGCAGATGAGATTGTCGATCTGCAGTCGCAAATTCTCAAAGCGAAGGACGGAAAAGAAACAGCCCGGCTGACAGAAGAACTCGTTGAGGACGAGCGCGAACTCGGCTACATCAACGACGGGCTTGATCCAGACCAGCGCCACATAACCACGCACCCAATTGATTTTTCGGCGGCTCAGCGAAGTCTGCTGCCGAGCGAGGCGGTGCTGGAATATGTGCTCGCCGAGCCCGCTTCGTTCTGCCTGGCATTTGATCAGAACACTTCGCAAATCGTGAGGCTGCCAGCCGGACGAGCGGAAATCACAGCCCTGGTAAAGGCATATCTCGCTGGCATCGCTAAAGGGAGCAACGATGTGCAGGATGCTCCCAAGCTCTTCTCGCTGCTTGTAGCCCCGGTGCCGGAATCCCTCCGGCCACGGCGCTTGATCATCGTTCCTGATGGCTCGCTGGACGATCTGCCGTTCGAGGCCTTGCAGGATTCATCCCGCAAATACCTGCTCGAATCCCACGTGATCAGCTATTCGCCTTCGGTCACTGTACTCAGCTATTTGCGCAGCCGCCGGCCAGCGCACAACCCGCAGATGGCGTTTCTGGGGATTGGGGATGTCCCCTACGATTATGAAGTGAAAAGCAGCGGTGCGAACGGGAAGCTCATGCACTTCCTGGCGCGCGGGGTGAACGACCTTTCTGGCGGTCATCTTTACGACCTGCCTTCCGCTCGCCTGGAATTGCTGAATGCGGATCACGCGCTGGGGCAATCCAAACAGACGGTTTTGCTCATGGGAACGAACGCTACGGAGGGACGGTTCGATTCCGAGCCTCTTTCCAACTTCAAGATCATTCACTTCGCTGTCCACGGCTTATCAACGCCGAACTTCCCGGAAAGGTCAGGCTTGGTGTTAGGACGCGCACCGCATTCGAAGAAAAATGGTGTGCTTCAGGTCCGTGACATCGCTCGCTTATCGCTTGCGGCAGACCTCGTGACGCTTTCTTCCTGCGATACGGGCACTGGCAAGCTGGAGGGCGAGGAGGGGATTGCGGGCCTCGTGCCAGCGTTCCTGTTTGCTGGCGCGAGGAGCGTGGTGGGATCATTGTGGGACGTGGATGATTCCGCGACCAGCATTCAGATGAAGCAGTTTTACACGCACCTCGCGCAGGGAGAAGACGAGGCAGCAGCGCTCAGGCAGGCGAAGCTCGATTACCTGCGAATGATGGGAAACCGCGCTCCAATTTACTGGGCTGGATTCGTGCTTGTCGGGGACGGTGCAACCCGGTTAACCTTCTAACCATGATCCCACTCGGAATCAAAGAACGAACGGAGGTGTTTGAGAACGTCAGCAAGGCGGTTGCGAAGAAACTCTTTGCGCCCGGCTTTGATCCGGCAACATGGGCTTCGCTGGTTGGAGCGCGGCGCGAGCAAATTCTCAAGGCTGACACGGTGGAAGAGTTTGAGCGCGAGGTTCGGGACTTGCTTGCGCAACTCAAGATCAGTCATATCACGTTCTTCCACCGCAGCCTGTTGAAGATTCCGCCGCAGTACGCGATTGGCGCCACCTTCCAGCGCGAGCAGGTGAACGGCGCGGCGCATTGGATGTTTCAGGACGTACACGAAGGCAGCCCACCAAATCAGGCTGGGATTCAGCCCGGCGACCTGTTGCTGGAGGTCGAGGGTAATCCTGTCGCACCGCCAGAGCCGCCCGCATTTCGCATGGGCGGATTCTGTGAGGTCAGCATCGAGAAACTTAACGGCGAGCGGGCCGCCATTAAGCTGGGCGTGCCATTGCCGAAATCCAAATGGCATCCGATTGTGCGGCCTCGGCTGGTTACATGGTCAAAACCGCAGCCGGGCATCGGCCTCCTCAAAGTCACAGGTTTCCCTGGTCAGGTCGGCATCGACGTGGCGAAGGAAATCGACCACGCCATTTCCGAGTTGAGGGATTGCGACCGGCTGATTATTGACTTGCGAGGGAATCCGGGCGGCGGCGCCGGCGGGCTACGCCTAATGAGCTACATGACGCCGGGTAAGGTTCCCGTGGGATACAGCATCACTCAGAAGCGCGCGGCGAAGGGATTCAAGAAGGAGAAGCTCCCACGGTTTGGCAAAATCCCGTCGCGCAAGATCGCACTTTACCCGCTGTTGCTCCGATTCGCTTTCAGTGATCGCTCAATTGTGATGGTGACTGAGGGCCTCGGCCCGCAGGCGTTTCATGGCCGGATCGTTCTGCTCGTCAATCAGCACACCGCGAGCGCTGCCGAAACCATTGCTGGTTTTGCGAAAGAGAATAAACTGGCCACGATTGTCGGCACCAAAACGCCCGGCCAGGTGCTTGGCGGAACGGGCTTCAAGATGGAACACGGATTCGTATTGCGCATTCCCGTAGTGACGTTCCATACCTGGAGCGGAACAACTCTTGAGGGTGCTGGTGTTGAGCCGGACTGTGTGGTGGACCTTGTCCGGAACGATCTTAGACTTGGTGACGACAAACAGTTAAGGACTGCCATTGATCTCGCCGATCGACCGTAGCCTTGTGTTTGGTCATCGCCTTTCGCGCCCGTAAAAAACCTGAGGTGCTGGGAAGCGACACTTTCCCGCTTGCCACAGGGCCAGAATCGGTTTATCCGGCACCGGGTGGATCGTAAACCACCCGTCCCGTTGGGCAGGGTGGGAGGGGTAACTAATGAATGGCGGAACTTCGAATCGCGAAGTTATTGAAACAATCCGGCAGGAGATCGAGGGGTCTAAGGGCACGCCCATTTGGAAGGACTTCGTCAATGCTTTGAACTTGATCTCGCAGGTCGTTTTTACTCGGAGCTCGGGGTTCTTATTGGAGCTGATCCAGAATGCAGAAGACGCGGGACACGGCCTGGATACGCATGGCCTAATGGAGGTCAGCATCGGAGAGAAAAGATTGAAGGTGAGTCATGACGGCCGCCCTTTCACTGGGGAAGATGTTAGGGCACTGTGCGGGATCAGGTCGTCAAAGAAACCTGAGAAGGGTAGTTTGGGCTATTTGGGAATCGGCTTCAAGTCAGTTTTCAAAGTAACGGATTCTCCGGAAATTTACTCAGGCGGCTTTCAGTTTAAGTTCGACAGAAACTACAAGGACTGGGCAGCGGTAGCACGTGAAACCCCTTGGCATGTGATACCGATCTGGCTCGCTGAAGCTTCTGAGGAGATACAGGGAGAAAAGACAACTTTCATTATTCCCTACCGGGACCCGATCTGCCACGAGACGCTGTCCGAGGATGTAAGGAGACTCAGCACAGACCTTTATCTGTTCCTCCGCTGGTTAAGGGAGATCAGGGTAGTAGATGAGCGATCAGGTACAACCTCCGCTCTGAGAAATGAAGGGGAGACCGCTGACGGAATTACTACGTTGAGCCACGACGGAAAGCAACAGAGATTTAAGTTCTTCCGGTCGGAAGTTAAGGTCCCTGAACCCGTCAGAGAAGACAGACTAACCCAGGAGTTTAGGTCAAATGTTGCCTGCCGAGCCATTTCAATTGCATTTGCCCTCGATGAAAACGGCAATCTGGACCCTTCACCGCGGAGAGCGATGTACGGTGGGGTGTACTCGTTCCTGCCGTTGGGCGAAGCGCGTAGCGGCGTAAAGTTCACTATCCAAGCTGACTTCCTTGTACAACCCGGTAGGGATGCCATCAATTATGAAGCCCCTTGGAACCATTGGTTGATGGACGAAATCGTTCGTCTATGCGAAGTGGCAATCCAATCGTTTCAACAACACGACAGATGGAAGTACCAATTCCTGCGAGCTTTCGAGTTCGACAACTCCGTGAAGTGGTTAGAGCCGTACGCTAAGCTGTTTGGCCCTAGGCTGATCGAGCCCTTGGAGAAAATTCTCAAGGAAAGCAATATTGCTCTCGCGGTGGACGGCACTTGGACCACACCGGACAAAGTCGTTCGGATCGATGAGCAGCCAGAGGCGGTGGACGCACTGGTCACGGCCGGGCTTCTAAAGGGAGACGAGATTGCGCCTGCGATGGCGGGCGCTGCCAGCGTCAAGGCATTAGACAAGAGCGTGGATCGGACTTCGTCAGACCTCATCAAGGATGTGGATCGCTGGGACTGGTTTGCAAACGAGGAGTTTTTCGGCGAGAAAGCTCGGACGACTGACGCACCGGATTGGTTCCGGTCGCTGTACATTTGGCTGCAAAAGTATCCGTCAATCGAGGAATATCAGGAACGGAGACGGACCTATAAGCGCCAAAAGCATTACGATTCGATTCAGCTTGTGCTTGCGGCGGACGGCCAGCTACTCAAGGGAGGCGAGATTTCTATACCAGACCTGCCAACGGATGACCCCATCCTACGGGAGCTATCAACTGGCTTTCAACTACCGAAGCGTGTGCTGGATCCCGATATTCTCGTGGCCGCCAACGACGACGCCGAACGCAAAGTCATTCGCGGCTTTCTTACTGGCATGTGTGGAGTCCAGGTCTATGACGCTAAAAACGTTTGCGAAGACGTGTTCCTCCCAAAAATCCTGACGAAGTCTCCCCAACCATCGCCGGTTGACCTCTTGAGGTACACGGTTCATTGCCAGGAATATCTCGGAACGGAAATGGATGAGCCAGGAGAATTCTGGGTCCTTACGAAGGAACGCGATGTTAAACCAGCACGAGAGGTATTCTTCCCGACTGAATTCAAACCGGAAACGAATTGGGAACGAAATCACATTTACTTGCCTGGAATCGGCTTCGCCGCGTCGGACTACATTCAGAACGTCAAGACCATCGAAGAGTTGGAGCATTGGCGGGATTTTCTGCGAAAGGGTGGAATCAAGGATAATCCTGCCGACGGAGTGGAAGAGTTCGCGGTCAACTTCGCCGAAGAAAAGCTTAAGAAGCGGTATGCTAAGTTGATTCGCGTCGAGAAGTTGAACTACGGCTACGATTTAGAAGCGGAGACGGTTTCGGGACAGAAGGCTCAAATCGAGGTGAAAGGACAGGCGGGAGAAGACGCTGTAACCCTGACCGGAAACGAGACGGATGCCGCAGACAAACACGGGGAGACATACCACGTTTGTGTAGTCTCAGGAATCCCGGAGCATCCCGTGTCATATCTGGTCTCAAATCCTGCGCAGGTTGGGAAGAAGGACAAGCTCACCATACCAATCGAGATGTGGAAAGCCAGGCGGTGGCCATAAACCGAGCGATAACGACTTCGGCTATCACGGTTTACTGGTCCAGACTGTAAAGCCCTTCGAGAATACCCGCGAACTCCGCGGGTCGGCGTCGCTATAAGCGCTTTATCGCTCACGCGCTCGATTCGAGCATCCGTAGATTTCGCCCATGGAACGGCAGCCGACTCCGACTATCTGACGACCAGCGGGTAGTAGCTCCATTCGACTCCAGGCGGACGGATACCCAGCAGGTAATGGCCGGCATTGAGCCGTGAGACATTGAGTCGCGCCCTGAGAACTGTACGGCTTCCATCAAGGGTCGCCGCGCCGGGCGCGGCCACCAATACCGTGCTGGCTTCTGTCAGGACACCCACCTGATAAGGTCCCGTGCGGCTTCCAGACGGCAAGTAAAGAGTCAAGTTCGCTACCCCTCGGCGCAGCACCATCGGCCCCTTGGTTTGCTTTCCGCTTTCTCCGAACCCGCGCAGCATCAGGCGGGTGTTCAAATCGTACACTGCGGCGTACCGAGATGTGGTACTGTGCCTTGCCCGCACCACGAGCCATGATGCAACGCAAATGATGATTATGATGGCTGCGATTCCGACTGCTTTTAGCCTCCGCTCCCTCTGAGCGGCCTTTCGGAACGTGGCGAAATCGTTGTAACACGGCGAGCACCGGGACATGTGCAGGATAAAGTCCTGTTGCTGCGCGAGCTTCGACTTATTCCGCGCGAGCGCCGCGATCAGATCCTGCGGCGGACATCCTTCGCGATTGGGATTGGGGAACGCCGTCGAGAAGACAGAACGCCCGGCTTTCAGCAGCCGTTCTTCTTCGCGCTTCGACAGCGGTTTGGTGTCATCGGGGGGATTGTTGCTCAATGTTGTCGTCTGGCCTCAACGGGGCCCAGGCTCGCTCTCGGGGCCGTATTCGATAAATCGTCTCATCCGCGCGAAGCCTCGCTGAAGCTGCTTCCGCACCGCCCAATCGGTCATACCTACGGCCGCAGCGATATCCCTGGGCTTAAGGCCCTGCGACCAAAGCACGCAAATCTTTCGCGTGCGGTCGTCAAGAATTGCTAGAGCCTCTTCACTCAGAATCTTTGCTTCGAGTTTTTCAACGGAAGAGGCATCGGAGGTAGCGGACTGGCCGGCGAGCGCTGCGGAATCCAGCCGTTCGAGCTTGCCGGTTCTGCGAAGCAACTTCCTCGCTTCGTTGACGAAAGACTTGAACAGGTACGCCCCATAATCCTGAACCGGCGCTCTCGTCTCGGCCGCACCGACGCCGCCGACCACGCGGTCGAGAAGTATGTCGCGGTCAACGGTGTCCGGCAACACTGCGTCCGAGTAAACCTGGATTCGGGGCCACGTCTCACCTACAGCCCGGAGGAGCGCGCGACGCCGCTGATCGTCCTTGATATTCTCTGCCGACGCGATGTACGGAAAGGGTCTTTCGGCATCGTCTTCCATACCTAAACCTCGCCTGCCCCTCGCTTCCCTAGCAACTTGGCACGGACCCAAGAAAAATTCAATAAAAATCTCGCCCGCCTGTCCAATTTTGCCTTTCTCAAGGCTCTACATACTGAAGGGACAAAATGGTGCTCAAACATTTGGCGATTCGAGGAGGCGTGGCCTGATGGAAACAATTACAGAAAGCCCGAAACGAAAGCCGTGGTGGAAGAAGTTCACGCGGATGGGAGTGTTAACGTTTGCCGCGTCGATGGCGCTGGCTGAGAACACGTTTGCACAAGGAGTCGGGAATTCGCCGTGGGAGAACGCTGTGCAGGTCCTTCAGACCGCGTTTACCGGGCCGATTGCTACCGGTCTTGCGCTCGTGGCTATCGTCGTTGGCGGGCTCGTCTTCGCTTTTGGCGAAGGAGGAGCCAAGCGTACGATGGCCGGCGTCATCTTCGGCGTTGGCATGGCCATTGGCGCGGTCAACTTCATGGCCTGGCTCTTTCCGGCGTCCTGACATGCAAACTCGCCGAACCAATCCGGTGTTTCGCTCCCTCAATCGTCCGCTCACCATTCTGGGCGTCGAGCGGAAGCTCTTTTTCTTTGCCCTGCTCATGGGAGCGGGCGTTTTCAACCTGATGAAGACCATGCTGGGCGGAATCCTGATGTTCTGCCTGCTCTATGTCATTGGCCGGTGGGCCACGAAGACCGACCCTCAAATCTTCCGCTTCCTTCTGAATTCCGGCAGGACCAAGGCGCAGTACGACCCGATGAAGTTTTCACCCGTCACCGTGCGGAGAATTGACCATGTTTAGGCTGGACCGAATTGACAAAGCGTACCGTGAGGCCGGCTCGTTTAACGAGCAGGTGAACCTTTTCGGGTTCATTGATGATCAGGTGTTCCTGACCAAGAGCGGTGATACGGGCGTGGTCCTCGAAGTCCGGGGAGTTGATTACGAATGCCTCGAAGGCTCGGCAATTGACAATTTGACGAAGCGCCTCGAATCCGCCTTTCGGCTCTTCGACGAAAAATGCCGGGTGTATCAGTACCTCTTCAAACGCAACCACGAGCAGATTCCTTACCGGACTTACGGCAGTCCGGTGATCGACGCAGCCATCGAGAGCCGGATCGAGTTTCTCCGGGGCAAGGCCGAATCCCTTTATGCCCTCCGAATCTATTTCGTCATCCTCTTCGAAGGCTTCCGCTACAAGCAGGCCCTTGCCTCAAGCTGTGCGAGGCTGGGTTCAGAACCACGTGAGGTCTGGAAGGAGCTCAAGGCTTACCTGTCGCGGCACCACCAGATAATCCTGATGGACTCGGAGATTCGGAAGGCCCGCGACTCCGTGCTCGGCAAAGCTCGGAACTTCATCCTGCAGGTTAGTGACTTCTGCTCTGCCGAAATCCTCAGGAAGCAGGAAGCCTACGGGGTGTTCAAGCGAATCCTGAACTTCGACCCTCAGAAGCTCGAATGCGCCCGCCTTAAGCATGATGCGTTTCTCGACTGGCATCTGTGTGAATCGCATCTCGAATGCCATCGCGGGCATTTGCGCCTCGATGACCATTTCGTAAAGGTGCTTACGCTCAAGGAACCATCCGCCCAGACGTTCCCGCTGATCTTTAAGAAGCTTCTCGAAGTTGAAGCCAATTATTACGTCGTGACGGAATGGAAGAAGCAGCCGCCTGACAGGAGCCGCAGCCTGATCCATTCCCGGCGACGGCATTTCCACAACACCAAGCGGTCCCTGATGAGCCATTTGACGCTTTCCGACCACCCCGAGCGGACCGACGACATCCTCATTGACGATTCCAAGGAAGCCCAGGTCCGCGATCTGGGGATGGCGCTCAAGGAACTCGAAATCAACGGCAACTATTTTGGCGAGTTTTCGCTCACTGTCGTAATTTACGACCCCGATTTGGCCAAGGTCGAGCGGACTTGCTCGGACTTCTACAAGGTATTCAGCGTTTCAGACGCCGAACTTTACGAGGAGCGCTACAACCTGCTGAACGCTTATCTTGCCACCATTCCCGGCAATTACGCCTTCAACCTGCGCAAGATGCTGATTCTGAATTCGAATTACGCCGATTGCTCATTCCTTTTCACGCTCCATTGCGGCGAGGCCCGGAATCAACATTTGCAGCAGGAATATCTGGCCGTCCTTGAGACCAACCACAAAACGCCCTATTACCTGAACCTCCACCACCGCGACGTGGCGCACACGGTCATCCTTGGAAAGACCGGAGTCGGCAAATCGTTCCTGCTGAATTTTCTCATCACCAACTTGCAGAAGTACACGCCGTATACCTTCATCTTCGACTTGGGCGGCAGCTTTGAAAGCCTGACGCAGTTGTTCGGCGGCACTTACGTTCGCATCGGGATGAACTCGCCCGATTTCAGGATTAATCCCTTCTCGCTCCCGCCCACGAAGCAGAACCTGGATTTTCTGGCCCTGTTCGTCAAAGTGCTGGCTGAGTCGAATGATACGGATCGCCTCACGGCCGCCGAAGATCAGGACCTCTATCAGCAGATCGAGAACCTTTACGAGATCGAGCCGCAGTTACGAACCCTCACCGTCCTGGCCAATACCTTGAACCGGAATCTTGCCAGCCGGTTGCAGAAGTGGACCGCGGGCGGGCAGTTCGGGTTCCTGTTCGACAATGCCGAGGACACGATCACTTTCTCTAAATTTCAATGCTTTGATTTTCAGGGCATGGACCATTACCCCCAAGTGCTTGAACCATTGCTCTTTTACATCCTTCACCGCGCCAATGAAGTTATCTGCGACCGCGCGATCACGCATATCTTCAAAGCCTTCTTCATCGACGAGGCCTGGGTTTTCTTCCGCAACCCGGCCGTCAGGACGTACATCGTCGAGGCCATGAAGACCTGGCGCAAGCAGAATGCCGCCATGGTGCTTTCCACTCAATCGCTCGACGAGCTGCGGAAGTCCGAAATCTGCGACGTGATTATCGAAAGCTGCCCGACCAAAATCTTCCTCGCCAACCCGGATATGGACCGTGACCTTTACCAGCGGCAGTTCCACCTGAACGACAACGAGATCGAGCTGATCTCAACTCTGATTCCCAAGCGGCAGATGCTCATCAAGAACCCGGACATCGCCAAGGTAGCGAACCTGGAGGTCGATCCCAAAAGCTACTGGCTGTATACCAACGACCCGTTCGACAACCGCAAACGCAAGGAAGCTTTCGAGACCCACGGCTTCGAGAAGGGGCTGGAAATCCTGGCGGGAGCGTCAGCATGACACACGACATTTCATTTCGGAGGTTGCCGGTGAAACCCATAAGACTGCATTTTGTGATCGGCCTGGTGCTCGTCTCCCTCTTCATCCCTTGTGGCCGCCTGCAGGCGGCGTGGGGCGCAAGGGTCGTGCATTACTCCCAGACCGACATTATCCCGATTCGGGCAAAGATTCGCTTTTCGACGCTCATTGTGCTTCCGGCGAACGAGGAGATCCTCGACTTTACCACCGGGGACAAAGACTTCTGGATCATCAACGGCGTCCATAACCTCTGCTACGTTCACCCGGCACAAGCGAATATCAAGAGCAACCTGAACCTGATTACCGCAAGCGGGCACGTCTATTCGTTCCTGCTGACCGAGATCAGCGACCAGCCAAACGAACAGCCGGACCTCAAGGTGTTTGTGGTGCCCAAGGACGAGTCGAGCATTGCTTCGGTTGGCGGGCAGGTGAAATACGTGCGAGCGTCCGAAGTCGAGGCTTATAAGCAGGAAGCTGATGCCGCCCAGGCTCAGGCGGCGGAAGCCATTCGGCAAGCGCAAAGCCAGATCCAACAGAAGATCACCGCCTACCGGGAGCAGTATCCGGCACGGCTCCGATTCGATTACGAGTACAAATCCAAGGCCACGCGACCACCGTTTTCCGTGACCGCCATCTACCACGACGACAGGTTCACCTACATCAAGTCGAACGCCCAGGAGAAGCCGGCAATTTATGAGGTCAAAGACGGCAAGCCCGACCTAGTGAATTTCGATCTTGAGAACGGCGTCTACATCATTCCCGAGATTGTGGACAAAGGTTATCTGATCATCGGCAAACAGAAGGTCAGTTTTAAACGCCGCACACAGAATGGAGGTAACCCGTAATGAGCGCCGAGAAATGGGAGTCGCTCACATGGGACTGGATTGAGCGCGAGATTGTGGACTACCTGCTGATTGCCAATCGCAAACCGGAGAAGTCTCACGGAAATTCCCTGGCTCGCCTGATCCCGGCAAGGCCAGCGGCATCCTGTGCAACTCAGAAGCGTAATGGAACAAAGAGACGGAGCTCCAGCAATGGCTGAAAATCCTGAGGGAATTCCGAATCCGCCAAACCAGATCGAGGACAAGGAGCCAAAGCCGAAGGGCGTCATTCCCAAGAACACGCAGTCGTTGGTGATAATTGGCGTGGCGGTGCTGATGATTCTCATCATGTGGCTGACGGGAGGCGGCAAGAAGCCGGTCGCTCCCCCAAGACCCGCCCTGCCGCCGCCGCCGGTCGTAACCCCGACCGATACGACCAAGGTGCAGGATTTCAAGCAGACGATCCAGGCCGAACAGCAACAGGCGATCCGCCAGCCGGTTCCCGTGCCCGGAGCCATCTTGAACGGCGCGCCAGCAATTCCTGGCGGCTACAACCCTTACGGGACAGCGCCTGGGCAGACCGCGACGTATCCTTCCGGCGAAAACAGTGGCCCGCCCAATCAGTATTACGGGCAGCCAGCGGAAGAAACCTCAGCGCCGCTGCCGGACCCCATCAAGGCAGAGGAAAAAAAGCGCGCATATCTGTCGCTCTTCGCCTCAAACGTCGCGCTGACTTACCGAAAAGGTGTTGCAGCCGAAAAGGTGGCCGGATCGCCCGCAGATTCCTCACTCGCCAGCGCAACCCCTGCTGGTGGACCAACGTCCCTCTATCAAGCCCAGGCTCTCCGAGATGCCGAAGCGCTCGCTGCAATGGGTCCGCCGCTTCCTTGGACCCAACCGCCACAACAAGCCGCCATGCCAGCAAAGGCGGCGTCGAATGACATTCAGCAACCCGAAAAATCTGACGCGAAGCCGGTCAACCCGGATGTGGCTCAACCCGGTGAGTTTAATTCGGCAAGGGGCAAGAAGTACGTTCTCTTTGAAGGCACGGCCATTGACAGCGTCCTCATGAACCGGCTGAACGGCAGTTTCTCCGGTCCAGTGAATTGCCTTGTCACCCACGATGTTTATTCTCATGATCGCCAGCACGTCCTCATCCCTGCGGGCACCAAAGTTCTGGGCGAGGCCCAAAAGGTGAACGCCTTCGGCCAGCAACGGCTTGCCGTTTTCTTTCGCCGCCTCATCATGCCGGATGGGTATTCCGTCAACCTCGACCAGTTCAAAGGACTTGACCAGCTTGGCGCGACTGCCCTTCACGACAAGGTCAACAACCACTACGCAAAAATCTTTGGCGCTTCGCTGGCCGTTGGGATTCTGGGCGGGATCGGTCAGGCGGGACCCGGCCCCATCTTGACGCAATCCGCTCTCGATGAAGCTCGCATTGGCTTTGGCGAAAGCATGGCCATGACCGGCGAGCGGATCATGGATCGTTTCCTGAACCTGATGCCCACGATCACGATCCGCGAGGGCACAAGGGTAAAGGTTTATCTCTCGAATGATCTCCTCCTCCCTGACTATAATCAGCACACGATGCCGTCAGACTTTTAAGGAGGATTTCGATATGAAACCGTTTCTCAGTTTGTTTGCCATTTCGATCATGATTCCGCTTGCGGCTTGCCATTCGAAGAAGCAACAACAACAGGAGTTCATTCCCCTGGGCTATTACGAAACCCGCGCCGAAGCCCAAGACTTCGCAAACAGTGCTAACGCGGACCTTGCCAAGACGAGAGAGCAGGAAAAGTCTGAAGGAGTAAAAGACAAGGATCTTCCTTGTGGCCGCTACCGAATCGTCACCACTCGCAACAGCGATGGAAAGGAATTTTGGGGAGCTCAGATGGATGCGACCGGGTGTTCAGGCAAGCCTGCTTCGCCCAACTTCTTGTCCCCTCAAACAGGAGGTAAAAACCCATGAAAAAGATTCTCGCATTGGCGGTGCTGGCTTGCGTCCTCGTTCCCGTCGCCGGCCGCGCACAATTCTTCGGTGGGATCGTTTACGATCCAACCAACTTCCATAATGCGGTGCTCCGTTATTACCAGTTGCGGATGCAGCTCGCGCAGCTTCAGCACACCTACCAGCAGGTCCTCAATCAATACAATCTGGCTGTTCAAATGGCCAAGCACATTCAGAATATGCCGGCGCGCTACAAGGCTTATTTTTCTCAGTGGCGTTACCTGACAACCGTCCCCGACGTTTATCAAAACACCGGCATCTGGGTGAACGGCGTGAATAGCGGAAGCCTTTCAACCGTCCTCGCGGGTTATCAGAAAGCCACGACCCCACTTCAGCGGTATAGTTCCACTGCAATCGCCGCCATGTCTCCCCAGGAACTCCAGAGGGCCACCACCGCATACGCAACCGTCGAGCTCGCCGATGGCGCAAACACAAACTCCATGGCAACCATCGGGAATATCCGCGCTGACGCTCGCGGCGTCCAAAATCAAATCGGCAACCTCGAAAACGATTCGTTCTCAAACGGCGCCGGCCTCAACACCGAGGTTGGTGTCCTAAACAAGATCAATGCCGCCGATGTACTCATGCTCCGCAGCCTTCAGGATTCCAATAACCTGAGGCTTGCCGCGCTTGAGCAGAAGGTCATCCAGTCCAAACGGGAGCGCGACTCCTCCGCCGCTGCCATCGACAGCGACATTTACCAGCGCGACAACATGGTGAAGCAAATCACCCAGGTAACGAACGGCCTTGGAAGCTCGCTGCAAAGCTATCGAATTCCATAAGGTTCTGTCGCTCGAAGCGCATCGAGAAAGGACATACAGAATGCCGTGGCATGGAAACTATTACGACTGGGCCTTCCAAGCCATAAACAACATGCTGAACAGCAATATCGGCATGTTCGCCAGCATGGGGCTGCATCTCTTTGTTGGTCTCGCCACCATCATGCTGGCTTGGTTCGGAATCAAGACCGCCCTTCAAGCAGGGGATTTTCTGGCCGGAATGCATTTTTCCCGCTTTGCCAGCCTCGTCATCATGATCAGCTTCGGCTTCGCCATGGTCAATTATTACAACTCGCCCATTCCCGGCATCGGGACGGATTTTCATCACCTGATCACAAACGAAACGCAATCGCTCTCGAACGCGATCTCCACCAACATGATCGACACCGTTACCAACAAGATTTCCGCATTCGAGGGAACCATTGAGACACCTGGCGTGACGCTCAACATGTGGGTTTATTTCGACTACTGGTCAATCATCCTCCTGCTCTCGCTCGCGCAGGCCATCGCCATGATCGTCGTGGCCTTTGGGATTATCGCTACGGCCGTCTGCGTCCTTCTTGGACCGATCTTCATTCCTTTTTTCATTGTTCCACACCTGGACTGGCTTTTCTGGGGGTGGCTCAAGTGTTTCATCCAGTACGCGTTCTATCAGGTTGTTGCCGCCGCCGTGGTCTTTATCATCGGGAACGTTCTAACCGGGTTCATGAATCTATACGGCGGGCGTCCTATTCCGGTGGTCCAACAAGCGTCCCTATTACCTGCGCTCTTCATTGTGATCGTCGCGTCCGTTTATGCGCTCATCAAGGTTCCAATGTTGACGAGTCACATCTTCAGTGGCAGCACGGGTGGATCAGCAGCCGGGATGCTCGGCTTTGCGAATCCCATGAGGTCCTAACCCATGTCGACTAAACCGGCCACGAACGAAGCGAAGCAACTTTATATGGAGCAGTTTGGCGAAGCCCTCGTCACCAGCTCTTATCTGAAGGTTGCTGTCGCCTTGCTCGCTCTGGCTGTCACCGGCCTAGTCGTGCTGAACGTGAAAACCATCCACACATTTCGCAACTTCAAGCCGCTCGTCATCCGTATCGACGAGCTCGGCCGTGCCCAGGCCCTCAGCTACAATTCATTCGCGTATAAACCCGAAGCCAAAGAAGCGAAATACTTCCTCATCCAGTTCTGCCAGCTCTACTATCGCCGCAACCGCTACACCGTTAACGACGACTTCACCAAATCGCTTTATTTTCTCGACGGCAAACTTGCCAACGACATCATGGCGGCCGACAAGAAAGAAAAAGTTGTCGAAACCTTCCTCGACAACCCTTCTGCCCCTGAAGTCGACATCGAAGTGCAGCAGGTCGCCATAGAGCCAATGATCAAACCACCTTATAAAGCCAGCGTGGACTTTTACACGATCCAGTACTCGCCCGTGGACCACTCGGTGCTGAAGAGGACCCTTTGCACCGCGAGTTTTGTCTTTTTGTTTCGCCAGAACGTCCCCAACCAGTTGATCCCCATCAACCCGCTGGGACTCACCATCACCTATTTCCGAGAGGACGAAGCTTTTAACTGAATCAAAACCAAACCAGGAGTAACGACTATGCCCATCATCCAACTACCGCCCACGCCACCGAAGAAGATCACCATCGGCGTGCGTTTTGAGGAACAGAAGCTCGCCGCGCTCAGACGTTACGGCGTGTTTCTGGGAACAAGAAACCTTTCGCACATCATTTCGGAGAGCTTGGAACGAGTCTACAAGATGGACAAGCAATACAAGGCTTGGCTCAAAGTTCATCCAGACATTGCAATTGAGAAGAAGCCCAGGCGCAATGGCGTAGGGCAACAACTGCCGAGAGTTACTCTCTCCGGCGCGACAGCGCCGTCGATTGTGGCCGCCGCGGATGCGGCGCATTGATGTGGAGCGTTTATGTGGACAGTGTGCGCCTTTGGCGAGTGTTCCTTATGCCCAAAACGCTGCTCCGCAGCGGCATACGGCGGGTCCTGGCTTCGCCGGACCCTGACACGCCACCCCTGGGAAGGGTGCTGCCGGGAATCCTTCGGATTCTCTGAGGAACCCATTACAAACACTCGGGTTACGAAAGAACAGGTTTCCGGGGGAAACTTTGGTTTCCCTGCGCCAACCTCCTAAGTCACAGCGAGTTAAAAGAGCAGAGGAATCATGAACGATTCACAGAGACTCACAAAAAGCGTCACTTCAAAATTCACAGAATCAGATTTCCAAGAACTCCGGGAACTCGCCGCCCGTGAGCTTAAACGCCCTGCCGAGTGGTGCCGCGGCAAGGTTCTTAAAGCGCTCAAGCCACAGAGTCCAAGGCCCTCCGACTACGCGCTGATGGCAGAGATCAGCGCGACGGAGGCCATCCTCATCGACCTGCTTTGCGCGATTGGGCGTGATGGCAAGCTCAGCCAGCAGAAGGCCCAGGCATTAGTCGATGCTGCTCACAGCGCGAAGTACAAAGAGGCCGCTGAACTATTGAAATACGCCTACGCCCAGTTCCAGAGCGGCCATCTGGAGACCAGTTCTGATCAAGCCACCGGGAGCAAGAGGTAAACCGATGAATCCCACCAAACCGAACGAAAACCACGATCGCAATGGTCAGCGCCATTGGCCCCGGCACAGGCCGGTGTTCGTTCTGATGGCAATCTTACTCGCCCTTGCGTGCGGAGCCGCCGTTTTCGCCTATCAGTACAAAGCCCGCTGGACGCCGCTTGAGCGGTACTACTTCCCGGCCTACTTCCGAACAGCTCACGTTGTCACATCCCGGAATCCATACCTGCGCCCTTCCCACTCGTTAATGGCGCTTTTCATCGTCTATCCGCACGAGACCCGAATTGCCCTGAATACTGAGGTCATCCCAGCACTGCCGCCCGCGAATGCCTCACTTAAGACGGTCGCCTTTGCTCTATCCAACAAGGCTATTCACAACTCCGCCCAGCGCCTTGAATGGCGGTCCGTCAGGTTTGACGATCAGTGGGTTCATACCTGGCTTTCGCACTGGATTTATCACGGAAAATCACTTTGGCAGCTCTTCAGAAGTGTTTGGTACGTCAGCTTGCTCGCCCTGGCCGTCATGCTACCTTTCGCCATCCGCAAAGACGCCGCCGACACCCGGAAGCGCCGCCGCAGCCGGGCGCTGAAAGGGGCGAACATTGCAACCCGCAGCAGGTTTCACCGGCACGGGAGAAGCTACACCGGCGTTGGCTGGAAGACCACGAATCCCCCGAGCCTCTGGGAGCGCCTGTTCATGGATGAGGCCGAGCGGATGATGGTGCGCGTCGCCCGCCGCCACGAATGGGAGCACTTCCTCTTCATCGGAGATACCGGAACGGGCAAGTCTTCCTGCATTCGCCAGCTTCTCACTCAGATCGAGCAGCGCGGCGAGACGGCCATTGTCTACGACCCGGCACGAGAGTATCTGCCGCAATTCTATAACGCCGACCGTGGCGACATCATTCTGAACCCGCTTGATGCCCGGATGCCTTATTGGAATGCCGCCGATGAGCTACTGCATCACACGGAAGCCGAGACTATAGCGAAGTCGCTCTTCCCCGACCGCGACCGCGAAAACCGCTTCTTTGTCGAAAGCCCGCGCAAACTGTTTGCCCATCTGCTGAAGCATCACCCAACGCCGGAGAAGCTTTGCTACTGGATTGCTCATCCCGATCCTGAAATCGACCGCCGGGTTGCCGGAACGCCACTTGAAGCCATCGTCTCGAAGAGTGCCCCTCAGCAGCGCGCAGGCGTGCTGGCGGGTCTCGAACGGGTAAGTAATTCATTCAGCCTTCTGCCGCCACCGTCAAAGACCCACCGCTGGACAGCTACCGAATGGGCGGAACGCCGCGAGGGATGGATTTTCCTGACCAGCCACCCTGAAACCCGTGAAACCCTTCGGCCACTGATGAGCCTATGGCTCGATTTTCTCGTTCTTCGGCTTACGGCCCAGACGGATTATCCCGAGCGGCCCGTTTGGGTGATCATGGACGAGCTTGCCAGCCTCGAAACGCTTCCTACGCTGCCGCTGGCGCTGACCGAAAGCCGTAAATCCAATACCCGGATGGTCCTCGGACTCCAGGGACGCAGCCAGATCGAAGTGCGTTATGGACGGGAGGCCGAGTCGATGCTGTCTCAGCCGCGCACGAAGATTTTCCTCCGCATCAGCGAGCCGCGAGCGGCTGAATGGATCAGCAAATGTATCGGCGACGTGGAGATGGAGCACCTGCGGGAGGGCAGAAGTATTGGCGATTGGGGTCTGAACCGTTCTGAAAATGTCACCGTAGACCGGCGAATCGAGGCGGCGATTCTTGCTTCAGAGGTCAGCAATCTGGAAAACCTGGAGGGTTACTTTTTGACGCCAGGATACACGCTGAAGCTCACGTTCCCGTATGTCTCAGCGGAGGCGCGCAGCCAGGGATTCCTTCCGGCAGACCGCAATGATCCCTCGTTCGCAAAAGTCAACGAGGAAGAGACACCAGAACCACAGGAGTCGCTTCAGATGCTGAAGTCCAGTTCAGCAGTCCGCCCGAGAAATGCTCACAGCAACCACGAAGACACGGGAGACACGCTCCCTTTCGACAAGGGCTAACAAATGCTGACCATTTCTAAACCGCTCAGTGCAGGGCAAGCCCGCTCCTATCACGAGAAGGAGTTCTCCAACGCCGAGCAGAACTATTACTCCCAAAAGGGCGCCGTGCAGGGCGAATGGGCAGGCAAGCTTGCCGCCGAATGGGGTCTTTCAGGAGCCGTAGGTGCTGCGGAATTCGCACGCCTGGCTGAAGGTCAGCATCCCGTAACCGGCGAGCAGATGGTCCAGCATCGCGTTCCCCGGACCTATGCGAACGAACATGGTGAGACCATCACGACAGCGGAACATCGGGCCGGATGGGATGCAACCTTCAGCGCGCCAAAGAGCGTTTCGATTACGGCCCTGGTTGGAGGCGACGAACAGGTTCGGGAAGCGCATCGGGAAAGCGCGGCCGTGGCGCTGAATGAGCTTGAGCGTTACGTTCAAGCGCGGATTGGCGGCAACCATCCGGCGGAAACTACCGGCAAAATGATCGCCGCGAAGTTTGAGCATGACAGCGCCCGGCCCGTGAACGGCTATGCCGCGCCCCAGCTTCATACTCACGTTGTGATTTTCAATGTTTCTCAAACGGCGGATGGCGAGACGCACGCCTTACAGCCGTATGAGCTTTACAAAAGCCAGCAGTATGCGACTGCAATTTATCGCTCAGAACTGGCGCGGCGGCTGCGGGAACTTGGCTATGAATTAGAGCCCGCGAAGAACGGGGCATTTGAGATTAAGTGCTACACGCCCGAATACGTTCAGGCGAGCAGCCCACGCCGTCAGCAGATCAAAGACTATCTCGAAGCCAACGGTCGCTCGGGCGCTGAAGCAGCAGAAATCGGCGCTCACCGGACCCGCGAAGGCAAGATTCATCTCACGCCCGAAGAGATGCGGCGCGTGAATCTGGCGCTGGCCGCGCAGTACGGCAATGATCCGAATGCAGTTGTTTCCCAGGCCCAAGCGCGGCAGCCGCGGCTTCGAGAAATGCCTGCCGGGGAGAAATTTGCCCATCGCGCCAGGGTTGCCCATGGCGCCCTCAGCTTCGCCCGCGACCGGAATATCGAGCGCGAGGCAGTGGTGGATGAGCGGGTGTTGCTTCGTGATGCTCTCAAAAGATCATTGGGCGAGGCCAGCCTGAATGACATCCAACGCGCGCTGAACAGCCGGATAAGAAGCGGTGAATTCGTTGAGGTCCGGCATGAATCCGGCTCGCAGCCCGGCCGCTGGCTTACCACCGCGCAGATGATCGCCTACGAGCGGGAGAACCTCTCCACAATGACGAGCGGCCAGAACCAGGAACGATCCCTGGTCCGGCCTGAGAGGATGCCCAAGCTCCACAATGAAATCGAGAGATTGAATCCCGCCCAGCAACAGGTGGTAAACGAGATCCTCCAAAGCGAGGACAAAATCACCGGCCTTCAGGGAGCCGCCGGCACAGGCAAGACCACAACGCTGTCAGTCATCCGGCGAACCGCTGAGTTGGAAGGTTACGAAGTCAATGGCTTCGCCCCCACTTCGCGCGCCGCCCGCCAGTTGGAGGAGGCCGGCATCGCATCGAGCACTTTGCAGCGGTTCCTTGTGGCAGGCCAGGAAAAGATGAGCGAGAGGCCGCATCTGTATGTCCTCGATGAATCGAGCTTGGCTAGCACGAAGCACGTCAACCAATTCTTCAAGCGCCTGGGAGAGCGTGATCGCGTTCTTTTGGTGGGCGACATCCGCCAGCACCAGGCAGTCGAGGCAGGGCGGCCTTTCGAGCAGATGCAGGAAGCAGGGATGAGAACTGCCCGGCTCGAAGAGATCGTCCGCCAGCAGGACTCTGGCTTAAAAGAAGCCGTCGAGCTTCTGGCCCAGAGCAAAGCAAAAGAAGCCCTCGACCGGCTGCAATCGCAAGGCCGGGTCCACGAAGTCACTGATTCCGGCGAACGGCTCAAAGCTATTGTTCAGGAATATCTCAAGGAGCCGGAGAAGAGCTTGATCGTTTCGCCCGACAACCGCAGCCGGTCAGAGATCAACCGCCTGGCGCACGAAAGCCTGCAAGCCGAAGGCAAGGTGAGCGGGCACGAACACCGCGTCACGGTCCTTGTGAATCGTCAGGAGTTGACCGGAGCCGACCGGCAGTGGGCGGCCAGATACGAGCCTCGGGACATCATCCGCTACACGCGCGGCAGCAAGCAAGCAGGGATCAGAGCCGGGGAATACGCCACGGTGCTTCGAACCGACATCGGGCCAAACACAATTACGGTAAGGCGCGAGAGCGGTGAAGAAGTCACTTACGATCCCCGGCGGCTGCAGGGCGTCAATGTTTACAAGGAAGAAGAAAGGCACTTCGCCGCAGGCGACCCGATTCAGCTTACAGCACCCTTCAAAGAGCAGCGGGTTGCCAACCGCGAGATGGGCTACATCGAGAAAATTGAGGCGACCGGCGATCTCAAAGTACGGCTTGAATCAGGTGGCAGGGTTGAATTCAATCTGCGAGACCACCCGCATCTCGACTACGGCTACGCCATGACCAGCTACAGCAGCCAGGGACAGACCGCCGACCGGGTCATCGTTCACGCGCCGGTGAACGAACGCGAGCATCCTGACCTCATCAACCAGCGCTTCGCTTACGTAGCGCTCTCGCGGGCCAAGTACGACGCCCAGATTTATACCAACGATGCGAGTTCACTTGGAGAGCACCTCAGCCGAGAAATCTCGAAGCGTGTCGCAATAGAAATTCAGCCGGTGAGGGGCCAGGAACGTTCGCGGCACAGTGTTGAGCAAAAGAAGGAAGCAGCATTGGAGCAGACCATCGCATGAACGGATTTGAAACCATCCTGCCGTTTCTGAGACCCATCGAAGCGCTGATCCTCAATCCTGAGATCAGCGAAATCATGGTGAACGGCACGGACCGCGTCTTTATCGAACGGGCGGGATATGTTGAGCCGGTTCCCGGCCTCAGCTTGACTGAAAAGAGCCTGATGATCGCCGTCAAGAACATCGCCCGCAGGCTCGGAGACGACATCTCGGAATCAAAGCCCATTCTTGATTCCCGTCTTCCTGATGGCAGCCGCGTGGCAGCGGTGATCCCGCCCTGCAGCGTGAATGGAGTAACCCTGACTATCCGCAAGTTCAACGCCCGGCACTTCACCATGGCGGATTTGGTAGAGATTGGTACGCTTCCCCAGGGTTTAGCCCGGGATCTCGAAAGGCTTGTTCTCGAACGAAAGAACATCCTCATCAGCGGCGGCACCGGAACCGGGAAGACGACGCTGCTCAACATATTGGCCAACTTCATTCCCAATGACCAACGCCTGGTGATCATCGAGGATACGGCCGAGATTCAGCTTCACAAAGACAATCTGGTTCGCTTGGAGGCCCGGCGTGAGCAGGACGGCCTGACAGCCGTCACCATTCGGGAATTACTTCGCGCCACGCTCCGCCACCGGCCCGACCGGATTATCCTGGGCGAAATTCGCGGTGGAGAAGCTTATGACCTGCTCCAACTGCTGAACACCGGGCACTCGGGCACGCTCTCGACCGTGCATGCGACTTCCGCCGCACAGGGCCTTGCCCGGTTCACGAGCTGCGTTCTGCAGAGCGGCATTGAGCTGCCTTATCGCGCCATCAAGACAAACATTGCTGATTCGCTCGATTTGGTTGTGCAGCTTGACCGCCGGCCAGGATGCCGGTTTGTCTCTGAGGTGCTTGAAATCAAGGGTTATGACCTTGAGAGAGACCGCTACGAGTTCAACCCGATTTACAGCCGCGAAGTTGAGGCGAGGTGAAGAATCCATGCCGACGCTAGAACACAAGCCCGAAGGCGATCATGCGCTGACCACGGAGGAATTCATCCGCCGAAACTTTGAGCCTTCGGACCGGATCGCCGTGCTGGTCTTAAACCGCGACACTGATCGCCAGGTCCAGCGGATTACAACGGCCGAGAACCTGGCCAGCGAACGATGGCAGGCCTGGCTCAGAAGCGAAAACGCCAGGGGTGCCAACGTCTACATCTCGTATAACGCTTTGCGCGAAAACACGCGCAACCGCACCAAGGCTGATGTGACCGCCATCCGGCATGTTTATCTCGACCTCGATAAGGAGGGTGAGAGGTCTCTTGCCGCAATCCAGGCCAGCAAGGAAGTGCCAACGCCAAACTACGTTCTTTCAACTTCGCCAGGCAAATATCAGGTCATCTGGAAAGTCGAAGGGATGACGCAGGGTCAGGCCGAGGGTCTTCAGCGAAAGATGGTTGAAGCCTTTGGCGGCGATCCGGCTGCTACCGATTCAACCCGCGTCCTGCGGCTGCCGGGGTTTCCAAACAAGAAGTACCAACAGGATTATCGAGTCGAGGCGCGAGAGCTTGCCACGGCTACGTATCAGACCGCTGATTTCAAGGTAGGTCAGGTTCGCAGCCAGCCGGTACAACAGGAGCAGGCATCTACTCATTCAAGCAGGCAGGGAGTCACCGCAAAGCGAACTCCATCCGACCACGACTGGCGCTGGGCGCAAGACCGGCTGAGGGGTGGAGAGTCAATCTCCGTCTTAATCCAGCGGCTGGAGGACTATCGTTATGACAAGCCGCGGCCGCAATATTACGCCCGGCGAACCGTAACCAGGGCTTACGCTCGCGTCGCCCTCAGCCGTGGGGACGACCCTGAAGTCATTGTGCAGGCGATTCGGGCGTTCCCTCCGAACCCGCATGAAAACGGCGAGCAATACGCTAGGCAGACAGTTCAGGAATTCATGGCCAAGCTCGAAAAGACAAATGAAAATCAACAATCCCCTGGTGCTGCCGCCCAGCAACAGGCGCAACAACTCGGTTTGGGGGTTACGCCATGAGCCGGACGCTCCCGTTAACGCTCTGGTTTCTATCGACTTCGTTCCTTGGCGGGGTGCTCTTGCTATGCGCCGGAAGATCGGACGTACCTATGCTCAAGGCGTATCTTGTGGTCTTTGCGGGCATGGGCCTGGCAACCGCGCTGGCCGCTGAACCTGCTTTGGATGGTGAGCGCAGGAAGCCAGGCCCAGCAGAGATCGATCCAGGCTCCCGGTTTGCAGCAAGTTTGCTTTTTCTGGCGACCGTAATCATCGCCGCTCTCGATGCGGGCCGCTTCCGCTGGACTCCCGCTGTGACTGTGACGACTCAAATTGTGGCGCTCGTCGCACTAATCTTGTCAGGCGCATTTCAGGTCTGGGCGATGACGGCAAATCCGTTCTTCTCGACGGCAATTCGCATTCAGAGTGAACGCAGCCACGAGATCGTCACACACGGCCCTTACCGCTTCGTTCGGCACCCCGGTTATCTTGCGATGGCGATTTTCATGCCGGCGACGGCGCTTACGCTCGGTTCAGTATTCGCCCTGATTCCAGCGCTGAGCTACTCGGCCCTAATCCTGCATCGCACTGTGAGAGAGGATAGATTTTTGAATGCAACTCTCCCAGGATATACCGGATATGCGGGAGCAGTTTACTACCGGCTCATTCCTGGACTTTGGTGAGGTGAAACATGAACGTCGAATGTCCACAGTGCGGGTCAAATGAATTCACGAAACTCTCCCTGGTCTATGCTCAGGGCTTCTCCAACCTCGAAGCCCGCTCGCGCGGATGGGGACTCATCTTTGGCAGCGGCGGAGCGGACCTTGGCTTCGGGAAGTTTAGAACGAAAGGCGAGATTCAAACCCGGCTGTCGCAGAACGTTTCGCCTCCGCGCAAATGGTCTTGCTGGAAGATTCTCTTTTGGGGGCTGATCGGGCTTATGGTTCTGGAATTCATCTTGGGCTACGCCGATTCGTTCCTTCGAATCGGAGGGAATTTCAACCAGCAGCTCGCCTGGTTCGGTTACAGCTACCTCGGCGTTGTCGCATTTATCCTTTGCCTCGCCTTCCGATACAACTTTAGCGTGTTCCCACGTCGCTTCCGCTTCTGGAATCGCTCGTTCATGTGCCGGCGCTGCGGGCATATTCTCCGGCTTCCCACGCCCAGTGATCCCGCGAGCCGGGCCGTCATCCGCGGGGTTCAGCGATGACGCCCGGTGACAAGTGCATCCGCGATCGACGACGATCAAATTGTCGCTTTGGAAGGGAGCCGCCGAAGTACCCGGTTGGATTTTTCATCTTGGAGGAATGGCCATCATGGAAACAGCCCAGATCAGTACGGTCGTTGAACAGCCCCCCCAGCGCCCCGAGGTAGCTGGCTTCGAGGCGCCGGTTGATGTAAAAACAGCCGCGCGATTTCTTGGAGTCAGTCCGTCACTGGTGTATGCTTACGTCGAGCGAAAGCAGATTCCACATTTCCGAATGATGGGCCGCGCAATTCGGTTCAGCTTGATCGAACTCGAAAAGTGGCGGCGACAATTCTTTGTAAATGGAGGAATCGATGGCTAGACCACGCAATACCGAGGGTGCGGTTTACCCTCGCAAGGAGTCGGCATTCTGGTGGGTCAGGTATCCCGACAGCAAAGGAAAGACGCAAAGGGAGTCCACCGGAACGGCAGACAAAGAGGAGGCCGAGCGCTTCCTAAGAGCGCGTCTTGATGCACGCGACGAAGGCAAATTGGACAGCGTTCTTAAGGGCAAGACCCTCACGTTCGGAGAGTGGGCAGACTGGTTCTTGGAATACCGATCAAAGCCGCCTTTCCGATCGCCAAACACGCACGCACAAAATCTCAACACTCTTAAACATCTCAGGCCGGCTTTCGGCAATATGCTCCTGTCGGAGATCCGGACCGAGTCCATTGAAAATTACCTTCGGGAACGTCTTGATGCCGACAAATACGTCCGCACCAACTTTGGACTACGGCGTCTCGGCAAACTCAAACCTTACACCGTGCACCAGGAGTTGCGAGTTTTGACCCGAATACTGAATCTCGCGGTCCAGCAGAGGCGGCTTGGCGCAAATCCCTGCGATAGCGTCGAATTTCCCGCATCGATCAGCAAATCGATTAGGAAGCCGCACTACATGAGCGCGAGTGAGCAGACGCGGATCGAATTTGCTGCTCCTCCTTACCTCAAGAATCTTGTGACCGTGATGACCGAAATGGGGCTTCGACCGTTCAAGGAGCTCCTGCCGATGCAGAAGTCTCAGGTCGATCTCGATAACTGGCTTGTCCACGTTCAGGATTCCAAAACGGAAAGCGGAATCTCGGACATGCCGATGACCCAACTCGCTCACGACGCGTTTAAGGCCCAGATCGAAGGAACACCAGGGTTCCAGTGCCTCTTCCCAAGCCCGAGCAAGAGGGCCAAGAAGCCATACGTAACGTCGTTGCGGAAGATCTGGGAAAAGACACTCAGGCGAGCGGGTGTCCCTTACTTTCCCCTTTATCACCTGCGGCACACGTTCGCCACAAGGCTCAGCGCGGGCGGTGTTGCCGATCATTTTGTTACACAGATGTTGCGCCAGGGGGACTCGCGGGTATTCAAACGCTACAGCCAGGCCAAACTGATGATGATGCGCGAGGCACTGGCGAAGCTCGATAGGCGAGCCAATGAACATGCCGCGAGTTTTAGCACAGGCACTCCAAATTAAGCACGTTTTAGCACAGTTTTCGCACATTTGACGTATTTGGCAGGTTATGAAAAGTGGCATGATGTTGAAGCAGAAGGACTTGATTGGTGGACCTGGAGGGGTTCGAACCCTCGACCTCATGACTGCCAGCAATCCGCTCGTTTTCCATCCCTTTCACTCATCCTCATGCATTCCATAGTCTTACACCAATTCGGGGCTCTGTTTTCGCTCAAAAAGAAGAACCTCTTTCGAGTCAATTTCATACCGTTTTGGCACAGTTTTCGCACAGTGCGTTCCCGACCACCCCAGCGCAGGTCAATCCGGCGGCCTTACCGGCCGCGTGCACTTCCCCCGCCTCTATTCGATCGATCCTGCCCGCTATTGGAATCAGCAAACGGCGATTGAGGCAAATGAAGGCCGTCCTACTTGTCCGTGAACAGCGTCAGCAGCGTAAACAGGAGCTCGCCTTCAACGCTCGCCCATTTGTTCTGTGCGGTCTCCCGCTCCGCCGCGCCGAGCAGAGCCAGCTCGCCTACACCCGCCGAAATGGGCGCTTCTCACTGACAATCGTGGCACATCCCGAATTCGGCTTACCGACGGTCAGTGCAGACTGCACTTATGCACTGCTCGCCTTTTGGATGGGCAGAAATCTCCTACCCCTTCCACCCGCTGCGGGGTCAGCGATTTGAAGTTCTCAAGAAACGGCGCATAGCCGGCGTCGACACGCTCATTCTCCGCGAGCTAGAGCGCGGTACCCTCAGTGTTCCGCGCGAATGGACCGACTGGGCTGATCCGTCCCCCTATGACTCGCCAACCGTGCCGCCGCACCGCCTTGCTGCCGACTGCCTTTTCGAACTCGTCACGTTATTGGAGGCGCTGCCCGCGTCCAGCGCCTCCTCCCCCAAAAAAGACCCACTAAAAAAGGGTTGACAAAGGAGATGCCCGATGCTATTTTCAGACCAGTTGTTAACGTGGTCAGATGAAAATATCAAAGCAGACCACGGCCGCCTTGCGCAAACGCCGCCGAGCGCTCCTGCGCAAACTGCCCCCGCTCAAAGCTGTCCTCCGGGGTTCCCTCATCGAACGCTACAAACGCTGTGGCAAGCCCGGATGCAAATGCGCCGACGGCCCCGGTCATGGCCCCAAGTACTATCTCTCGGTGAGCTATCCCGGCCTGCGCCCACAAATGGACTACGTCCCGCAAGAGTCTTACGCGCAGGCGAGCGAGTTCCTGGCCAATTACCACCATGCCCGCCAGATTCTGGAGGAGATCTGCGAGATCAACCGCGAGCTCCTGCGCCGCCGCGAGAAGCTTTAAAAGACCGCCATGAGCGAAGCGCTGCCAGCCCTCCGCGTGCCGATCGATCAGGGACGGGGCGGCGTGCTCCTCGCCAATATGCTCGCCAGCTGGCTCGACCACGACCCCAGCCTGAACGCCACCGCGGAGACCAGGGATGAATCCGAAGATTCAAGAACACCACCGCAGCAAGCCGGCCTACATTTACCTGCGCCAGTCGACGCCGGGCCAAGTTCTCCACCATCGGGAGAGCACGGAGCGCCAGTATGCCTTGCGCGAGAAGGCGCGGGAACTGGGCTGGAGAGAATCTCTGATTCGCACCCTCGACCAGGATTTGGGACAGACGGGAACGGAGATGACGCGGCGGGAGGACTTCAAAACCTTAGTGGCCGATGTCTCGATGGGTCAGGTGGGCGCAGTGTTGGCCCTGGAAGTCTCGCGCCTGGCACGTTCGAATCTCGATTGGCAGCGGCTGCTGGAGCTCTGCGCGCTCACGTCCACTCTCGTCATCGACGAGGATGGTTGCTACGACCCGGCGGACTTCAACGACGGGCTGCTTTTAGGATTGAAGGGGGTGATGGCCTCTGCCGAAATACATTTCTTGCGCGCCCGCCTCTAGGGCGGCAAGCTTCACAAAGCGCAGAAAGGCGAGTTACGTTTCCCCCTTCCGGTCGGCTTTTGCTACGACGCGGAAAGCCGTATCATTCAGGATCCGGACGAAGAAGTGCGGGGCGCGGTGAGCCTGGTGTTTCGGCTGTTCCGCGAAACGGGCAGCGCCTTCGCGGTGATGCAACGCTTCGCCGGCAGCACGCTGCGTTTTCCCAAGCGAGCGTATGGGGGAGCATGGAATGGGAAGCTGATCTGGGGCCGCCTGACGCACGGCCGGGTGCTGGGCTTGCTGAAGAACCCGTCCTATGCCGGACAGTGTGTCTTCGGCCGTTTTCAGTATCGGCGGGAGATCAGCCCCGAGGGCAAGGTTCACCCACGGAAGCACGCGGTGGCGATGCCCGACTGGCGCGTCAGCCTGCAAGACCACCACCCGGGGTATATCCGTTGGGAAGAGTTCCTTCACAATCAGGAGCGCTTGGAGAAGAATCGTACCAACGGTGAGGAGATGGTCCTAGCGGGCCCGGCGCGCGGAGGCTTGGCTTTGCTCCAGGGGTTGCTGCTGTGTGGGCATTGTGGCCGGCGGCTGACGGTACGCTACACGGGCAACGGCGGCATTTATCCCCGCTATCAATGCAACTGGTTACGCCGGGAAAGTCTGGGGACGAGCAAGGAATGCCTGAACATCCGCTGCGATCTGCTCGATGCCGCCGTCTCGGAGGAGGTGCTGAAGGCCTTGCAACCCGCCGAACTCGAACTCGCCTTGGCTGCTCTGGCAGAGTTGGAGTCGCGCGATCAGGCCCTGCTGCGTCAGTGGCAGATGCGGATCGAACGCGCCGAGTATGAAGCTGCACTCGCCGAGCGGCGCTATCTCGAAGTCGACCCTTCGCAGCGGTTGGTGGCGAGCACGCTGGAGCGGCGCTGGAACGATGCCCTGCTGCAGTTAGAAGACCTGAAAAAGCAAGCCGCGGAGTTGCAGCGTCAGGAAGCCCGCGTGGCTACACCCGAGCAGAAGGCGAAGGTTCTAGCCCTGGCCCAAGATTTACCGCGTTTGTGGCATGCACCCACGACGCAGGCCAAGAACCGCAAACGGATGTTGCGGCTGCTCCTCAAGGATATTACGGTCGAGAAACCCTCCCCGCCCAAGCGACTCTCGGTTCACATCCGTTGGCAGGGCGGGGCCTCGACCAACCTCACGGTGCAACTCCCACTCAACATGGCCGATCGCGTGCGATATCCTGCCGCACTGGTCGACAAAGTCCGGGAACTGGCACACGGCTTACCCGACGCGGAGATCGCGAACCGGCTCAATCGAGAAGGGCACGCCAGCGCCAAAGGTAAACCGTATACCATACAGATTGTGCGGTGGATCTGTGGGCGGCATCAGATTCCTCCTGCGACGCTCCGGAGGCCGGAGGAGCTGACCGTGCAACAGGTGGCCCAGCGCTTTGGAGTCAACACTTACGTAGTTTACTATTGGATCGAGCGTCGCCTGATTCAAGCTCGGCAGCTGAACCAACGAATGCCCTACTGGATTACCCTGACTGGGTCAGACGAACAGAAACTCCAAGATCGGGTGCGCAACTCAAGTAGACTGCAAAAGGCCATCTGACCCGTGTTCCGCTCTTCGGCCCCAACGGCCTCACAAACCAGCTGGGTACCAAGCCGTATTCCGTCGAGAGGCTCTTCCGCCACAAGATCACTCAGTGGCTTCGCCCACGTCAAGCAACTTTGGCCACAATGTCCTGCTTCGATTTCCGATGACGGGCTGTTCCTGGTCGTCTCGTCGTCCCGAGACTCAGCGCCAATAAAGCCGGTAAAAAGCCTTTGAACTCATTGGATTGTCCACATTATTCCGAGTCCCGGATTGCTTCCAACAAACGATGATCGGGGCTTGAAAGCTGGCTGTCACTAACTCGGTCGCGGAATACTCACAGCCCGGCGAGAACCCACTTTCTTCATATCCGCAGTGTGTCGGGTAGTTTGAAGGTTTCGTCAGGGAAATTGACAGCGCTGTTCACAGGCTCTCGCCCACCTACTTGTCTGCGCGGCCAGGCCTTTCGTGCCTCGCCCTGTAGGGAATGATTCAAGGTGGAACGGAAGAAGGCGACGCGGGATCGTTCACTCTAAAACGTACCTTGCCTCGGGGGCAAGCCCTTGAACCGGTGCTTGTCGATGGCGAGGTTCGCGATCTTCCACTACGGGGTCAAGCGAGCTTTGCGGCAGCGCTACCCGGACCGGAAACTCGGCCGCAAAACTCTGCCAATGCAGCCTTGACTGCTTTTTTTCAGGCTTGGCAAACTCTTTCCTGTCGTCCGCGAGGAACCCGGCACCAGAAGCTGGCTGCTGAAACCGGTGGCTTGACCTTTGATTTAGCTACGATCATTGTCGTCGATGTGCAACATGGTCGCGCCACTGAAGCATCAGGACCAACAGAATTCCTGCCACGGCCAGTAAAGCAAGACACCAGAACACATCGATAAAGGCAAGCAGAGTCGTTTGTTGAACAACGTTTCCACGGAATAACTGGTATGCGCCTCCCGCGGCCACGTTTGACGGCAGGTTCCGGCTGTGCAACAGCAGAGTCAGGCGAGCGACCAGCTTATCTACCGAGGGACTCAATCGATTGGCAGTATCGAGCAGCCGGCTGGAATGGAGTGTTTCGCGAATATCAATGAGCGCCACCGTGGCGGCGACTCCGATGGCAGCACCAAGTTGTCGGAAGAAGAAGTAGATCGTCATGCCGAAGTCTATGAAACGGAAGCTGGTGTGGCCTAAGAGCAGGTTGGTGATGCCGGGCAGCAGGATGCCAAGCGAAAGCCCATGTAACATCAGGATCAAGCAGAGTACGAACGTGGGCGTGTCCGGAGTGAGCTCATAGACGAACAGCAGGTTCGCGCAGGCGGCTATTGCCAGGCCTACTAGCACGATCAACCGCAGATTGAGTTTCGAAAGTGCAAATGCGGCAGACACGATTCCAATAAAGCTGGCCAAAGCGTCCACGCAAAAGAACAACGACGTTTGAGTCGCGCTGTAGCTCTGGATACCTCGCAGGTATTGTGGAAGCACGTACAGCCCCGCCGTCAACATGGCGCCAAAAATCACCGCCAGCCCGACGCCAGAAGCCAGCATCTGCTCGGCAAGCAACAGGCGGAGATTCAATAGGGGATTCGGATTGTCTAGCCGGGTATCCCACCAAACGAACACACCCAGACAGACAACGCAGACCACAAACATCCAACGAATCAGACTCGACTGCAGCCAGATGTCCTGCTCGCCCCGGCTGATTGCAATCTGGAGAGCTATGAGGCCCACGATCGCTAAGGTCGTAGCCAGGAAATCCGTGGGCGGCGTTTCGGGCGCAAGCTCGAGATGGGCGGGTATGAAGAGGTACAGGATGCCCGCGGCCAGCAGCGCCGGTGGCACCAGAATGAGAAACGCTAAGTTCCATCGTCCCGAATCGGTGAGGACAGCGAAAACCACGGGAACAAGCGCCCTGGAAGAGGCGACAAAGGCCGCAAAAGTGAGAAGAGTCGGAAGCCGGCGCCGCCCTTCATGGAGCCGGAAGAGCGTGACTAGCGAACGGACCAGAAACGCCCCTGCCCCCGCACCCATCATGGCTCGCGCGGCCAGCAATTCTCCCAGCGTTCCGCTGAGGAAACAGCCGAGAGCCCCTGCGGCGTAAAGCAATAGCGAAGCAACCAGGTAATTCCGGTGGCCGAATCGACTCGACAACCACCCCGAAAGCGGCAGCACGGCAAGAAAAGCCGCGAGGTAGACGATGACCACCCAGCTAATCTGGTCCTGGCTGGCGGCGACGTTCCCCTTCATGTCCACCAGGATGATGTTGACGGCAACTCGAGCGCCGAGCTCTACGAAACTCGCGATGCTTACACCGACCACGATCATCCATTTGTCAAGCTCGGTGAGCCGTGCCAGCCCGTTGGCCAGAGCGAATTCAAACCGCCGGGCTCGTTCCGAGAGCGCCGGATTCAGAAAATCGACGGAGGCACTAGCGGACATGGATCGTGACTTCGACATTCATACCAGGGCGCAGGATGGCGCCGCTTTTAGGGTTTTGCCGTACGAGAATTTTCACCGGGACGCGTTGTACGACCTTGACGAAATTCCCGGTAGCGTTCTGCGGAGGAAGCAGAGCCTGTTCCGATCCGGTCGACCCGGCGATCGAATCGACTACACCTTGAAATTTTCTGCCACCGTACGTGTCGGCCCGGATCACGGCACGGTCGCCCGGCCGGATGCCGGCAAGCTGCGTCTCTTTGAAATTTGCTGTAACGTAAACCCTATCCAGCGGCACGATGGTCAGCAACAATTGGCCGGGCGCGACGTAGTCTCCCGGCTGAACCGTGCGCTGAGTTACTTCGCCGGAGATGGGGGCCACGACCTCGGTGTAACTGAGCCGCAACTTGGCTTCTTCGAGCCCGGCCTTAGCCCGTTCCACCGCCGCGAGACTCGATTGATATTGCGCCTGCTCAAGCGGAACCTGCTCGAGTTGCGCCTGGCTCAGTCTCACTTGCGCCTCCGACCCGGTCAATTGAGCGGCGGCAGTCGCCTCTTGTGCCCTGGCAATAGCGACCGCTTCGGCGGCCTCGGCCAATTGCTGCTGGGCAAGATCGAGTTCGCTTTGCGCCACGCGTGCCGCGGCCTGTACGGCGTCAAATTCTAGCGCGGAGACATCGTCGGTCTTCACAAGGGGGCGATACCGGACCAAGTCAGCCTGTGCGCGCGCGTTGGCGGCGTGTTTGGCGGCAACGTTCGCCCGGCCGGCGGCGAGTGCCGCTGTTGCGGCCTCTTCGACAGACTCTTTGGACTTCAGCAGGGTGGCTTCCGAAGCCGATTTGGCCGCCAGCGAGCCTTCGACGCTTGTTGACGTCACGTTGCGCGTCAGCCGGACATGCACTTTCGCTGAACGCGCGGTTGCCAAGGCAGCATCATAGGCAGCCTGGGCTTGATCCAAGGCGGCCTGGTAGTCGCGCGGGTCGATTCGGAGTAGTAGGTCTCCTGTCTTGACGTACTGGTTGTCGTTCACGGCGACCTCGTTGACGTACCCGGGGACCCGCGTTGAAACCGTGGTGATATGTGCGTCCACTTGTGCGTCGTCAGTGCTCACTTTGTGCCAAACCGAGACGAATATCGCCGCGACAACCACGACCGAGACGATTCCGAGAACTAGCGCGAAAACGCTAAGTTTCTTCAGAGAACGCCGACCGTTGGGAGCGGGCGAAGGGGATGCTGCAACAGCCTGTCCCGGTTCCGGACTGCCGGCCGCCTTGTTTTCAGTGACGACGTCATCGCCCATATACATCCTCCGCGTTCCCTTCAGCGCGGGCCCAGTCAGCCCTCGCCAAATTAAATTGAAAGAGAGCACCAATCTGGTTATCGTCGGCGCGTGCCAGTTGGTCCTGTGCCGTAATGACATCGATGTTAGTGCTCACCCCGGCTTCGAATCTCCTCTCCGCCCGCGCGACTTCGTCCTTGGCCAACTTCAGGCCGAGGTTAGCCACATCAACGGCATTCCGCGCGGCCTGGAGTTGATCTAGCGCGGTCTTCACCTGTTGTGTAATGGTGTTTTCCAGGCCTTGACGCTCCTGGGCCAGGCGTTCTTCTTCCAGGCGAGCCTGTGCCATCTCAGCGCGAATTCTCCCGCTGGTCCATAGAGGGACATTCAAAGTGAAGGCGTAGGTGTACCCGGGCTCTCCAACGGGGAGGCGGCGGGCCTGATATTCGTAGAACCCGGAAAATTCAAGAGTTGGCAAGCGCTGCTCAGCCGCTGCCTTGTGGCTGAGCTCCAGTTGACGCTGGCTAGACAATAGAGCTTTCATTTCGGGACGATTCGCTAGCGCCTGGGAAATGAGCTGTTGCCGGTCAAATTTGGGAAGCTCGAAGTATCGCATGATATCGGTTGGCTGCGGCTCTTCGTGGCGAGGCAAGTCAAGCAACTCTGCTAGGACATAGACAGCGGTGCTCCTCTGGGTGCGTGCATCAATCAACAGCTGCTTCTCATTCTGCAATTCAACCTGCGCTCGTAGCGCGTCGATCGCTGTTCCGACCCCGGTTTTTTCGAGCCGCTGGGCTTGGTCGAATAGTCTTTGCGCCAAGGCGACTCGGGCTGCTACAGCAGTTTCGTTGGCCATGGCTTCAAGCACAGAAAGATACTGCGTCACGACGGCTGTCGTGACCTGCTCGCGGGCGGCGGATTCATCAGATCTGGCGGTCGTGACTTTCTGGCGGCCAATCTGGTAACGGCGAATCAGGCCAAGGTTGAGTAATTGCTGTGAAAAGAGCGCCCCGCCTGTTTCTGACTGAAACGGTCCGATGCGAAGGGGGCGCGGGCCAATTCCAATGGCCGGAAGGTCGATGATGCTCTGCACGTTGAAGCGAATGATTGCTTCCCTAGCCGTAAGGTCGGCTTGGGGCAGCAATCCGGACAGGACTTCCGCTCTCGCCCGATCGCTTTGGCTGACCACAATCTTTGCGATCAACACCTGAGGGTTCTGACGCAATGCGAGCTGAACCGCCTGCTTCAGCGTCACCGGAACGCCGGTGACCGATTGTGTTGGGTCCTGATCAGAGCCGAGGACTTCATTTGTCAAAGATCGAGAACTAGTGGAATACGGGATCGTGAGAGGAGCCGTCTGCTGTCCCTGAGCACCCGCGAAGAACGGGAGAAGCGTCAGGCACGCTACCCACAAAAATCGGGAGCAGTAGGGAACCGTCCTTACCAGTGGTCTGAGCATCTGCAGATTCACCTCAAAGGCATTCATCCAGAATATGAATTGCCACATCGCGGGCCAGTAGCTGCAGTCAAACGCTCAGCACCGGAAATGGAGAGTCCCGCACTATCGCATAGGTCAAATCCCGCAACCCGCCATTCACAGTCGACTGCGGACGTCCGCCGATTATCAGCGCATCGGCGTCAAATCCTCGAGCAGCGTCAAGGAGGGCTTCCTTGATGGGGCCGACAATGATTCGAACCGACGCATTGGACCCAACTCTGCTTTGAAGGTTGGCGATGCGCTCGGCTGCGCGCTTCCTTTCCTGAGACTGAACTTCTTCCTCCAGGTCCAGTTGAATGGTCAGATCGCGACCGGCAGCCTGGATGGCGTGAATGATGTGGAGATTGCAGCGCGCTTTCAACGCCGCTTGATGGGCAAAGCGGAGCACTCGTTCTGAGTCCTTGTCCATCCCAAGAGCGCATAACATTTCTCGATGCGCTAAGGGTCGCGGAGCAATCGTAGGAGCGTGGTGGCTCGTCAAAACTGGACAGTCGGCATCATTGAGGACCTTGGCCGTTGTAGAACCAAAGAGCATCTGCCTGAAAGTACCAGCATGCGTGGGCATAATGATGAGATCGAAGCCTCCTCTTGCGATCTCAGCAATCTTGGCCGCCGCATCTCCGGCGAGAAGGATTCTTGGGTGCTCGCTCGGTGGAAACTCAGCCCGGAGGAAAGAATCGAGCTTATTGCGAGCGATCTCCTCATGGTCTTCGGCGATTTCCGGCAAGCTTTTCCTTATGTAGAGTTCAAAACCGTTGTAGCTTGCGGGGTCAAAGACATGAATCAGCGATACCTTTGCGCCAAACAGCGTTGCGGCCCTTTTCACGTACGGAGCCATAGCGACGCAGGAGGCCGAAAAGTCAACCGGGAAGAGGACATTCGTGATAAACGTCGTCATATGTCTCTCCGTTCGCTAAGAGAAAGGGGGCCCAGCAACCATTGGAGATGCCAACAAGAAGTTTTTGAAATTGTCCGGGCACTTCCTTCCCCGTTGCTCTCGCGGATTCCGATGAAGGCGGGCAGTGTTTCCGAAGTGATCCCGGGCACTCGTTCCGATCTCATCCCGGGCATCCTCGGAGCGAAGCGACGTTGGCCTGCTTATCGTGATCGAACTGACCGGCATCAGTCAACCGGAATTTAATTGAGCCTGCATTTTTGTTTTTGTTGCCTTGATATGGACCCTCAGCCGGCGCGGTGGAAATGTGGGAATCCGGCGCTTTTGGCCGGATTTCCAAGCCCGATGGGAAGGGGTGGGAAATTCGCGGTTTGAGTTTTCCCGAGTGCTCTATCCAGACGATTCGACCAGCATGGGGCAGGGCCTGCGCTTTGTGCAGGAGTATTTCCTCGTAGCCTGCTCGCTGGCTGATCTCACCCGGCGTTTCCGCCGCAGCAATGCTGACTGGCCCGCACTTCCGGGAAAGGTTGCTATCCAGCTCAACGATACGCACCCCACGATGGCAGTGCCCGAGTTGATGAGAATCCTGCTTGACGAAGCAAACTTGGGATGGGACCAAGCGTGGGACCTCACGCAAAGGACTCTGGGGTACACAAATCACACGCTGCTGCCCGAAGCCCTGGAGAAATGGCCGGTTGCGTGGTTCGAAGCGCTGCTGCCGCGCCACCTGGAGATCATCTACGAGATCAACCGGCGCTTGCTGGACGGCATTCGAACCCGGTTTCCCGGAGATGAGGGACGGGTTCAGCGCGTGAGCTTGATAGAGGAAGGGCCATCCAAGCACGTGCGCATGGCGAATCTGGCGATTGTCGGCTCACACAGCACCAATGGCGTGGCCGCGATCCACTCCGAGCTGCTGCGAAAAAGAACGGTCAAGGACCTGGCCGACATATTTCCCGAGCGTTTCAGCAACAAGACCAATGGCGTCACTCCCCGCCGTTGGTTGTTGTTGGCAAACCGCGAAATGGCGGACATTATCACGCAGGCGATTGGCGAAAGTTGGGTCACCGAGCTCGCGGAACTGAGTATACTGAAGCCCCTTCCCGGGGATAATGGCTTTCGCGACAGCTTCCGAAAGGCGAAACGCGAGGCGAAATGTCAGTTTGAGCGTTGGCTGAAAGCTTCATCCGGCCAGACGGTCGACCCAGATACCATTTTTGACTGCCAAATTAAGCGCATTCACGAATATAAGCGACAACTGCTGAATGCGCTGCGCATCGTAATGCTCTACAACCGTCTGCAGGAGAATCCGAACATGGAGATGGCGCCGCGGACGTTCTTTTTCGCCGGCAAGGCGGCGCCGGCCTACCAACTCGCCAAGCTCATTATCAAATTTATTGAAAACCTGTCTGGCCACGATCGACGGCGCCCCGGCGATGCGCGGTCGGCTCAAGGTTCTGTTCCTGCCTAAGTACGACGTTTCACTCGCGGAGCGGCTAATCCCCGCCAGTGATGTTTCGAACCAGATCTCGACGGCCGGCTACGAAGCCAGCGGAACGAGCAACATGAAATTCATGATGAACGGCGCCTTGACCATTGGCACGCGCGACGGCGCGACCATCGAGATGGCGCAGGAGGCAGGTGAGGAGAACTTCTTCCTCTTCGGCCTGACGGCGGAACAGGTAGCCGGCAGTCGCGGCTGGTACAACCCGCACTGGCACTATGAACATAAGCCAGAGACCCGCGCCGCGCTGGACCTGATCTCTTCCAATTTTTTCAGCCGCTATGAACCCGGCGTCTTCGCCCCGTTATACGACACGCTGTTGACTCACGGAGACCACTACATGCACTTGGCCGATCTGAAATCCTACCTCGAGGCCGACCAGCAGCTTCGCGATCTCTACGCCCGCCCGGAGGAATGGGCGCGCAAGGCCATTCTGAACGTGGCGGGCTCCGGGAAATTCTCCAGTGACCGCACGATCGCCGAATATGCAAGCCAGATCTGGGAGGTGAAGCCATGCCCAGTGCCGTAGAACGCCAGCCATTGCCGAGCATTTCGCCGCTCGCCGGCCGGCCCGCCAAGAAGGACATGTTGATCGACGTGGTCCGGCTCGAGCGCGAGTATTTTGAGCGCCGGCCGGACGTGGGCGATCCCAACCAGATGGTCAGCTTCGGAACCAGCGGACACCGAGGCTCGCCCCTGCATGGCACCTTCACTGAAGCGCATATCCTGGCCATCACGCAGGCGATCTGCAATTACCGGTGCTCCGCGGGAACTGACGGCCCGCTTTACATGGGCAAGGACACGCACGCAGTTTCCGGCCCCGCGCAGCGTACCGCGCTCGAGGTCCTGGCGGCAAACAGTGTGGAGACCGTGATTCAACAGGATAACAGCGTGACGCCCACACCGGTCATCTCGCACTCCATCCTCGTTTATAACCGCGGCCGTAAAGAGCACCTCGCCGACGGCATCGTAGTCACGCCCTCCCACAACCCGCCTGAGGACGGCGGCTTCAAGTACAACCCCACGAATGGCGGCCCGGCCGAAACCGACGTGACGCGTTGGGTTGAGGACCACGTTAATGAGCTACTACGAAGAAACAATGCCGGCGTGAAGCGGGTGCCCTTCACCGCGGCCATCAAGGCGGGAACTACGCATCAAGAAGACTTCGTCCTGCCTTATGTCCGGGACCTTCGGAACGTCATTGACATGGGTGCCATTCGTACCGCCCGACTCAAGCTGGGCGGTGCTGCTCCCCCTACTGGGAGCCGATCAACGCCGAGTATCGACTACACATCGCCATTGTCAACCCGGCCATTGACCCGACCTTCTCGTTCATGACTGTTGATCACGACCGGCAGATCCGTATAGGCTGTTCCAGCCCGTATGCGATGGCGCGGCTTGTCGGACTTAAAGACAACTACCGTCTCGCATTCGGCAACGACCCGGACTCCGACCGCCATGGGATCATGACGCCGTCCGCGGGGTTGATAAACCCTAATCACTACCTCGCGGTGGCCATCCGCTACCTGCTCACGCACCGTTCCCTGTGGTTGGATCGCGTCTCGGTCGGCAAGACGCTGGTGAGCAGCAGCATGATCGACAAAGTAGTACAAAAGCTTGGCCGCCAGCTCTCCGAGGTCCCCGTGGGCTTCAACCGCCCCTCGAACACCATCCTCGCCGATCGGCTCACGCCGGAAGTTCTCGGTAAGCTGGTAGCCCTTTACGAGCACAGCGTGTTCACGCAGGGAACGATCTGGAACATTAACTCTTTCGACCAATGGGGCGTGGAATTGGGAAAGGTCCTGGCCCAGCGTATTATCCCGGAAGTCGAAAGCCAGACCGAGCCCGCGCTTGGCCATGGCAGTTCAACGAACAACTTGATCCGCCGCTACCGAAAGCTCAAGGAGGCATCATGACAGCTCGTGGTTTTGATAAACCTTTATACATCCAGCCCTTCGACCACCGCGGTTCCTTCGAGACGGGTATGTTCGGCTGGAAGGGTACGCTGACTGCGGAGCAGACGGCGCAGATCGCTGCCGCCAAGCAGGTGATTTACGATGGCTTCAAAGCAGCCGTCGCGGCTGGCGTACCCAAGGAGAAGGCCGGCATTCTTGTCGACGAGCAGTTCGGCGCTGCCATCCTTCGCGACGCAGCCGAGCAAGGTTATATCACCGCCTGTCCCACCGAGAAGAGTGGGCTGGAGGAGTTCGAGTTCGAGTACGGCGAGGACTTCGCCAAACATATCGAAGCCTTCAATCCTACGTTCTGCAAAGTGCTTGTGCGCTACAACCCAGAGGGCGATCAAGAGCTGAACCGCCGGCAGTCGGCCCGCCTAAAGCGTTTGTCGGAGTACTTACAGGGCGAGCGTCGCAGCTTGTTCATGTTTGAGCTCCTGGTGCCGGCGGAAAAGACGCAGCTTGATAAGCTGAAAGGCGACAAGAAAGCGTACGACCTCGAGGTGCGACCTAGCCTGATGGTCCAGGCGATTCAACAGCTCCAAGATGGTCAAGTCGAGCCCGACGTTTGGAAAGTGGAAGGACTGGATCGCCGTGACGACTACGAGAAAGTCGTCGCCGTTGCACGTCGAGGTGGCCGTGACCAAGTCGGCTGCATCGTTCTGGGTCGAGGTGAGAGCAACAAAAAGGTACGCGAATGGCTGATGGTGGCGGCCGGAGTCCCAGGATTCGTTGGCTTCGCCGTAGGCCGGACCGATTTCTGGGAGCCGCTGGTTGGTTGGCGGGACAAGAAGACGACGCGGGAGGATACAGTGGCAGAAATAGCCAGCCACTACCGGGAGTTTGTGAACCTCTTCGAGGGCGCTCGCGTCAAGAGCAGCGCAGCATAACCGAAGGCGAAGAGAGGTGATGAGAACAAAACCCTGACTCAGCGCAACGAGTCTGCTCAATCAAGTAAGCCAATCACGACCACAACAAAGGAGTGACTTATGCAACTCGGAATGATCGGTCTTGGAAGGATGGGGGCGAACATGGTGCGGCGGCTGCTCAGAGGAGGCCATCGATGCGTCGTCTTCGACAGATCGCCAAAAGCTGTCAACGAATTGGTTGGGGAGAAGGCAGAGGGAAGCTCTTCGCTGCAAGACCTTGTGGGTAAGCTGGAAAAGCCACGCGCAGTATGGCTGATGGTCCCGGCGGCCGTTATGGATGAGACCATCTCTGCCCTCCTGCCCCATCTTCAGGAGCAAGATATTCTGATTGATGGCGGCAATTCCTATTACGTGGACGACATCCGGCGCGCCAAGGAACTCGCCGCCAAGCGCATTCACTACGTTGACGTGGGGACAAGCGGCGGCGTGTGGGGCCTGGAGCGCGGCTACTGCATGATGATTGGCGGGGAAAAGGACGTGGTCAAGCACCTCGATCCCATCTTCTCGACGTTGGCTCCAGGCGCGGGCGACACACCGCGCACCCCGGGCCGCGAGAAGTTGGACGGCACCGCCGAACTGGGTTACTTACACTGCGGTCCCAATGGTGCCGGCCACTTTGTCAAGATGGTCCACAACGGCATCGAGTACGGCCTCATGGCCGCCTACGCGGAGGGGCTTGGCGTCTTGCGTGGCGCCGACGTCGGCAAAGGAAAGAGTGCGATCGACGCCGAAACCACGCCGCTGCGCGATCCTGAGCTTTACCAGTACGACTTCAATCTGTGTGATATCACCGAGGTGTGGCGGCGCGGCAGCGTGATTGCCTCATGGTTGCTGGACCTGACCGCAGCCGCCCTGGTCAAGGATTCCGCTCTTTCGGAATTCGCCGGCCGTGTGTCGGACTCGGGTGAGGGGCGGTGGACGATCAAGGCGGCCATTGACGAGGCTGTCCCGGTACCGGTTCTCTCGACCGCACTTTACCAGCGGTTTACCTCACGCGGCGAGGCGGATTATCAGGACAAACTACTGTCCGCGATGCGTTACCAGTTCGGTGGACACTTGGAGAAAGCCGCCGCCAAATGACTGTGTAAGATAAGGATAGTGCGATGAACAATTCACATTCGGACGCCCTGGTCTTCTACGGTGCCACGGGCGATCTGGCCTACAAGAAAATCTTCCCGGCGCTGCAGGCGATGATCAAGCGCGGCCACCTCGATGTGCCAGTGGTTGGTGTGGCCAAATCGGGCTGGAGCCTCGACCAGCTTCGGGCGCGGGCGCGAGAGAGCGTGCAAAAGCACGGCGGGCTTGATCCCGCGGCGTTCGACAAACTTTCCAGCCTGCTGCGATACATCGACGGTGACTATCAGGATGCCGCCACCTTTCAGGGGATCCGTAAAGAACTTGGCGGCGCGCAACAGCCCGCGCATTACCTCGCCATTCCACCCTCGCTTTTCGAAACGGTAGTCGAACAGTTAGCCAAGTCAGGCTGTGCCACGGGGCGGGGGTGCGACCAGAGCCGCGTCATTGTTGAAAAGCCTTTCGGCCGCGATCTCGCTTCCGCGCGCAAACTGAACCGCGTGTTGCATTCAGTATTTCCCGAGTCTGCGATCTTCAGAATCGATCATTACCTCGGCAAACGCCCGGTGAACAACGTTGTGATCTTTCGGTTTGCCAACTCGTTCCTCGAGCCCATCTGGAACCGAAACTATGTCGAGAGCGTTGAGATCACAATGGCGGAAGATTTCGGCGTAGAAGGGCGCGGTGCTTTCTACGACCAGACGGGCACCATTCGCGACGTGATTCAAAACCATCTCTTTCAAATCCTGTCCCACCTCGCTATGGAGCCGCCGGTACGCAACGACAGCGAGAGTATCCGCGACGAGAAGGTGAAGGTACTGAAAGCGATCCCGCCGCTGGAGCAGAACAATATCGTAAGAGGACAATTTAGCGGTTATCTCCAGGAGAAGGGTGTGGCGCCCGATTCGAAGGTGGAAACGTTTGCCGCGCTCCAGTTGGAGGTCGATTCCTGGCGCTGGAAAGGCGTTCCGTTCTACATCCGGGCGGGCAAAGACCTGCCTGTGACTTCTACCGAAGTGTTCGCCCGATTCCGAAAGCCTCCTACAGTGTTTGAGGAATGCCCGGGGTGTGAGAATTACATGCGGTTCCGGATCAGCCCGGAGATGACCATTGCCATGGGGGCGACGGTGATGGGCGAGAGCGGGGCCCTAAAAGGCGAGAACGTCGAAATCATTGCGAGCCGCCATCCCAGCCCCCAGGAGATGGACGCGTACGAGCGCGTGCTCGGCGATGCGATGGCAGGAGACCCCACGAATTTTGCACGCGAGGACTATGTGGAGGAGGCTTGGCGTATCGTCGATCCAGTGCTGAAGGCTGCCACCCCGGTCTACGGATATGAAAAAGGCTCCTGGGGTCCGCTTGAGGCTGATGGCAAGGTTTCGCCTCCAGGCGGCTGGCATAAACCCGCAGCAACGGATCAGGAGGACTTCCGCGGTGTAACCCAAGTCGCCTGACCAACCCACGGCTTGAAGTCGACTGTTGATTGCAGGTCTCCAAAGTTGAGTTGCCAAATGAAGTTCGAGGTATTTGACGATCCTGATTCCGTTGCGCGAGCCGCTGCGGCAATAATCGCCGCGGACAGTCGTGGCGCAGCGGGCCATGAAGTGGTCGATTTCGGGGCATATGAGCTGAACCAGGGCGACGACTATCCCGACTTTGTCACGCCGCTAGCCCGAGCTGTGGCGGCTGGAACCGTCGAGCAGGGCGTGGGTGTCTGCGGCAGCGGCGTCGGCGCCTCGGTGTGTGCAAATAAGATAAGAGGAGTGCGTGCCGCGCTGGTGGAAGACCACTTCTCGACCAGGCAAGGCGTCGAGGACGACCACATGAACATTATTTGCATGGGTGCCCGGACCGTCGGACCACTCCTGGCGTGGGACCTCGTCGAGACGTTCTTGGCGGCCGAGTTCAGCCAAGCCGAGCGTCACCTGCGCCGTCTAAAGAAGGTGGCATCGCTTGAGCCGGAAGTAGTTAGCGACGGCATTGGGGCGGGACCACACTGCGCACGACGTAAATCTGTGCAGGCGAGACCAGACCGCAGCCGACAGCGCTCCTAATCGCGAAGGACGCCCGAATAAGTCAGACAATCAGCGAGGAGAAAACCATGAGCACGCCACAAGTCGCTCCGGTATTCAGGGACGTGCAGCTCGATCAGTTGTGCATCAACACCATCTGAACGCTTTCGATGGACGCGGTGCAGCAGGCCAAGTCCGGCCACCCTGGCACCCCCATGGCGCTCGCACCGTTGGTGTACACCATCTGGAACCGCGTCATGCGCTTCGACCCCCAAGACCCGATCTGGCCCAATCGCGACCTGTTCGTGCTCTCGAACGGCCACGCCGATGCTGTTGTGGTCGGTGCTCCACCTTATGAAGACAGAGGCGGTCAATGCCGACTACGAGAGCCTGGGGCAGCCTTCAGTAACCCTCGACGATATCCGCCGCTTTCGCCAGCTCGACAGCAAAGCGCCTGGCCACCCCGAGTACCATTTGGTATCGGGTGTTGAAGCCACCACCGGACCGCTTGGTCAAGGCGTGGCCACGAGTGTAGGCATGGCCATCGGGGAGAAGTGGCTCGCCGCCCGTTACAACCGGCCTGGATTCGACATCTTTGGTTACAACATCTATGCCGTTTGCGGGGATGGCTGCATGATGGAGGGCATTGGGTCGGAAGCGGCGTCGCTGGCCGCCCACCTGGGTCTCGACAACCTCTGCTGGGTCTACGACAACAACCACATCACTATCGAAGGTAATACCCGGATTACTTTCACCGAGGACATTGCGGCTCGCTTCTTAGGTTACGGCTGGAATGTCCTACGGTTCGGTGATGCCAACGACATCGATCGCATCGAGCACGCCCTTGAGGTCTTCCGCAACACGAAAGGCCGGCCGACATTCATCATTCTGGACAGCCACATCGGGTACGGCGCACCCCACAAGCAGGACACCGCCGCAGCACACGGCGAGCCGCTGGGCGAGGACGAGGTCCGCCTCGCGAAACGCAGCTACGGCTGGCCCGAGGACGCGAAATTCCTTGTGCCCCACGGCGTCTATGACCACTTCGCCGCAGGAATTGGCGAACGCGGTGCAAAGACCCGGCGAGAGTGGGCGAAGCTTTTCGATGCATACAAGAGCGCCTATCCGGACTTGGCTGCCGAGATCAACCAGATTGAGCGACGCGAACTCCCGGCCGGATGGGATCGCGGCCTGCCGACCTTCCCTCCGGACTCAAAAGGCATCGCGGGACGAGACGCATCGAGTAAGGTACTGAATGTGCTCGCGCAGAACATTCCCTGGTTGTTTGGGGGCTTAGCTGATTTAGGGCCATCGACCAGAACACTGTTGATGTACGAGGGCGCCGGAGACTTCCAGGCGGACAGTCCGAGCGGGAAGAACCTGCACTTCGGTATCCGGGAGCACTCCATGGGAGCGATCGTGAACGGGCTCTCGTTGTCTAAGCTGCGGGCTTTTGGCGCTACATTCTTCATATTTAGCGATTACGCGCGACCGGCCATTCGGCTTTCGGCAATCATGGAACTGCCGACGATTTTCGTCTTCACTCATGATGCCATGGGCGACGGAGAGGACGGACCAAGTCATCAGCCTGTAGAGCACCTGGCTTCAATGCGCGCCATTCCGGGGCTGGTCACTCTGCGGCCCGCTGACGCCAACGAGGTCGTCGAGGCCTATCGCTACATCCTGCAACTGCGCCATAAGCCCGCTGTACTGGCGCTTTCGCGCCAGCCTTTGCCAACTTTCGACCGAAGCAAGTATGCCCCGGCATCGGGTGTGGCACGCGGCGCCTACGTCCTTGCGGACGCTCCGGGCGGCAACCCCGAAGTAATCCTCATCGCTTCAGGCAGTGAGGTCAGTCTCGCCGTGGATGCGCACGAGACGCTGGCTGCCGAGGGCATCCGCTCGCGAGTGGTATCAATGCCCTCCTGGGACATCTTCGAGCACCAGACCCAGGAGTATCGAGACAGCGTACTGCCGCCGAGCGTGAAGGCACGCGTCGCGATCGACACTAACTGCTTGGCCCGCCGCTCCCTCAGACCCTTGACCGCTTGGGTCCAGACACGTAAGGACTACCCCTCTCATAGAACCGAAGCAGACGAAGGGTTTCCCGCGAAATTCCGATCCTTACGCTCCTGCCTATTTCGCCCGTCGGCCTAACTGAGTCGCCAAGCCACAATGGACCGCCGGAGCACAGGTCCAGGCCATCATGCAGGAGGCCGATCCCCAGCGCCTGACCTACCCTCCCTGGACCTCTTGCGAGGTCGATCAAGGGTCGTTGACCGCGGCGAAGTTGCATGAGATGAATTCCATCCAGCGGCTCAAGAGCACGTATCAGGACGCCCGTCCCAACCCCGCGAACTTCACTGCTGACGTTTACCAGGAAGTGTAGACCGTAGGCACGATAAACATACGCGTGCCCACGATCGAGGAATAGAGACTTGTTTCGCAGTGTAGGTCCTCGATAGGCATGCCCGGCGGCATCTCCCGCTACATATGCCTCCGTTTCTACGATCCGTCCACTAATTCTGCCCGCTTCAGTATCATGTACAAGCGTCTTGCCGATGAGGTATTTCGCCAGTTCGCTGGTGCCAATAGGTAAGATGCTTCGACGAATGCGCTCAACATAGCGATAATTTTGCTTCTGAGCCATCCAGGCTTCCGCTTTACCAGGTAATGGGCGGCGACTGTCGCTCGACCGCCTGTAGTGTCCATTTTGCCACGCAGCACTCCGCCCCAAATTAATTGGAGCAGCTTACGATCGGCTTGCGAGGTTCAGTTGCGAGAACTCGGCGCTTCCGACCTCCGGTTGACTCCGCTTACTGAGTGCCCGCGAGCGTCAGAGCATACCACTCGAGTGGGTCATTCCACGTCTGTTCAATCCTAAATCCGGCATCATCGAGTAAGGCGCTAAGCGTATTCTGCGTGAACTTGTAGCTGTTCTCGGTGTGAATGGTTTCACCCTGGGTAAAATGGAAAAGGAGTCTCGCGGCCGGGACCCGTACATATTGTTCGCGCAGACTCTCAATGTGCATCTCAATTCGCGAGTCAGCCCGGTTCCACCGGACGCGATGCCTGAACCCGGCGGAATCGAAATCAGCACAAAGCTCTCGATTGAGACGCCGGAGGATATTTAGATTGAACTCGGCGGTGACACCTTCCCTGTCGTCGTAGGCCGCTAACAGAATCTCCTCATCCTTAACCATGTCCGTGCCCAGCAACAACGCATCGCCGCTGTGCATCTGCGAGCGGAGATTACAAAGAATTGTCCGCGCAGCCTGAGGCGAGAAGTTCCCAATGCTCGTTCCAATATAGAGCGCGAGCGTGGTACCTTTGGCGCGGGCCAGTTGCGGCGGGTGCGTCACATAGTTCCCCACGATGGGCTGTAACCGTACGCTGGGTAACAGCGATTCGATGCTCGTACAGGCCTGGTTGAGCGCCTCCGGCGATACGTCATATGGCAGATAGCTGACTCGTCCGTGGCTGCGCATTGCAGCCTCAAGCAGTATCCCGGTCTTGGCGGCGATTCCTGCGCCCAACTCAAAGACACGCAGCGTTTGAGACTGATCGGACCGCACTTGGGCGATGATCCGTTCCGCGAATCGGCCCAGTATTTCACGTTCGATCCTGAACGGATAGTATTCCGGTAAGGTCGTAATGCGTTCGAAGAGGCACGATCCCCAGGCGTCGTAGAACATCCAGGGCGCGAGCGATTTGGGTGAGCTGGTGAGACCGGCTTCGACCTCGTGGACGAGCGCTGCTCGCGTATCCAGCAAGATCGGATAATGCTCGAGCTCCGGCAAAATCGCAGCTGGAGTCATGATGGTTGCCCCCTGTAGGACGCCAGGCGTATTCCGGAAAATTGCCACCGGGTCGCGGGGGGGAAAAAATTGCGATAGGTGGCCCGGATATGGCTCGCCGGTGTGACACACGAGCCTCCCCGAAGAATCATCTGGCCCGACATGAACTTTCCGTTGTACTCACCGAATGCGCCCGGTGGTGCGTTGTAGCCCGGATAGGCGGTATAGGGGCTCACCGTCCACTCCCAACAATCTCCGAAGAGTTGGTCGACGCCGGCCCCCTTCGACACGCCAGGGTGCAATCTCCCCACTTCGAGGAAATTTCCTGCTTCAGGGTTTTCGATTGCGGCGATCTCCCACTCCTGCTCAGTGGGCAGACGGCAGCCACTCCATTTCGCGAAGGCATCCGCCTCGAAGTAGCTCACGTGGCACACCGCTGTTTCAAGCAGAGATGACAGCGGTTGCGAACCCTTCAAGGTGAAGAGCCGCCAGCCAGTTTCGTCGGTGGCATCGCGCTCCCAATAGAGTGGAGATTGCCAACCCTCCCGTTTTACCGTGTCCCATCCTTCGGAAAGCCAGAACTCCGGGCGAGCGTACCCGTCGTCAGCCATAAAGTTCAGGTATTCGCGGCAGGTCACGCTGCGCCCGGAGATACCGAAGTTCTCGAGGTAGAATTTATGGCGGGGTGTTTCGTTGTCGAAACAGAAGTCAGTAGCATTCGTGAGGTCTGGCGAACAGCCGATCTCGACCAGACCACCGCGAAAGTCATGCCAGGTATTCTCCGAGAACCCTGAACCGCGCTCGCGCGCTAACGGCGTGTTGCAAAAGGCCGGGCGGAGCGGATTTGAGAACAACGCATGTTTGATGTCGGTCAGCATCAGTTCCTGATGTTGTTGCTCGTGGTTCAGCCCCAGCACGATGCGCCGTTCCAGTTCCCCGTCGCCTGGATCTTCGAGGATGCTCTCGATCGCATTGTCAACGTACCGGCGAAATTCCAGGATTTCGTCAAGAGTAGGACGCGAAAGGAAAGGTCGCGATGCCTTGTCAGGAATCGCATCGCCCAAAGAGTTGTAGTAGCTGTTGAAGATCCGACGGAAGTCCTCACAGAACGGCTTGTAATTCGGGACAAACGGACGGAGGACGAAAGTTTCGAAGAACCATGTCGTGTGGGCCTGGTGCCACTTCATGGGACTCGCCTCCGGACAGGATTGAACCATTTGATCCTCCGCCGACATGGGTGCGGCGAGAGACCTGGTTACAGAGCGAACGACCTGGTACTTTGAAAGCAGCGTAGACATGTGTGCTCCTCGGCGGATTGGATTGCATCACTGCGGCCACACCTGGTAAGCAGTAGTAATGCTTTAGAATCAGAGGGAACCCCGCATCGCTACGACGACCGAGCTCCACCACAGTCAGTCGCCGGTGTCGGCCCACCGTCATCCGACACCGGCGAGCCACGCTGACCAACCACGGTCGCTCGTCGCTGCGCCCGTGTTAGCCACTCGGATTTGAAAACCGTACAGATGGCGCGTAGCGCGCAGGCGCAGTTCAACTCTGGAATGGTCGTTCTCCGGAATCGAGCGAATAAGCGACCTCCCCGGTCACCTGACCGGCTTCCGTCAGATAAAGGATGGCGTCCACAATGTCTTTCACGTCGGAAATCTGTCCCATCGCGTCTTGAGAATATCCTTCGGGGCATCCCTTTGTAAATTCGTATCCATCACGCCCGGTGCGACGGCGTTCACGCGTATCCCCTGCTTCGCGTATTCCATCGCCAGGCTCCGCGTGCCGGTCTGAAGGCCGCCTTTCGTGATCATCGAAAGCGCCGAGTTTACTTCGGTGATCGGGTGATCTGGCGCGCCGCGTCCTTCGCGGCTTGCCAGTCCGCGTCATTGGCACCACGATCCACGTCGTCGATCGCCTGCCGATCCAGGTCGAAGGGAACGCGCGGTTCAACCAGCGCCTTCACCTCACGCTGCCGGGCGACGATGCCGTCTCCGGGAGCAGCGATCATCTGCAAGTGGCCGGTGCCGATGGCGGAGAGACCTGTGCCCGCCGGCCCCTTTACGTCTACAACGCGCCGTGCGGCGAGGTAGTGCTTGAGCGTGCACGACGTCTCCTCTTCAATCTGCGCCCACGCGGCATCGGAAATGGGGGCAAGCTCACGATACAGATTATTTTTGAGGGAACCGATACCGAGGGACCCATCGTTCCCCGCATGGCTGGAGGGAGGAGGTTCAACTGGCGCCGACGCGGTGGGCGGGTCTCCGGTCACGGTCTCCAGAAACGTTACGGTCGGCACGAAGAACAGATTTCCGGTGACGGCGCGGCTGAAGTCGAGCAGCCGGTCGTAGTTGCCCGGCGGCCGACCAATGAACATGTTCTCGAGCATCTGCTCGATGGTGCGGGGTGAACGGCTATAGCCAATGAAATAGGTGCCAAATTCACCGTGTCCGGGTCGGCCGAAGGCCATGTTGTCACGCAGGATTTTGATCGCTCTTCCATCCCCAACGCATAGTCTATGAACCACTCAAAGAAGGCGCTACTTTGTATCACGATTTCCACCCCGCCTTGATCTTTTCCAGCAAACTGTTCGCGAGTGATAGATCACCCTCTCCCTTTGACTTCACAGTGATCCTAACTTCGATTTGGGGATCCAAGCCGGCAAGCGGCTTGGTCAGGATATGGATTTGGTCTGCAAGATCCTGAATTTCCCCAAAGTTCAAAACAGCCGCGCTCGAGCGCCCCGCCCCAGCGGCCTCTGGCAACTCCGGCGCGACTGTTGCAGGATCCGCCAGGCGTGGACCGTGGTGTACCGGACCCCGCGAACCTTCTCGACTGACTCCACTACGCGCCGCAGCGTCCGCAGGCCCGTCGCGTGCCCCAGCGCTTTAGTGCCGCTTCAATCCGGCCGAGGTCGCGCGCAGTCAATTGCGGCTTTCGCCCTGCTTTTCTTCAAAATCGGGCGCCCGAGCGGCCTCTCCCGGCGTACCCAGCGGTTGACCGACCGCCGCGTGAGGATGAGCTTGAGCACCACGCCCGAAAGGCGTCAACATCTTTAAAGTAAGGAACTCATATCGTGGCGTGACATTGTCCCGGGCAGAGTGGGATAGCCAGGTAGCAGAAGCATCATTGAGGCACCTAATGCCACTGCAGCTGCGAATACCGTAAGTGTTGACGTGTAGGATCCGGTCAGATCGAAAGCGCGGCCCAGGATAATGGGTCCGGCAGCTCCTGCGAAGGCATAAAAAGTCCAAGTGAGACCGTAAAGAGTGGAAAAGGCCCGCAAGCCAAAATACCGCGTTAACAAATAAGGGATCACATCCGCCTCGGCTCCCCCGCCAATGCCAATCAACGCCGTCGCCAGGCAACCTGCGGGTAGAGTAGCTGCTCGGGAGAGGATAAAGATGCCTACCGCCGAGGGCAGGAGCATCACAAACGCAACCCGCGAAGCGACGAACCGGTCAAGTAATCTCCCTACCAGAATCCGCCCACCCAAGCTGGCCCCTCCCAGCACGGAAAGCGTGAACGCGGCACCCTCCGGCGTCATGTGTCGATCCGTCATCATTGCAGAGAGATGGGCTATTACGCCGTTCTCGCTCGCTGAAACCAACAACAGGGTCGCGATGATGATCCAGAACGGGAGAGAATGCACACCCTGCTGCCATGAAACGCCCGCGAGCTTCTTTGGGTGGTTGGGTTCGACTCGCCCGTTTTCACGCTCATGCACGAAGCGCCAGCTCAGTGGCAGCCCGAGAGCCAGGGCTAGCGCACCAAGGCCCAAATAAGCCGCGCGCCACCCCCAATGGCTGATGAAAGTTTGCGTCAGGATGGGGAGGACCATCGACCCAATCGCTGAGCCGGTCATAACGGCCGCGAACGCCATTCCTAGATAATCGTGAAACCAAGTGACGATGGCTCTGGAATACGCCAGTTGCGCAGCGCCGTTACCTACAACTCCAAGCAGAATACACGTCCCGTAAAGTTGCCATAAGTGCGGGCGGAGGAGGGCCAGCGAAGCAAAGCCCACTCCGAAGATTGCCATGCAGGGGAGAATAATTCGCCTGGGGCTGAAACAGTCCAGCAAGCGGCCAATCCCCGGCGAGCATATGCCCACCGTGATCGCTCCCAGACCAAATGCTGTGGAGATCGCTTCCCTGCTCCAGCCGAATTGCGCGTCGAGAGGCTTGAGGAAAACGCTGAAGGTGTATACAAATAGCGAGCCGAACCCGGCCATGACGCCCAGATTCGCGGCCAGCGCCACCCGCCAGCCGTAGTAGCGAAAATCAGATTCGTCCGGTTTGTCTTGGGCGATGCTATTTGGAGAGATAGACATAGGCGGTGCGGAGGCGGTCCCGCCCGGTTACTTCAAATCTTCCTTGTCATTTCGGGCTAGTTGGATAGTCTTGATCACGATGGCTTCCGAACCGCCTTTTTCATAAACATTTCCGCTTACAGTCACCCGCTTGCCGGCAAACGTCATCAGACGGGCATTCTGACCCTGGGCCGGCGTTGCATCCGAAATGGGCCAATAAATCGTGCCGTTGCCCGTTATAATAACGAGCGGCGAACCCGCTTTAGCGCAAGCGACGGCGCACTCAGGGCTGACCGGTTTCTTCAGGTTTTTGGTCAAGGCGCAGGAGGAATCGATCACATAGCCATGGATCGTAACATTTTTGGATGCAGCCATCGCTCCGCCAGGGATTATGTCCGCAGCCATCAGTAACAAGCATATCAATGCCAGTCTCGATTTCATGATTTCTCCTGACTCCGGCTACGTGCGCACCGGCTTTGAAATATAACCGCTGCTCGCCGTGCGTGCTCCCGATTCGCGGTGAGCTTCTTCCGACATGGGGTGCACGCCGGAAGCGCCAACCCAGCGATTGTAAAAGTTAAAGAGCGCGCAAACCGTGATGGCATAGTAGATCGCTTCATCGGTCCAGCCCACCTCGCGGAGCGGTGCTATGTCTTCCGGCCCAACTTCCTGCGCGTGATGGTTTACGCGATCGACGAATCGAAGCAGCGCCTTTTCCTTTTCAGGAAGCGGCGACTCTTCGAGATCACGGACAGCTTTCCATACATACTCCTGGCTCACGCCGAGCATTTCTGCCGCCACCGCGACGTGGTATTTCGAGCAGAAGGAACAGCGGTTTCCCCATGACGTATAAGCGGCGATCAGCTCGCGGAAGCCGGCTGTGAGGACGCAATCGCCGCGCATGATTTCCTGGGTAAGCCTGCTGAGGTGCTCGCCAGCCTCAGGATGATAAGCGAAAAGATGCCAGATCAGCGGATACTCTCTTCCTGCCGCCTGCATCGTCCGAATATTGTCCCCGCGGCTTCCCGCTTGCGGGTTATTCTCAACCTCGGGCAGAAACATCGGCGTTCCAGCCTGTTTCATTGCTGGTTTCATTACCGTTTCCACAGTTCGGCTCCTGACTCAAGCAGAACGCGGGGTATACGTGGCCCGAATCTCTTCCAGACTATAACGATAACCCTCTCTTGCAGTCCTTTTGGCTCGCGAACGGTAAAGTTCCATATCAGTGGGAGCCCAAGTAGCGAGACCGTCCACATAACGGTTAAACATGCAGAATGCCGCGGCGATCAGGACAGTATCATGAATCTCTAAATCCGTAGCTCCCAGAGCGCGCGCCCGCTCTACATCCTCCGCCAACACATTTTTCCCTCCCTTTTGCACCTTACCTGCAATCGTCAGCAGCGCCTTGAGCTTCTCTGAAATCTGCGCAGTCCTATAGTCTCGCTTGACATCGAGCACAAGCTGCTCGTTGTCTTCAAAGTACTGCGCCGCGATAGCTCCATGCGTCGTCTGACAGAAAAAACAATCATTGAGCGAGGAAACATAGGTTGCGATCAGCTCCCGCTCGCCGGGGGTGAGCGAATTCGGCTCATGAAGCAGAAAATGCGCAAGATCGTTCAGGGGTTTTGCGGTCTCAGGCCGGAACGCCATGGCGCTGCGAATGCCCGGGATATCTTTGGGTAGGTTGATATGTGGCATGTTTGCTGTCTCCTTCTCTCGATATACCGGCCGGCTAATCGGCCGCGGCGGCCGGCGCTTCTTCATCGCTCCGGATGTATCCCTGCTCTGCCATCCGCCGCCCCATCTGGCGGTATGCTTCCGGCTCCTGCGGCGCCCACGTGGCCAGCCCGTCGACATAGCGGTTATACATGCAGAAGGCAGCGGCAATCAGCACTACGTCATGAATCTCGGTATCCGTCGCTCCGTGTTTGCGCGCCACCTCAATGTCCTCCGGCAGAACGTGCTTCCCGCCCTTCTGCACCTTGCCGACAATAGTTAGTAACGCCTTGAGTTTTTCCGGGACCGCCGCCGTCCTGTAGTCCCGTTTCACGTCCTGGACAAGCTGTTCGTCGCCGCCCAGATGATGCGCGGCTGCCGCGCCGTGGCTGGTCTGGCAAAAGAAGCAATCGTTCTGAGAAGAAACATAAGCGGCGATCAGCTCTCTCTCGCCGGACGAAAGCGTGCTGGGACCGCGGAGTAGAATTTCCGCGAGCGCGCGCATTGGCTTGGCCGTCTCCGGCCGGAATGCGAAAAGTCCTACGATCCCGGGCAGATCCCCGGAGAGTTCAATATGAGGCATGTTCCTATTCTCCCGATCGAATAAGTTAGGGGCTTGCGGTTCTGCCGAATCCAGGGCACCTTCTCAGAACAAGAATTTCATCGCCAACTGGATCAGGCGTGGCGGCGATGCCATCTGGATTTGCCCGAAGCTGGGGGAATTGATGTCGTTCACCGGAACGCCGAAATTTGGACGGTTCAGAACATTGAACACCTCGGCTCGAACCTGCAACGTCTTCGACTCCGCAAGGCTAAAATTCTTGAAAAGCGAGAGATCCCACTGCGCGAAGCCCGGAGCTTGGACGATATTCCGGCCTGAATCGCCGAACGCGCCCGGCTGCGTGACTCGCTGGAACGCCTGCAGGTTGAACCAGTCTTCCGCGGTCTTCGGGCCGTTATTGGGGTTGCCCACCAAATTAGGCCGGTCGCTATACGATCCTGAAATCTCAGGGGACTGTCCCTGGAGCGACGGATCGCTTGAGTCGTAAACAGTGAATGGCGTTCCTGTCGAGGCAGAAAAGATGCCGTTCAACTGCCAGTTGCCGATCACCGCGTGATACCACTCGCCCGGCTCTTTCCAGAATGGAACTTGCCAGACGTAGCTGAAAACAAGCCGCTGGCGGGCGTCGAACAGCGACCTGCCATACTCCGCCGCCAAATCGAATGGGTCCTGCGCCAAATCATTCTCGCCCGCTACGCTTTGCGTTGAGGAGCCGGTGATGTTGAAAGAAGAAGAATCATCGAGTGTTTTTGAATACGTGTACGACGCCAGAAATTCAAGGCCATGGCTGAACCGCTTTTGCAGGCTGGCCTGCAACGCATTATAGTCGGAATTCGCAATTCCGGAGATCAACCCAACGGATCCGTAAAAGCAGTTGTTGGGTTCCATAAGGGTGCAACCGGAATAAAGCCGCCGCTGATTTACATTATCTGCGGTCGATTGTCCTGGCACGTAGACAGCCGGGTCGTCCTCAATGAAACGCGGCAATTTTGTCCCTTTTGTGCCCACGTAACCAACGTCCAACAGCCAACTCTGGCCAAAAGCGCGCTCAACTGTGAAATTCCAGTCCTGGGCGTAAGGAAGGCGCAGGTTAGGATCAATCGTCAGCAAAGTCAAGGTTTGTGGGTTGGCAAAATCAGGCGCGAACGGATTCTGGCCGGCGGGCAGTGGATCGGCAAAACTGGCCGGCGGTTCCTCCTGGATCGTTTTGAACCAAGGTGGCGCGCTGATGGGGGCTTGCAAGGGGCCGCCGCCTCCGTTGTAAAAGGGATCGTAAAAGATGCCGTAGGCCGCACGGACCGACCAGTGGCCGCTTCCTGTTGGGTCCCAGGCAAGGCCCAGACGTGGAGCGAAACCGCGGTAGTCCGTATGAACCAAACCCGCAGGCACACCGGGATCGCCCGGATAAACCAAGCCGGGCGGCGCCGAAGGCATGATCGTCGATTGAACTCCCGGCTCAAATAGGTTGGTCTTGTTTCCCAACACAGTATACGGGGTGGGCAATTCGTACCGCAGGCCGGCGTTCACCGTCAGGCGGGAATTTATTTTGTAACTGTCTTGCGCAAACACATCGTAGTTGCGCGAGCGCAGTCCGCGCGGTAAATCGCCGCCACCCTGGAGGAAGACGACAGGGCCTCCGAGAAGAAAACTGGCGAAAGCGTTGCTGACTGGAAACGGCGCGAACACGAAGAAGCCATTTGAGGCAATGCCGTGCACGGCGTTAACTTGATCACGCTGATAACCACCGCCAATTTTCACGTCGTGCCGGCCATGAATCCAACTCACCGAGTCAGAAAGGGAAAATGTATTTTGGGTGGCGTCGTTTGGCCCCGTAATCGGGTTGCCTACTGAGGCGTAACCCTCGACTTCGATAAATGGCGGACCCGCTTGGATTGCCAACGTGGGCGAATACTGAAAACCGAGCGATGAAAGCGATGTATGGTTGAAGGCCTCGTCAAAGAACAGCCTGTTCCGCAGGTAAGAAAACTCGGCGACGTTCACCACCGTGGGCGAAAACGTGTGGGTTTCCTGGACGGCGGCGTTTTGAGCCCCATAACTTTCCCCCACTGGGAAGCCAGGCACGTTGGCCCCTTCGATCGAAAGCGGGTCTACCTCTGATCCCCTGGAGAAAATGTAGCGCACAAACATACTGTCGCGCAGCGACAGATATTGATCAGCGCGGACGCCAAACTGATTAGAGTTGTTGCGGAGCATCTGCGTCGTGACGTACTGGTTGGTCCCTTCGTTCGGGAGCGGATAGAACTGGAGAATGTTTTGCGAAATGGGGTTGATGGTGGGCAACTGATTTCCGGGAAAAGGCTGGCCTGTAAGCTCATTGATCAGTGGAGGAACGGTTCCCGTCGACGGGTCAATCGATTGAGAAAAATCCCCCTGCCGTTCGGACAGCGAAGGCACGGTGGCAGCTTGCGTTTCGCCTTGGCGGTTCCGCAAGCCTTCGTAATAGGCGAAGAAGAAAGTTTTGTTCTTCCGGATGGGCCCGCCGAGGGTTCCCCCAACCTGGTTCTGCTTATACGGCTCGACGTTCTGAGCGAAAAAGTTGCGCGAATCGAAAGCGTCGTTTCGTATGAACTCCCAACCATCCCCGTGGAATTGGTTGGAGCCGGACTTAGTGACGATGTTCGTCGTGGAGCCGGCATTGTGCCCAAACTCAGCAGGGGCAGTATTGGTAAGGATTCGGAACTCGGCGATCGCGTCGGGCGGCGGCTCGAGGACAAAGCCTGCATTCATCGTGTTGTAATTCTCAACCCCATCAATGAGGAACTCGTTGGATTCGGGCCGCTGGCCGTTGACCGCGTAGGACTGGCCGGTACGTGTGGGACCTCCTTGCGCCTGAAGACCGGGAGTGAGCGGCGCGTCGCCCGGAAGCAGCAGGCCAAGCTGCGTAAAGTTCCTACCATTCAGGGGCAGATCTACAATTTCCTGGTCGCGCACCGTTTCGCCAAGATCGTTCGTTGTGGTTTGAACCAGGTTGGCATTGCCCCTCACCTCCACGGCTTGCTGCGACGAACCTAAAGCCAGCCGGATAGAAAAGACGGCCACCTGATTGACGTTGAGGATGATGCCGTTTTGCACGTATTTACGGAAGCCATCCTTAGCTGCTTCCAACTGGTATTGGCCGACGGGCAGCAGAACCAGCGAATAATCCCCTCGTGCATCGCTTCGTGTCTGGCGCGTGAAGCCGGTTTCAATCTCAATGGCTTCAATCTGCGCGTAAGGCACGACGGCTCCGCTCGGATCAGTTACCGCTCCGCGAATGCTCGCGCTTGCCTCCTGCGCCCAGACTGGCGACCCCGAGAATAGCGCCAACGTAAGAGTTGCTAATATCCCTCCAATAAAAACACTACGTCCTTTGTTCATCCGTTCTCCCCTGATCACTTGATGACTCAAATCTGGCCTCACGCGCCTTAGTCGTATTGTTTCTTATTTCCTTCCGGGTGATGGCCAGTTTAGGGATGCCCGAGAACGGAGTCAATTATGCTTATTGATTGATTCCCGCATATAATCTCATTACGCTGCCTTAATAAATAAAGACCATGTCTGCAGTCTTTGCTTCAGGCTATTCTGCCCGCGTCGGTGCCCGCAGAAACCGTCACATCATCCTCTAGACGATGCTGACTGGCTTTCAATTACCCACAAGTTTGGCGAGATTGAACCCAAGCTCGATGTCGGTGAGTCGGGAGAGCCCACGCCACGCCAAATTATCCGTGCAATGGTGCGCGTGATTGATCCCAGGACTGGTGAGACGGTGTACGACCCCGGATGCGGCACGGGCGGGTTCCTGGCGCAATCCTACGAGCACATCGCCGGCCCTGATAACGAGAAGATTAGCTCGCCCGACCAGATCGAAGCTTTGAAGCGACGCACGTTCTACGGCCGTAAGTAAGAAAGGACAACATCATCTACCCGGTGGCGCTCGCCAACCTCGTGTTGCATGGCTTCGATAAGCCCCACGTGTGGCACGCCAACTCACTGGCCGGCGCAGAGACGTACGACCGCTTTTCACCGACGCATCCATGTTCTATGACTTGATCCTGATGAATCCGCCTTTAGGCGGCAAGGAAGGCAAGGACGCCCGGACCCGCTTCGCCTACAAGACCGGCGCCACCCAGGTGTTTGTCCTCCAGCACGTGATCGATAGCCTCAAGTTCGGCGGACGCTGCGGGTTGGTGATCGACGAAGGCGTGCTGTTCCGTACGAACGAAACCGCGTTCGTGCAGACCAGGCGGAAGCTGCTGGACGATTGCGATCTGTGGTGTATCGTGAGTCTGCCACCCGGCACGTTCATCAACGCTGGCGCCGGTGTCAAAGCCAACCTATTGTTTTTCACCAAAGGCCAGCACAGCACACTAAGCGCGTCTGGTACTACAATCCTTCGGATATTAAAGTCGCCAAGAAAAGTCCGCTCACGCTCGACAAATTGAAGAATTCTTCCAGCTTCTGCCAGAACGCACCGATAGTCTCACTCTTGGACCGTCGACCTCGGAGAGCGCAATAGGCTCGCGACCGAAGAGGCTCGTCCCTTCAAGGAGGAAGCGAACCGACGGAATCAAGAAGCCGCCCGCTGTAAGGCGCGGCTCGACGAACTAAAGAAAGCGAAATTGCGTAACGAAGCAGCCATCGGAGGTGAGTTTTCGGAGGACCTGCGCAAAAACGCCACATGAGTGCAAGGTGGCTCCGTTGTTTTCAGACTCATTACCGAGCCACCGCTGATCGACGCCCGGCATGCTGATATAGATCACATCCTTCCCATTGCCGGTCCCGAGCGGCATCCGGGTTATTGTTCGCCAGGGTCTCTGAAGGTTGTATTGCGGATGCCCTCGCGCTCTCCGTGAGAAACTGCCGCATCAGCCGCGCGCGGCTGCATCCGAGCGACACGCGCATCGCGATCTCCTTGCGCCACGCCACAGCGCGGGTCACCCCCGAGCGTACCATTCTTTTCAATCGCTTGAGCGTTTTCACAATTTCGCGAGTGACACCCTCCGACACGCCCGCCTCCGGCATCTCGGTAATCGTTTGGGGCCGCAGGATTTCGGAGGTAGGCCGAAAGCAAGATCTCTTATCTATTGAGAACAGTCCTTAATCATGATAGCCTTACTGTTGGAGGCTAGTATGACGACCGTTACCATCTCCGTTCCCGAGTCGCTTAAGACGTTCATCGAAAAACAGATCGCGGCCAAGGGTTACGGCAATGTGAGCGAGTATTTTCGTACCTTGCTCCGCGAGGCTCAGGCCAAAGAGGAGGATGCAAGGCTAGAGGCTCTGCTCATTGAAGGGCTTACATCCGGCGATGATATTTCGCTTTCGGGTGAATTCTGGAGCGAACTGAAAACGGATGCCGCCGCGCTCGCCAGGAAGCACAACGCGCGGAAAAAATCCTGAAGTACGTTATCCGGGCGGCTGCGAGAGACGATATTTTACGGCAGTTCCGCTATTACTTGGTTGATCAGGATAAGCCGGAAGTGGCAGACCGGTTCGTCGAAGCCGTAGAGAGGACGATTGATCAGCTCTTGCGCACGCCGAATGCAGGGGCGCCCAAGCACCTTTCCAACGAATCTCTCTCTGGCCTGCGTTCATGGCCCGTGGAGGGCTTCCAGGACATCCGAATTTACTACCTGGCCGAAGAGAATGTGTTGCGTGTAATCCGCGTCCTGCACGGGAAGAGAGATATCCGGCGCATTCTAGAAGGGAAGAAGAATGAGGGACGACGCAAAGACGACGCAAAAATGAGCGTCGGCCTACAAGTTGAGCTCCACGTAGCCGGGCGAGCCGTACCACTTCCCACAAAGAGGGAGACCCCATTTCCTTCTGAACGCCCCGCTGGCACGCTGAGAATGGCGCGGGATCGATGGTCAGGGGGCGAGGAAAGGGACGATCCGCAGCACCGCGCTTCGCAGCCGTTAGAACGCTTCGTGCGCATTTTTGTGACGTGGTTTGTGACGTAACTGCGCCAATAGGCCCCATATTTCGGCAGTTGGCCGGAGTTGCAACCCAATATTGCCACGTGCATCTCACCCGCATAAATACTGGGCAAGATGCGATTCACGCTACTTCTTGCCTGGGTTATTTTCCGAACTACGAAGCAAGGGGTCGGGTGTTCGAATCACCCCGGGCGTACCACCTAACTTCTTTGGTTTCAATATCCCTTCTCCTCTCGTAACCGTCCCAAAG
>DASZAA010000347.1:0-4209 GCA_035945615.1 Terriglobia bacterium
GGATTCCTGAACTCGCAGCGTTTGAAAGGCATCCACCTGGCGATGAAGAGCGGCATGATTGCAGCCGAAATCGCATTCGACGCGCTGCGGACACAGGACGCCTCCGAGGCGCGGCTGGCGGCGTTTGAAAGCGCGTGGAAAAGCAGTTGGGTAGGGCGCGAGCTCTGGCGCGTGCGCAATTATCATCAAGGATTCGAGCACGGCTTTTGGCGTGGCGCGGCGAGCGCGGCCTTCCAATATATTACAGGGGGCCGCGGAATATCCCCGCGTAAAAGCGCGCTGCCTGACTATCAGCACTTGCGCAAGCTTGCGGACACGGACGCCCACCAGCCCCCCGCGTTCAAGCCCGATGGGAGCCTGACATTTGACAAGCTGGCCGACGTCTATCACTCGGGCGCGCACCATGAAGAAGACCAGCCGCCTCACCTGCTGATCGCCGACTATGATATCTGCAATGACCGCTGCGCGCGCGAGTACGGCAATCCGTGCCAGCACTTTTGTCCCGCCGCTGTCTATGAGATGGAAGATCAGCCGGGTGGCGGGCAGCAACTCAAGCTGAATCCGTCAAATTGTGTTCACTGCAAAACGTGCGACATTGAAGACCCGTATCAGATTATCACCTGGGTTTGTCCCGAAGGCGGCGGTGGACCGCGCTATGACGGCATGTGAAAAGCAGTGACGAGTTGTAGCGGCGGCCGTCAGTCTTTACTGCTAAAACCGGCGGCCAGAGGCCGCCGCTACAGTGTGGCTCGTGGGTTGTTTTCCCTTTTTGAGAGCAATACCGCCGTTGGTTCAATCATAATATGGCCATTGTGGACGAAGCCCGCACAACCCGCCAGCCGCCGGAGGCAGCGCCGCATTCGCTGAGCAAGAATCCGCGCCAGTTCACGCCTGGGCAGCGGCTCCAAATCTCTCTCGCCACGCACTTAGGCTATTGGGCTACGTGGATAATTGGCCGCAGCTTGCGTTGGGAGATCAACGGCTGGGAACACTGGGAAGCCGCGCGAAAGGCGGCCAAAGGGTTGATTTACACTTTCTGGCACCGGGAAATCTGTGCCGCTACCTGGTTCTGGCGCAAACGCGGAATCATTGTGATGACCAGCCAGAATTTTGACGGCGAATACATCGCGCGCATCATTCATAATCACGGTTATGGCGCGGCGCGCGGGTCGAGTTCGCGCGGTGCGGGCCGGGCATTGGTGGAGATGATTCAAGGTTTGAGGAACGATCATGACGCGGCATTTACCATCGATGGGCCGCGAGGCCCCAGGTTCGTGGCCAAACAAGGATCGGTGTTGCTCGCCAAGGCGACGGGCGCAGCTATCCTCTGCTTTCATATCGCGCCCAAGCGAGCTTACGTGTTTCGCAAAAGCTGGGACATGCTGCAACTCCCGCGCCCGTTCACCAAGGCCGCCGTTTTCATTGCTCCTCCCATATTTGTAGCCGGGAACGCAGATGCGGAGGAGCAGGCGCAGAAGCTGCGCGAAGTGCAAACGTCGCTCGATGCGTTACAGCAGCAAGGCAAGGCCTGGCTGGAAAAGTAATAGGCCAGAAAGCCGGAACGGCGTCCCCTTATGGACGTCAGCCGCTGCTATAGCTCGTTGCGTTACTACGGCGATTTCACGCAGAGAAAGATCAGACGTAGAATAGGGGAATCAGGAGGTAATTAAAATGTATGCTATCGTAGGAGCAACTGGAAACACGGGGAAGATTATCGCGCAAGCCTTGCTCGACCACGGCCAGAAAGTGCGTGTGATTGGGCGCGACGCCAACCGTCTTAATGATTTTGCCCGGAAGGGCGCTGAACCTTTTACTGCTGATGCTACCGATGCGAGCGCATTAACGAAGGCCTTCACGGGCGCTAAGGCAGTCTATGTTATGATCCCGCCCAACCGTGCCGCGTTGGATGTCGCCGCGTATCAGGAGCAAGTAAGCAGCGCGACAGCGGCGGCGATTGAGAAGGCCGGAGTGGAATACGCCGTGCTTCTCAGCAGCCTCGGGGCCGATAAGCCAAGCGGGACCGGCCCTGTGGTTGGCTTGCATAATTTCGAGAAGAAGCTGAATGCAATTAATCGGCTGAATGTTTTATGCCTTCGTGCCGGATATTTTATGGAAAATCTCTTGCCCCAGGTGCAAGTAATCAAAGCATTCGGCATGATGGGCGGCCCTTTGCATCCGAATCGCGCGGTTCCGATGATTGCCACCCAGGATATTGGAGCTTCCGCCGCGGAGGAGCTGCTGAAGCTGAGTTTTAAGGGAAAGCAGACACGGGAATTATTAGGCCAGCGCGATGTGACCTACAACGAGGCGGCGTCGCTGATCGGTAAGGCCATCGGAAAGCCAGACCTTGCCTATGCCGAATTGCCAGCGTCGCAGTTGAAGCCGGCTTTGATTCAGAGCGGCATGTCGGACAGCATGGTTGATCTTCTCCTCGAAATGTCGCAAGCGATCAATTCCGGCCACATGGTGGCGCTTGAATCCCGCTTAGCAGGGAATACAACGCCAACCTCGATCGAACAATTCGTGGATAAGGTGTTTGTGCCCATGTATAGCGGTAAGGCCGCTGGAGCATAAACACTGTCGCGGCATTGGAGTGCAGCAGAATGCTGCGCTACAAAACAAACCAAAGCGGGTAGCGTCGCCATTCACCACTGATATTTACTTTCCCAAATATTCCCCGTCGTGCGGTCGCATCCCGTTGATGAAATCGCGCTCGTGGATTCGTTTACGCCCTTCTATCTGCAACTCGATAATCTCAAGCGCAGTGCCCGCGCCGCATCCTACGATCAACCTCCCGCCGGCGATCTTTATAAAGCCGGGAGCAGAGTTGGCGGCATCTAGAGGGTCTGCCACTCGCGCCGCCCAGATTTTCAGTCCTTTGCCACGAAAGGATGTATACGCCCCCGGCCAGGGCGCAAGGCCGCGCGCGCGGCAGTCAACCTCCATAGCGGGCCTCGACCAATCAATCAGACCATCTTCCTTTTTGAGCATCGGCGCGAGCGTGGCCCCGGCATGATCTTGCGGATGCGATCTAATCTCGCCGCGGGCCAAACCCTCAAGCGTTTCAATCATCAAGCCGGCGCCCTGCGCGCTAAGCCGGGCCGAAAGTGTTTCTGTTGTATCGTCATCCTCAATGGGAATTTCCTTTTGCAGGAGGATGTCGCCCGTATCGAGGCCCGCATCGATTTTCATGGTGGTCACGCCGGTAACGCGCTCGCCGCGCAGGATAGCCCAGGCAATGGGAGCAGCGCCGCGATAACGCGGCAGAAGCGAGGCGTGCAGGTTAATGCAGCCGAGCGGCGGCAAATCGATCATCCACTGAGGAACGAGATGCCCGTATGCAACCACTGCGATCGCGTCGGGTTTGATGCTCTCGATTTCAGTCCTTGCGCCTTTCAGCTTGGCGGGTTGGAGCACGCACAGGCCGGCTTTCAGCGCGGCGTCTTTGACTGGCGGGGGCTTCAAGGCGTAGCCGCGCCCCTGGGGTTCATCGGGGTTGGTCAGGACAAGGGCAATGTCAAAATTTCGTGCGAGTAGCGTTTCGAGGGACGGAACTGCAAATTGGGGCGTGCCGCAAAAGATGAGTCTCATGGAAGATTCTGTTTCGACGGCGTCTCGCCGCCGAAACAATTGAGAAATCAAGCCCGGTGGCGAGACGCCGCCGTTACATCTGTTGCCAGACTACCATTCCCCGGCCTTTACCAACTTTTTAACTTTGCGCCGGATGGAGTCACGTTTGAGCAAACTGAGATGATGAATGAAGAGAATGCCATTCAGGTGATCGATTTCATGGCAAAACGCGCGCGCCAGAAGATCATCCCCGTTTAGTGTAATCTCCTGGCCGTGGATGTCCTGCGCCCGCACCGTGGCCTTCATCGGGCGGTCCGTTGGAGAGCGGAAATTAGGAAGGCTCAAACAACCTTCTTCCCCAGTCTGCTTACCTTCGACGCTGACAATCACCGGGTTAGCGAGCACGATCTTGGCATTTGGATCTTCGGCGGAAGTGGTGTCGATCACACAAAGGCTTTTCGAGATTCCGATCTGCGGCGCCGCGAGGCCCACGCCATGTGCGGCATACATCGTGTCAAACATATCCGCCACGAGTTTTTCAAGAGCGGCATCAAACTCTTTTACGGGTTCTGCGACTTTATCGAGAACCGGCTGGCCGTATTTAACGATGGGATAAATCATGAGTAGTAGGTTATTTAA
>DASZAA010000348.1:0-5270 GCA_035945615.1 Terriglobia bacterium
CGTGTATAAGAAACTTTTTGGTCCAAGCCCCGCCGGTTTTCCAGGTTACTTCGTGTTCCTCGTCGTCGGAGCCGTGGTTCCCGCTGCGAGTTTTTTCCCCACTGCAAGGCCGTTCATCAACTGGCGAGCCTTCAGCATCACACTCTTCTTCATCCTCCTCATCAGTCTTCTGTGGGAAGTGACGCTCGCAGTCCCTTACGGTTGGTGGGAATACCGGGAAAATCAGATGGTGGGCGTGTTCATAGGAGCGTGGACCAGACTCCCCATTGAAGCAGTTTGCGTCTGGATAGCCGTCACCTACGCGACGACCATTGTGTTCGAGATCGTAAAGCTCTGGCAGGCTTCAGGCCGAAAGGTCAAACATGCGTTTTTGGGAAGCCAAGAATAGGAGCACAACAGATTGTGGGCGACGCTCGCGCTCCCCGGGCGGCTGGTAGCGACGATAAAGGTCAGGTTGTTGGACTCGGCAGGCGAGTTAGCAGCGCAGACATCGAAATTGGTTTGGCCTTTGCTCTTCTCTCCGGGTCAGTCCGGCTCGACGGAGTGCCGACGACTTTCGGTCAGACGAGGACGCAGAGTATCAGTACAGGGACATTATTATGACCCTGCTAACGTAAACACTTCCCAAAGCTGGTGTGGCAGTGCGGCTACTCATTTCTCAGCGCCACCATCGGATCAACCTTCGCCGCACGGCGTGCGGGCACAAACCCCGCGAGCGCCGCAACCGCTGCGAGCAGGACTGCGGCGGACACAAAGGCCGCAGCATCGATGCGCCCCACTCCAAACAGAAGGCTCCTCACCAGGCGCGCGCCTGCGATCGCGAGCGGTATACCGATTAAGACCCCGATGACGGCAAGAAAAATGGTTTCGCGCAGGACTTGCCTCATGATTTCGCCAGGCACGGCGCCGAGTGCCATGCGGATTCCGATCTCCCGCGTCTGCCGCGCGACCGTGTAGGCCATCACTCCATACAAGCCGATCCCTGCTAGCGCCGCTGCAAGCAGTGCGAAGAGCCCGGCCAGCCCGGTAATAAAGCGGGTGCTGCCGAGCGAGCGGTCAATCAGCGCGGGCAAAGTCTCCATTTGGACCGGCAGCAAAGCCGGACTGGTTTCTGCGACAGCATCGCGAATCGCCGCGCTCACAGTAACAGGATCCGCCGCAGCGCGCACTTCGAATGAGATTTCACGCTCCGGCCATAAAGGGTTGTATAACGGGAAATAAATCCGCGGCTCAATCGTCTCGCGCAGGCTGTTGTGCCGTGCGTTGGCCGCGATCCCGACCACGATCATCGATCCCGGATTGCCGGGGAACGTGTCTCGGACCGTCTTGCCGATGGGGTTGGCGCGGGCAAAGTATCGTTGCGCGAAAGCTTGATTGATCACCGCAACCCGCTGCGCGGGCGCCGCGTCGCCGTCTTCGATTCCGCGCCCCAGCAGGATTGGAATGCCCACGGCGCGGAAATATCCGGGACCGACCAGGTCCATGCGGGAGTTGGGCAATTCTCCGCCCGCCGGCGCGTAGCCCTCGACCGCAATGGGATCGCCGCTGTCGGCCCCTTCGAACAAGCCGCCGGACGAAACCGTCGCACTGCTGACGCCCGGGATGGCTCGAAGGCGGCCAAGCAAGCGGCGGCAGAAAGGCGTCATTGCGTTGCCCTCATAACCAGCCGCTGCAGCGTCCACACGGAATAAAACAAGGCGCTCGGGGCTAAATCCCAGGCTCACCTCGCTCAGCCGGGCGAGGCTATGGATAAACAATCCCGCGGCCATCAGCAGGATTAGAGACGCCGACAGTTGCCCAATCACCAGAAGCTTCCCCGCAGGCAACCAGCGATTGCGTACTCTGCCCGGCGCCGCGCCCGCCGCCGATTTCAGCGTCGGTGTCAAGTCTACGCGTCCGGCGCGCCACGCGGGAAGCAAGCCGAAAAGGAACGCCGTGATCACTGTAACGAGGAGCATGAAAACGATAACTCGCCAGTCGAGCGCAAGTCTCAGGCCGGTTGTCGCCGCTGCGCCGTCCGCGCCCGGCATGGTCCGCACCAGCAAGGAGCTAGCCCATCGCGCCAGCAGAATCCCTGCTGCTGCGCCAAAAAAGGCGAGCAAAAAACTCTCCGCAAGTAGTTGGCGGATTAGCCGGGAGCGCCCCGCGCCGAGTGCGGCTCGGATGGCAAACTCTCGCTGCCGCCCGGCGCCTCGCGCGAGGAGCAGGTTGGCGACGTTGGCGCAGGCGATGAGGAGCAAAACCCCAACCAAAGCCATTAGAAGCTCAAGCGGATCCCCCATGACGCCGCGTACCGGCGCAACGCCTCGGGCGCCAGCCCGAACCTTAATCTGTTGATCAAGATAATGCTTGCGCTGCGCCACAGTGAGGCCTGGCCCGGCCTGCGATTCCAACATCCGCTGGAAAAGAACGGTGATGTTCGCTTGAGCTTGCTGAAGCGTCACACCCGGTCTGAGTCTCCCCATCGCCTGGAGCCAGATGTATTCGTTTTGCATCGCCGCGACCGGGCTGAGCATGTCTCTGCCTGGAAGGATCGCCTCCTGCATCGTCAAGGGCGCCCAGAGGTCTGGCTCGTCGCCCATGGTCACCCCGGAAAATCCCGGCGGCGTGACGCCGATAATCGTGAAAAGCTTTTTGCGAATCTGAATTTTTTCCCCGAGCGCCGCCGGATCGTGGCCTAACCGGCGCTGCCAAAATTCAAAGCTCGCTACGACGACGGGCGATGCGCCGCGCGCCTTGTCCACATCGGAGGTGAAAACTTGTCCGCGAAGGGCGCGGATGCCGAGCGTCGAGAAATAACCGCCGCTCACAAGGCTGACGCGGGCGGTTTCCGGCTGCCCGGCGGATTGCTCCCCCGGCCCGATGCGCACCGGCGCCACGGGCAATTCACTGTCAACGGCAAAAACGCCGGAAAATACGGAGTTGTGGTCGCGCAGGTACTCAAATTCAGGATAGCCCAAAAGATCGCGCGTGCCGCTCTCCATTCCGTACCCGGAGCCGCCGCCATTGGGATCGGTCAGCATCACCAGCTGGCTCGGTTGCCGGACCGGAAGCAAACGCAAGAGCACAGCATCGAACACGGTAAAAATCGCCGTGTTGGCCCCAATGCCTAACGCGAGCGTAATGATTGCAACCGCCGCGAAGCCGGGATTGCGGCGAAGCTGCCGCAGGCCGTAGCGGACATCTTGAAGCAGAGTTTCCAGGAAGCTCACGCCGCGCATATCCCGGCACTCCTCCTTGATTTGCTCAACTCCGCCGAGCTCGCGCAGGGCGGCGTAACGCGCTTCCTCCGGAGCCATCCCTTTGCCGAGATTTTGCTCCATCAGCTTTTCAAGATGGAAATGCAGTTCGTCGCTCAGTTCTCGCTCGACGCGGCCCTTGTAGAATAGCGACCGGAGCCGAAGCGAAAGCTTATGTATCCAACGCATAGTAACTCTCAGCTTTTAAGGCGAAGCGCAGACCAGTGTCTTTACGGTCCGCGGCTTTCCATTCACGACAAACTGCGGACCTCAGAAGTGGAGATCCGCGCTGCCAAAAACTACCGCATCTCTAAAACAAGCTCTATGGCCCCGGAGAGCCTCTTCCAGTTGGCCTCTTCTCGCTCGAGATATTTGCGCCCAGCCGCTGTCAGCAAATAGAACTTCGCCCGGCGATTGTTTTCTGACTCGCCCCATTTCGCCTTAATCCATCCGTTTTGCTCAAGCCGGTGCAAGGCGGGATAGAGCGCCCCTTGGTGCACCTGAAGCTCCTCTTTTGACATCTGCCGGATGCGCTGGGCGATGCCCCAGCCATGCATCGGCTCAAGAGCCAGAGTTTTGAGGACCAGTAGGTCCAAGGTGCCCTGGATCAAATCAGTGGGTTTACCCATCAGTTCTCCTCTCAATTATCGACAATTCATCGTATCTCTATCTTATGTCAATAGTCAAGGGGAAAGGATCGCTAACGCTGCGCCTCTGTCGATAGAGCGAGCGAAGCCTACCTGTTGCTTCCCCAATGAAAGTATGACATCCTTCTGTTGGTAACCCAATGGACGAAAAGAAAGAAAAAAAGGACGTTTTGCAGGGCACCTTGGCGCTGATGGTGCTCAAGACTCTCGATGTACTAGGGCCTATGCACGGTTACAGGATCGCGCGGCGTATCGAACAGATCAGCGGAGCCCTGCTCGCAGTGAATCAAGGCACACTGTATCCACTCCTGTTGAAGCTGGAACAGGAGGGATCGATCACTTCGGAGTGGGGCGCCTCGGAAAACAACCGCAAGGCGCGCTTCTACCGGCTGACGCGGCAGGGGCGCAAGCAATTGCAGGCCGAGAAACGAGAGTGGGACGAGACGACGGCTATCATCGCACGATTTTTTGCCGTGAGAGCGGAGGATCTGAAATGAAGAAGCTAAGGCGATTCGTGAGCCGTCTCACCTCCTGGGCAAGAACGGACCGGGATGAAGACCGATTGCGAGCGGAGATTGAAGGGCACATCGCCTTGCAGGCAGACGACAATATTCGTGCGGGGCTCTCTCCGGAGGAGGCACGGCGCCAGGCACTTCTGAAGTTCGGGGCAGTTGAAGCCATCAAGGAAGACTACCGGGATCAGAGAGGATTGCCATTCCTGGAGGCTCTGCTGCACGACACGCGATACGCACTGCGCCGGCTGAGGAAGTCACCGGCATTCACGGTTACGGTTATCTTCACCCTTGCTCTGGGCATTGGCGCGACCACTTCTATCTTTACGTTGGTGCAAGCAGTCCTCATGAAGTCGCTGCCGGTAGCAAACCCAGATGAATTATACCGGGTAGGAAAAGATGCTCGTTGCTGCTACTGGGGTGGATACAGCCAGGAGAATGAGTTTTCTATTTTCTCCTACGATTTGTACGAGCAATTCCGCGACCACACCCAAGGCTTTATGGAACTAGCGGCGTTCCAGGCGGGCGGGACACTATTCGGCGTGCGCCGCTCTGGCATCGCAGAGGCAGCGCAAGGCTATCCTGGTGAGTTCGTTTCAGGCAATTACTTCACCATGTTCGGCATCAGCGCGTATGCCGGACGGCTACTGACCGCCAAAGATGATCAGGCTAATTCTCCACCGGTCGCCGTGATGAGCTACCGATTGTGGCAGCAAAGGTATGGATCGGACACATCAATCATTGGTGCTGTGTTCTCTCTGGACAACAAGCCATACACCGTCGTGGGAATCACTCCGCCGGGCTTCTATGGCGACAAGCTCCGCGCGATTCCACCCGATTTCTTTCTGCCGCTTGCGACTGCGCCGTTAACC
>DASZAA010000349.1:0-6145 GCA_035945615.1 Terriglobia bacterium
GGCCGCCAGGCCGCCGCGCTTCTGCGCCTCGGCCACAACGTGCAAGGCAATGGTGGTTTTGCCGCTGGATTCTGGACCGTATATTTCCACTACCCGCCCGCGCGGCATCCCGCCCACGCCAAGCGCCGCGTCAAAAGAGAGCGCGCCGGTTGGAATCACATCCACCGGCACCAGGGCTTCTTTCGACCCAAGCCGCATGATCGATCCCTTGCCAAACTGCTTTTCGATCTGGATCATCGCCAGATCGACGGCCTTCATGCGCTCTGTTACCCGGTCCTCAGGCATAAATGTGTCGCTTCCTTATCCAGAAATTTCGCTGCCGAAATCAAGGGCAGTCAATACCTTTTGCCCATCTTATCATCACCTTCCCGCTCAGTGGTACTCATAAAAACCCCGCCCGCTCTTTCGTCCCAGCCTTCCGGCGCACACCATTTTTTCGAGCAGCGGGCAGGGGCGGTACTTCGAATCGCGGAAGCCTTCGTAAAGGACCTTCATGATATCGAGACAGACGTCGAGGCCGATGAAGTCGGCAAGCTCGAGCGGCCCCATGGGATGGTTCATGCCGAGCTTCATCACACCGTCCACGGCCTCCGGCGCGGCCACGCCTTCCATCACCGCATAAACAGCTTCGTTAATCATCGGCATCAAGACGCGGTTTGAGACGAAGCCAGGATAGTCGTTGACGCTCACCGGTGTCTTGCCTAGCGCCGCTGCCAGAGCGCGGGCCGCTTCGAGGGTCTCAGGCGTGGTCTCGATTCCCGCCACCACCTCCACCAGTTTCATCACGGGCACGGGATTAAAGAAATGTAGGCCTGCGAATCGTTGGGGCCGCCCGGTGGCGGTGGCAAGGCGGGTAATCGAGATCGACGACGTGTTGGAAGTGAATATAACCTCAGCCTGGCAGACAGGAGCGAGCCGGCGGAAAACCTCAGCCTTGACCTCAAAGCTTTCCGTGACAGCTTCAATGACGAAATCCGCGCGGGCAAGCTCATCGAAGTGGCGAGCGACGGTGAGGCGTCCGATCGCCTTCTCCTTAGCTTCCGATGTAAGACGTTCTTTTTCGACATCACGGGCAAGGCCGCCCGCGATGCTCTCCGGGGCCGATTCGAGCGCCTTCTGGGAAGAATCGGCGAGCAGAACCGAGTAGCCCGCGCGCAAAAGCGTGTGCGCGATGCCGCGCCCCATCGTGCCCGCGCCAATCACGGCTACGGAATGGATTACATCATTTTTTGGTTGATTCATTGGGTCCATCGAATAAATACTCATTTGCGAAGCAGGGATAATCTGAAAAATCCCAGCCATCCTGGGCGAAGCGAAGGATCTGCTTTTTCTTTAGATTCTTCGTCGCTACGCTCCTTAGGATGACAGGCATTGAATCAATGATTCAATGCTTCCACTGCCAGCGCCACGGCATTTCCGCCACCTAGGCACAATGCCGCAATCCCGCGACGAGCGTTGCGCTGCGCCATGGCGTAGAGGAGTGTCACCAGGATGCGCGCGCCGGAAGCGCCGATCGGATGCCCAAGGGCCACCGCGCCGCCGTTAACATTGGTTTTTGCGGGGTCGAGTCCAAGCTGCTCGATCACAGCCAGCGCCTGCACTGCAAAGGCTTCGTTCAGCTCGATGAGATCAACCTCGTCCAGTTTCCAGCCGGTCTTTTTGAGCAGCGACCGCACGGCCGTCACCGGCGCCATCATCACCCACTTGGGTTCAACGCCGCTCACCGCCTGCGCGACGATGCGCGCCATCACTTTGCCGCCCAGTTCTTTGGCCTTCTCTTGCGAGGTCACTATCAGCGCCGCCGCGCCATCATTAGTTCCGGGAGCATTGCCCGCGGTCACCGTGCCGTCGCGCTTAAACACCGGCTTCAGCTTCGCCAAAGCTTCGAGTGAAGTGTCGGCGCGCGGAGATTCATCGGTGGTAAACGAAATGGCAGCGCCCTTCTTCTGTGGAACCGCGACGGGGATAATCTGGTCCTTGAAACGGCAGTTCTTAATGGCATCGGTGGCGCGGCGATGGCTTTCGAGCGCGTATTCGTCCTGAAGCGGGCGCGAGATGTTGTATTTTTCCGCCACCAGTTCGGCCGTCATCCCCATGTGGAAGTCTTCGTAAACGTCCCACAAGCCGTCGTGAACCATCGAGTCCACCAGCTTTGCGTCGCCAATGCGGTGGCCCTGCCGGAGGTCGGGTAACAGATAAGGCGCGTTGGTCATGGACTCCATTCCGCCTGCCACCACGATCTCCGAATTCCCAGTCTCGACGGCTTGAGCGGCAAGCGCCACGGCTTTCAATCCCGAGCCGCACACCTTGTTGATGGTCATCGCGGCCACGCGATTGTCCAGGCCACCTTTCAATCCGGCCTGCCGCGCCGGATTTTGACCAAGCCCCGCGGGTAGCACATTGCCCATAATGATCTCGTCCACTTGGAATGGCTCAATGCCGGCGCGCCGCACTGCTTCCCGCACCACGCACGCGCCTAGCTCAACCGCCGAGAGCGGCGAAAGCGATCCTTGAAATTTTCCAATAGGGGTGCGTACGGCACTGATAATTACGGGATTATTCATCACTGAAACCCGAGGCGTTAAACCCACGGCGATTATAGGCGCCCGCTTTCGGGCAAGTCAAGAAAGGGGATAATCGGAGAGTGACTCAATTTGGATTTTACACTTCTTGACGCATTGTACCTGCACCGTAAAATGGGTCCATGATCAAACCAAAGCGGCTTTCATCAGTGAAGTGCGCCATAGCCCAGCGGAATGTGCGGCGGTTGAGCGGAAGATGATCATGGGGAGGCCAGAGCCTGCCCATGTGCCCACTTCGTTTGTTGAGCGCCAAAATCTCAGCATGAGAATGGGGATGCGAAGGTTCACTCGCCTAACGAATGGATTCAGCAAGAAAGTTGAGAATCACGCATACGCCGTGGCATTGAATTTCATGCACTACAATTTCTGCCGGATTCACCGAACTCTGCGGGTGACTTCAGCAATGGAAGCGAGAGTGACCGACCATCTCTGGACGGTCGAGGAGATCGTGAACCTCTTGCCCGCTCTGATCGCCAAGAAGTGCGACCCATACAAGAAGAGGGCGAAATAGGGGGCGTACGGGACCTAATGTTATTCGGGGAGAGTACCATGATCATAGCGACTCGTTTGAGGTGATCTGAACGTGACAAGAGCTCTGTTGATAGCGTCGTTGCTGCTTTACTCTGGAAACGGTTTCGCGCAGTCAGGCGAGAAGGAACCTGCCGCTATCGTCGAGCTTGGCGGAGCGGCTGCCAAGAGTCTGACCGGAGGAGGATCGAGCTTCGGCGCCGATGTTGCGGTTGAAGTAACACCGATCGAGAACTGGCTGGAGATCGAAGCTGGCGTGACGCCGCTCTTCGCCCGTCATACGACGGAATGGGATACGGATGTCTTGTTCAAGAAGCCATGGACGCTATCCCGCAAAGCGGAGATCATGGCCGGTCTTGGCCCGGAATGGATTCACACGCACGCACAGGGTGTGACGACAAATTCACCCGGCGGCGAGGCTGCGCTGGATTTCATGTTCTGGCCAGGCGGGAAGCATCGATTTGGTTGGTATCTTGAGCCCGCCTACGATTACGACTTTGGTCGAGGGCACGAGCAGTCGATCGGCATAACCGGCGGCCTATTGATCGCGATTCCTTAAATTCAAAATGAGTCACTGCCGATAAGCGTCCGATGCTATATCGATTTACCCGGCCAGAACCTGCCGATGGCATGGCGGCTCTACATCCCTTTTCCGGCAACCTGCTAGAATCTTTCCGTTGCGCCATCAGCAATTATGAAAGGGCTGATTATCAATGCGGATGATTTCGGACGCTCGCCTCAGGTGAACGCGGCGGTGCTGCGCGCGCACCAGCAAGGCATGCTTACCAGCGCCAGTCTGATGGTAGCCGAGCCATCCGCAGCAGAGGCCGCCGCCGCCGCGCGCGACTGCCCTGCGCTAGACGTCGGGTTGCACGTGGTTGCGTGCAACGGCCGCAGTCTTCTGCCGGCCCGCCAGATTCCCGGCATCGTTGATGGCTCGGGCCGATTCCCACGTAGCGAAGTCTGGGCAGGACTGCGCTACGCCCTGCGGCCCCATCTTTACTCCCAATTGAAGGACGAATTTCGCGCCCAAATCGAACGTCATCTTGAGCTGGTGGGATACCTCAACCACATCAATGGCCATCATAACCTTCATCTGCACCCCACCCTGGTTGACATCCTGACGAAACTTGCCGCTGAATACCGCGTGCCTTGCCTGCGCCTGGTGCGCGAGCCCATGATTACCACGCTCTCTCTCAGCCGCGACCACTGGCCCCGCAAGTTGCGCGATCACCTGATCTTCGCCTGCCTGGCGGCTAATGCCCGGCGCAAAATGCGCAGGCTCAGCCTTAAGTCCAACGACTGCCTGTTTGGATTCCACCAAACGGGCCGCCTCAGTGAGACCTACGTTCTCGGTGTGCTCGCTCGCTTGCCCAAAAACAGCATCACAGAGTTTTATTTTCATCCCGCGATTAAGGTAAATGGCGAGCCTCCGATGTGGCCCTCGCAGGCGGTGGAGACCAGCATCCTCACCAGCCCCACTGTGCACGCCATGATTGAGCAGCAGGGCATCCGACTAATGACGTTCCGCGAGCTTACCGGCCGATTGCCTATATAATAAAGAAACGGGGTGGGTGGCTTCACTTACCTTCATTCCGGGGAGCGCGTTTCTTTTGTGCCAGACCTGAACGATCAGGACGCCGGTGAGCTGGAGAGTGGACCTTTGAGTTCTGCCCTGGCGAAGAAGCGCCGGTGGCTGCGCGAGGCCCTTGCCTACGCGCTCGCGGCAGCCATCATTGTGTATCTGGCCCGTGGCACGCCGCTCAGCCAGTTTGTCCGCATTCTGCGCCATGCTAATCCCTGGTTGTTTCTAATCGCGTGCGCTGGGTCTTTTGCTGTCTGGTTCTTCGGCGAAACTTATCTCTACGCGAAACTCTTCAGCTATTTTCACGTCCCAACCTCTTTCCGCGAGATGCTGCCCGCCAATGCCGCACAGTATTTCCTGCAGGCGATCAATCAGGTGGCAGGAGGGGCGGCACTGGTCCTGTTCATGCGGCGGCGCAAGGGCGTGCCGGTGTTTGCTGGCGGAGCCTCGCTCGTGTTTCTGGGGTTGGTGGACGTCTGGCTGATGTCCGCGGCAGGGCTGGTTGCGGCCCTGCTTGTCCGAGACTCATGGCTCGGACCCCGTTGGTATTATCCCGCAATTCTGACGGCAGGCATTGGCTTGGTGGTGTTGTTCTGGATGCGCGGGCGGCCAGCCTCGAAAATCCTACGCTGGATTTACGACCGGCCTTCGCTGCTCAGCTTCCGTCAGGCGCGTCCGTCTCATTATTTGCTTTTGATGCTCATCCGCGCCCCGATCTTTGCCGCGCAGGCCTTCGCGCTCTACTTTCAGTTGCGGAGCTTTGGCGTGCATGCGCCCCTCGTCCAGGTGCTCGCCTTCGAGCCGGCCGAACTCTTTTTGAGCGCGCTGCCCATCACGCCCGCGGGCCTCGGCGTGCTACAGGCGGTGCTCGTTCTGGGATTCCATGCCTACGGGTCGCGGGCCGCCATTCTGACCGCTGGAATCGCCATCAGCATGATGGGCATCCTCATGCGCTTACCGCTAGGGATTGGCGCTGCGGGCTCGTTCGCCCGCGAGGTCCGCCGCGCTCCTAATGCGCCGGCTGTAATTGATCCAGCAGCCGTCGCCGTCGCAGAATAGCTTTGTGCCTACGGCCTTTGTTTTACTGCGTTACCTCTTCCATCTCCCCGGTAGGTAGCAGACGCAACTTGCGTCCGCGCCACTCAACCGTGTTGCCAGTGATGCTCCGAATCCAGATCACCTGCATGAGGCAGTCTTTCAGCGGCGTCAGCATGAGGTCTGTGAACCGAACCGGCAGCCGCAGCACCTGCCGCAGCGTTAGGGTGATCATGCCGAGCCGAGCCGCCACAGTCACGAGGGCCACCGCCATCCAGGGCCATGCGAAGCCCGAGGCTAGAAACAGGGCGAGCGCCCAGAAGGGTCCATTGATGAGCATTCGAGCCTGGCTAATAGGGCGAATCTTGCGATCCACCATCGCCCAGCGCATCTGATGATCCCAGAAATCGCGGAA
>DASZAA010000350.1:0-7386 GCA_035945615.1 Terriglobia bacterium
CGGAGAGGTGGCCTATCGCGGCTTCAAGGCGCGGGAACAAGAAGTGGGGCTGCCGCTCGCGGACCTCGGCGAAGGTCAGCGCAACGCGCGCTGCGACTTCGCCTCGCTCGCCAGCCAGCCGCGCCGCATCCTGACAAGCCCTTGCTGGTCCGGCATTGTGAATAACGGCCGTGCCTACAGCGGTTACACAATGAATGTCGAGCGGCTCGTGCCCTGGCGCACGCTCTCCGGCCGCCAGCACTTTTATCTCGATCATCAGGCGTACTTGGATTTCGGCGAATATTTCCCTACCTTCAAGCCGCCCATCACGGCGGAAAAGTCGCTTAACCTGCAGGCCAGCCCGGCTGGGGCGAATTCACTTGTGCTGGCCTGCATCACCCCGCACGGCAAGTGGCACATTCATTCCACCTATTACGACAATCTGCGCATGTTGACCCTCTCGCGCGGGGTTGAGCCTTTCTGGCTGAATGATAAGGACGCGCAGCGGGCCGGCATCTTCGACAACGACTGGGTGGAAGCCTACAACGATAATGGCGTGGTGGTGACGCGCGCCGTGGTGAGTGCCCGCGTGCCGCGCGGTCTTTGCATCTTTTATCACGCGCCCGAGCGCACCATCGCGTTTCCCAAGTCGCCCGCGCGCAAGCATCGCCGCGGCGGCGGCACCAACAGTTTGACCCGGATGCGCCTGAAGCCGATCCTCATGGCGGGCGGCTATGCCCAGCAGTGTTACCGCTTCAATGATTACGGGCCTGCCGCCTCTGACCGCGACACCTACGTGATCGTGCGCAAGCTCGAAGGCAAGCCGCAGTTGTGAAGGAGAAATTGATGAACGTTCGCGCGCAGGTTTCGATGGTGTTTCACCTGGATAAGTGTATCGGTTGCCACACGTGTAGCCTCGCCTGCAAAAACCTCTGGACCGACCGCCCTGGCACGGAATATATGTGGTGGAATAACGTGGAGACGAAGCCCGGCACGGGCTATCCCACGCTGTACGAGGATCAAGACCAATACCACGGTGGCTGGATTCTGGAAGATGGCAAATTGCGTCTGCGCCTCGGCAGCCGCCCCTCGGAACTGGTGAACATCAGTTTCAATCCACGCTTGCCGACGCTCGACGATTACTACCAGCCGTGGACTTACCGCTACCAGGATTTGATCCAGGCCAAGCCCGGAGACGATCAGCCGGTGGCGCGTCCCGTCTCCATGATTACCGGCGACGACATGGAAATCGAAGCCGGACCCAACTGGGACGACGACCTGAGCGGCTCGCCCATTTACGCCGAGAACGATCCCAACCTCAAGGCGCTGACGGCGGAAGAACGGCGGCAGTTTTTTGAGTTGCAGCAGCTCGTCTTTTTCTATCTGCCGCGCATCTGCAATCACTGCCTCAATCCAAGCTGCGTAGCCGCGTGCCCAACGGGCGCGATTTACAAACGCGGCGAAGACGGCATCGTGCTCATCAATCAGGAAAAATGCCAGGGATGGCGCATGTGCGTCTCCGGCTGCCCCTACAAAAAGGTTTACTTCAACTACGAGACGGGTAAATCCGAAAAGTGCATCCTGTGCTATCCGCGCCTGGAGATAGGCGCGGCGCCCGCGTGTATGCACTCCTGCGTGGGGAAAATCCGCTATCTGGGAGTTGTGCTTTACGACGCCGACCGGATTGAGCAAACCGCTTCTCGCCCCGACCGCGAGCTGGTGGAGGCGCAGCGCGAGATTCTGCTCGACCCGTTCGACGCGGAGGTGATCGCCGAAGCGCGGGAGAACGGTGTGGACGAAAAGATCATCGAAGCCGCGCAGCAATCGCCCACCTACCGTTACGTAAAAATCTGGAAGCTGGCGCTGCCCTTGCATCCGGAATGGCGCACGCTGCCTATGCTTTTCTACGTGCCGCCGCTGCTGCCCGTCACGGCGTCGCTCACCGAAAAAGGACATTACGAGCTCGACACGGACTTTTTCAGCTCGCTCGAATCGGCGCGGCTGCCAGTGAGATACATGGCGCGCCTGTTTACTGCCGGTGACGAGGATACCGTGGTGGGCGTTTATAGAAAATTGCTTTCGGTCAGAATTTTTAAGCGTGCCCAAACGGTGGGCGACATCACGATGGACAAGGCACTCGCCGCGCTCGCCGAAGCTCAATTGACTCCGCAGGAGGTGGAAGACATTTATTACATGACCTCGCTCGCCGGATTCAACGAGCGGTTTGTGGTGCCTCCGCTTTTGCGCGAACAGGCGATTGAAATGGGCGTTGACCCCCACGACTTTCAGGAACGTCGCGGCGCCGGCTTCCTCGCCACGCCGCAGCGCGGGTTGTAAGGATGTGCCCGGCAAAGCGTGCACGGCCCAAGATTAGGGGAGGCGCAAAATCGTCTCATTTGTCTCAAAAATCTCAAAGTGGAATGTTAGGCTTTGGAGCGCGGCAGCTCGCTGCCGCTGATTTGTAGCATAGCGTTCGGAGTTCAAACGCTGCGATTTTTTCTAATTTTTGAATGTCGAGCCGAATACAATTGCTGTGGCACCGCGCTGATAACAAGCAATTTATGGAGACGTTAACCCTTTTCAGCCCGATCTTTGACTATCCAAGCGGCGAGACAGCCAAAGTAACTGGCGACTGTGCCTCCCGGCTCGCAGGGGAGTGCCCCGAGGCTGCGGCTTTGCTCGATATGTTTCACGTGAAACTTTCGGATATGAGCGTGGCAGAGATGCAGGAATTATACACGGCTACTTTTGACATGCGGCCGGACGTGACCACGGCCCTTGGATACCACCTTTTTGGAGATGACGTGAGGCGCAGCGTCTTCATGGCGAAGCTGAAAGAGCGCCTGGAGAAGCATGGGATTGCAGCCGGCGTTGAGATGCCCGATCATCTTCCCCTGGTGCTTCGTCTGGCTGGCAACGAAGGCCCGGGGGAAGAGCGGCAAACGCTGATTAACGAGGGTTTGATCCCCGGGCTTTCTCACATGAGGCAAGCCTTCGGCGAGGCGGAGAATGGCAACCCCTACCGGCAGGCCGTCGATGCTCTTTTGACTTACTTGCGGAGCAGCGCCCATGAGTGAATTCTGGCTGATCGCATTTCCGTATCTGGCGCTGGCGCTCGCCATCGGGGTGGGCATTTATCGCGCCTTGGCGAAGCCCTACACCTACTCAAGCCTCTCGTCGCAGCTTCTCGAAAACCGCAAGCTCTTCTGGGGATCGGTTCCGTGGCATTACGGCATTACGCTCATCTTGCTCGCGCACTTGCTTGCCGCTCTTTTTCCGGGTGCGGCGGCGTTTCTACTTGGCGGGCGCATCCGTTTGCTGGTGCTTGAGCTCACGGGCATTTCACTCGCCTTTTTCGCGCTTTTTGGCCTGATTGTGCTCATTATCCGGCGAATGCCGATGAAATCGCTGGCGCGCAATGTGACGTCCTACATGGATGGCATCATGCTGGCGCTACTTTTTGCGCAGGTGGTCACGGGAATCTCGATCGCTATTTTTGATCGCTGGGGCGGCCTGTGGTACATCAAAACCGCCGTGCCCTGGTTCTGGTCGATTGCCAAGCTGCACCCCGACATGAGCACGGTAGTCGACCTGCCCGGCTTCGTGAAAATCCACTTCGTCCTAGGCTTCGGCATTATTCTCATATTTCCCTTTACTCGCCTGGTGCATTTGATCAAATTTCCAGGCCGGTATCTGAGACGTCCTTACCAGGTAGTCGTCTGGAACCGCCGTTCGAAGCGTCCGGCGGAAACCCCTTCGGAGACGGTCCGATGAATGAAGAAATCGATCAAAACTCAACGGCGCAAAGCGAGGAGCTTCCCGCCGTCGTTAATCGCCGGCGATTCCTGTCGCGGCTCAGTATCGCGCTCGGCTCCATCGCAGCCGCGATTGTGGCGATTCCAAGCGTGGCTTTTTTGCTAGGATTGCGCAAACCTCCGCACGTCTGGCGCGCCGTCGGCAAGCTGAATGACTTTCAAGTAGGGAGCACCGTGGAAGTGGCGTTTCTCGATCCGTCGCCGCTGCCTTGGGCCGGCGTCACGGCGAAGACTGCGGCGTGGCTCCGCCGTGAGTCCGATCAGCAGTTTGTAGCTTTTTCGATCGTCTGCACCCATCTGGGCTGCCCGGTGCGTTGGCTGCCCAGCGCCGGTCTCTTTATGTGTCCGTGTCACGGCGGAATCTACTACGCGAACGGCACGGTGGCGAGCGGGCCTCCGCCGAAACCGCTCACCAGCTATCCGGTGCGTGTGGTGAACGGGGAAGTGCAGATTCTCACCAGTCCGGTACCCATTACCACATGAAAGACGTAGCGCAGAGTTTTAAAAGCAAAATTCTGCACTACAAATGAGGGCGGAGTTGCTCGTTACTTGTAACTGCATTTAGGAGATGCCATGCGGCTCGTAAAGTTCGTATGGAATTGGTTTGACGAGGTCACTGGCGTTTCCGGCTGGCTGATCCCGCTGGCCAAGCATCCGGTGCCTCATGCGCGGAAGTCGGCGTGGTTCTATGTGCTCGGCAGCGCCACGCTGCTGGTTTTCATCGTGCAGGTGGTTACGGGCGTCGCGCTCTCGAGCGCCTACGTGCCGTCGGCTGGCGAGGCCTACCACACGCTGACGTTTATCAACAATGCCCGCTTCGGGCACATCGTGCGTGGAATTCACTATTACGGCGCCTCGGCGATGGTGATCCTGATCGGCATCCATGCAATCCGCGTTTATCTCTTCGGTGCTTACAAATATCCGCGGCAGATGGGCTGGATTACGGGAGCCATCCTGCTGCTTCTCGTGCTGGGGATGGCCTTCACCGGCCAGCTTCTGAGTTGGGACCAGACGGGTTTCTGGTCGGTAGTGATTGCCGCTCAGCAGGCTGGGCGGACGCCCTTCATCGGCAATTGGCTTGGGCACTTTATCCTGGCGGGCGACACCGCAGGCGGGGCGACGCTAAGCCGCTTTTTTGCCCTGCATGTGTTTTTCATTCCGGCTCTCATCTTTTTCTTTATCGGCTTCCATCTTTATCTGGTAATCCGCAACGGCATTTCCGAGCCGCCTAAGATGGGCCGCGCGGTTGATCCCAAGACCTATCGCAAGTGGTACGAAGAACTGGTGCACCGCGAAGGCATCCCCTTCTGGCCGGATGCCGCATGGCGCGATGCCGTGTTCGGCTTGATCGTCATCGCCTCCGTGGTGGCGCTTGCGGTAATTATCGGACCGCCGGCGCTTGGCAGGCCGCCCGACCCCAGCATCATCCAAGCTTCGCCGCGGCCGGACTGGTATTTCTTGTGGTATTTCGCGCTGCTGGCCATGCTGCCGCGATGGTCCGAATCGTATGTGATTATCCTGGGGCCCATGCTTCTGATCGTCGTCCTCATCCTGCTGCCGCTTGTGGCGAGCAAAGGTGAGCGCAGTCCCTTCAAGCGGCCGTGGTCCTTCGTGATGGTGGCTTTTGTGGTGTTCATGATCGCGTTTTTCGGCATGAAGGGCCACGTGGCCCCTTGGTCGCCGCGCATGGACGCGCCGCCGCTCCCGGCTTCAGTAGTGGGCGCGTCTAGCGGCTCGATTGCCGCCGGCGCGGGTGTCTTTCACGACAAGGGATGCGAATATTGCCATGCCATTTCGGGCTACGGCGGCCTGCGCGGTCCCGACCTCACTTATGCCGGAGATCGCATGACGGCCGCTGAAATTACCACTCGCATCTACAGCGGCGCCACCAACATGCCCTCCTACAACGGCAATATTACGCAGCAGCAACTGGATGACTTGGTTGCTTTTCTCGAATCCCGCCGCCGCCGTCCCGTCCTTCAGGTTCCAGCAGCCGCAAGAGATCACTGACGCTGGAGCGGCGTCTCGCCGCCGGCACGGGCGCTGTCATTCTGAGCGCAGCGAAGAATCTGCTTTTGCGGAGGGATCCAATCAGAAGCAGATCCTTCGCGGAGTTTACCCTGAGCGAAATGCCGGGATCCTTCGCTCCGCTCAGGATGACGAGCGAAGGGCTCAGGATGACAATCGACTGCTTTACGGCCAGAAGCCGCAACGGCCCAACGGCAATCTCACAATCTCGATCTTTTCATCTTTCTCAATAACAACTTGGAAACCGTAGATTGCAAATTGCCGCGCTCGTTGCCTGTCGATCAAAGTTCACTGCTTCGTAACATACCTGTAACAATCGGAGTTCAACCTACTGTTTTGATTCCAATGACAGGAGAAGAAGCGGTGAAGACAACCCAAAGAAGGGCGTTGGTCGTGTGTGCGCTGTCGATCGCTTTTGCGTGTGTGATGCTTAGCAGTTGCAACAGCAGCAACTCATCATCGGGCGAGCAGCCAAGCGGGCAGCCTTTGCTGATCAACGCGGCAGGATCGACTTTCGCCTATCCCATTTATTCAAAATGGTTTAACTCCTATCATCAGCAACATTCCAATGTAGAGTTCAACTATGCCTCGATCGGCTCGGGCGGCGGCATCGCCCAGCTTCGCGCGGTCACGGTGGACGTAGGCGCTTCAGACATGCCAATGAACGATCAACTTCTGGGCACCTTCAAAGTGAAGGTGTTGCAGTTCCCAATCGCGCTTGGGGCTGATGTTCCGGCCTACAATCTTCCAGGAATCAATGCGGAGCTCAAGTTTACACCCCAGACGCTGGCGGGTATCTATCTGGGTAAAATTACGAAGTGGAATGATCCCGAACTCACGCGGGTCAATCCGGGGGTCAAGCTTCCCAACCAGAAGATCATTGTGGTGCACCGGTCGGATGGCAGCGGCACCACCTTCATCTGGTGCGACTATCTGTCAAAGATCAGTTCTGAGTGGAAGAAAAAGGTGGGCGCGAACACGTCGGTCAATTGGCCGGTCGGCCTAGGTGGAAAAGGGAATGAGGGCGTGGTGGGACTGGTGCAGCAGACGCCCTACTCCATCGGTTATGCGGAGTTGACTTACTGTTTGCAGAACAACATGCTCTACGGTACGGTTCAGAACTCCTCGGGGAATTTCATCAAGGCGACGCTTGCCAGTGTAACGGCAGCGGCTGCCGATAACGCCAGCGAGTTGCAGAGGGATATACGGGCCTCGATTACGAACGCGCCGGGCGCCAATTCCTATCCGATTAGTAGTTTCACTTACTTGCTTGTTCCCGCCTCGATTCCAAACGCAGCCAAGCGGGATGCCATCAAGGACTTCCTGACCTGGATGTTGTCCGAGGGGCAAACACAGCTACAAACTATCTCGTATGCTCCCTTGCCGTCGGCGATGCTTGACGTCGAGAAGGGCATGATTCCCGAAATTCAATAGTATGGGGACGCTGGTTAATTCATCAGTTCAGAGCGCCCGCCCGGAAGGTTCCGGGCGGGCGCGGGCTTTTCTGAAGAAACTTCAGGATGGCGACGAGATCGCTCATCTGCTAACACTGCTCTTCGCCCTG
>DASZAA010000351.1:0-8908 GCA_035945615.1 Terriglobia bacterium
CGGCCCTTCCTGATATTGGGGCGCGAGCTCGGCCACCACCCAGTATTCGTCCTGGGGCGCGTAGATGGTTGAGACCTGGTTATCGCCAAAAGCGATGGAAAGCGCGGTCTCGATCTGAAGCGGGGTCACGCCAAGCGTCGCCGCCTTGTTGCGGTCAATCATCACGTTCGCTTGCGGATTATCCATCTGCAAGTCGCTGTTTACGTCGATCAGGTCGGGCAGGCGCGCCATCTGCTGCTCGAACACCTGCGACTGCTGGTAGAGCGCATCGGTGTCCGTGCCCTGCAGCGTGTATTGATACAAGCCGCGCGTGAGATGGCCGCCAATCTGGATGGGAGGCGGGTTCTGCAGGAACGAGAGCACGCCGGGCACTTGAGCAAGCTTAGGACGGATCTGCGCAATCACCTGGTCGGTGGTCAGCGTCCGCTCGGGGTGCGGCTTCAAGTGCATAAAGACCAAGCCGCCGTTGCCTCCCGCGCTCGGGCCGCCCGCCCCGGAGAAGGACATCTCCGACTCTACGTTGGGATTGCTCTGGCAAATCTTCGCCACCGCATTCTGATGAGCATTCATGGAAGCAAACGAAATGCCTTGCTGCGCCAGGGTAAAGCCAATCACGTTGCCCGAATCTTCGCTGGGCAGAAACCCCTTGGGGATAATCACGAAGATGTAGCCCGTAATCACCAGCACCACAATCGAGGCCATCAAGGTGGCAAAGCGGTGGTTCAAGACCTTCTGCAAGCTCCAATCGTACTGGCGGGCAAACCAGTTCCACGCCGCTTCGCCGGCGTTGTAGGCGCGGCCATGCCGGTCGTGCCCGTGCGCGCGAATAAAGCGGCTGCAAAGCATCGGCGTGAGCGTGAGCGAGACGAAGCCCGAAACCAGAATCGCCACCATGATCACCACGGCGAATTCGTGCAGCAGGCGCCCGATCATGCCGCTCATGAAGAGAATGGGAATGAAGACGGCGGCGAGCGAAAGCGTCATGGAAAGAATGGTGAAGCTGATTTCACGGGAGCCGTCGAGGGAGGCTTCCCACACGCTTTTGCCCATCTCCACGTGCCGGACAATGTTCTCGAGCATAACGATGGCGTCATCAACTACAAAGCCAACAGAAAGCACGAGGGCCATCATCGAAAGGTTATCCACCGTATAGTCGAGCAGATACATCACTGAAAATGTGCCAATGATGGCCATCGGCAAAGCCAGGCTGGGTATGATGGTGGCCGAGAGATTGCGCAGAAAAAGGAAAATCACCAGGATGACCAGGACAATGGCGAGATCAAGCGTGAACTTTACGTCGTGAATGGACGCCTTAATATCCTGCGCACGATCGCTGAGGATGCCCAGTTTAATGGAAGGCGGAATCTCCTGCTCAAACTGGGGCAGGAGGCTGCGCACCGCATTGACCACGTCCACCGTGTTGGTTCCCGGCTGGCGCTGCACCGCCAGCACCATGGCTTCGTGGCCGTTGTAAACGTTGGTAACTTTGTCTTCCTGAACACCGTCAATCACCTGGCCGAGCTGATCGAGGCGCACGGGCGCGCCGTTACGATAGGCCACGATCAAGGGCCGGTAAGACGCGGCGTCCATCAACTGGCCATTGGCCTGCACAGTGAACGCTTTGTGGCTTCCATCCAGGGTCCCAACCGGCAGGTTGACGTTTGCGTTGCGAATGGCGGTGGCCACTTCGTCCAAGCCAACGTTATAGGCTGCGAGTTTTTTAGGATCAAGCTGGGCGCGCACTGCGTACTTGCGCGCCCCATAGACCTGCACCTGCGCCACTCCGCTAATCATCGAAATGCGCTCGGCCATTAGGGTCTCGGCGTATTCATCCACCTGATAGACGGGCAGAACGTCGGAATAAACGGCAAGGTAGAGCACGGGCTGCTCGGCGGGGTTCACCTTGCGGAAGGTCGGCGGGCTGGGCATTCCGGTGGGAAGTTGGCCGCCCGCCGCGGTGATCATGGCCTGAACGTCCTGCGCCGCCGCGTCAATATTGCGGCTGAGGTCGAACTGCAGCGTCACCGAAGTGCTGCCCTGGGAGCTGGTCGACGTCATCGTATCAAGGCCGGCAATCGTGGAAAATTGGCGCTCGAGGGGGGTGGCCACGGCGGACGCCATGGTTTCAGGGCTCGCGCCGGGCAGCGAGGCGCTCACCTGAATGGTGGGATAATCGACGTTTGGCAGATCGCTGACCGGAAGCAGCCGGTAGGCAAACACGCCGAAGATGACAATCCCAAACATGACCAGCGTGGTCATGATCGGACGCTTGATGAAAAGCTCAGAAATATTCATACAAGACTTTCAGACCTGCCCCCTAAAGGCTGGTCTTGATCGCAACCTTGGCGCCGGGATAAAGCGTAAGTTGACCGTCGGTCACGACGGTTTCGCCCGGTTTCAACCCCTTTTCAATCACCGTTTTGCCCTGGTAGTTCGATCCCACGGTCACCGGCTGGTAAGTCACAGTATGGTCAGGCTGAACAACGTAAACGAATTGCCCTTTCTGGCCGGTTTGAACGGCGGGCGAGGGTGCAAGCACGGCATTTGCCTGGCTCGAAAGGTTGAGATTGACATTGACGTATTCGCCCGGCCACAGGCGGCGCTGCGGATTGGGGAATGTGCCTTTGAGCAAGATAGTCCCTGTGCTTGTATCCACAGCGTTGTTGATGAAGCTGAGCGTGCCCCACTCCGGCTGGTTTGGCTCATGCGGGATGACCGCCTCAACACGCAGCGGCCTCACCGACTGGTACTCCTTAATTTGTTGGAGATACTGCTGTGGCACAGAGAAGCTAACGTAGATGGGCCTGATCTGATTAATTACCACCATGGGCACGTCATTCACCTTCACCAGGTTGCCTTGATCCACCTGGAACGCGCCCGTTAATCCCTCAATCGGCGAGCGAATTGTGCAATAGTCAAGCTGGATTTGGGCGGTCTTCGCCGCCGCTTGATCGGCCCGAAGCGCGGCTTCGAGCTGGGCCGCCGTCGAATGATATTGGTCGTATTGATCCTGTGAGACAATGCCCTGTTTGTACAGATCTGTATAGCGCCTGTCTTGGGCCGCGGCGTACTGCAACTGCGCCTGGTCTTTAGCGACGTTGGCCTGGGCTTGCGCGAGCGCCGCTTCAAAGGGCGAGGGATCAATCGAATAAAGAATCTGATCCTTCTGAACATACTGCCCCTGCCGGAAGTAAACTCGCTGCACTTCCCCTTGCACGAGCGACTTTACGGAAACCGTTGAATAAGTCTCTCCGGTCCCGATAACGTTAAGCTGCACAGGAACGGTTTCCTCGGTTACAGCAGCCACCATAACGGGCACCGGCGGACGTGGCGGGGGCTTGACCGTGTCGCCCTGCGCGCTCTTGCTCGAACAAGCGGGAAGTAAAGCGAGGCCCGCCAGCGCCGTCACAAACAACAATCCCGCGCCCCTTCGCCGCCACATCGGAAGGCGAGCCTCTCCTCTGCCGGGCTTTTGCACAATCCTCATGTTCAGCTTGTTCCTTCCGGGCCAGATTTCTGACGGTTATCCATAACCCCGCGCGCAGACTACCCTTAACAATTATATACGTCACCCACCACATTTACGTTTCACGGGGGAGAGGAATGGTATTGGGCGAGATGTGTTGTAGCGGCGGCCTCTCGCCGCCGCTACAACTGACCCTCTCTCGCGTCAGAACGTAAGCTTGGCGGAGAACTGGATTTCGCGCGCAGGAAGCTGGTTGGTGATGCCGGCGAGCGGCTGGCCAAATCCCGGCCCCGGCGCCGCTCCGTTGCCCCAAGTGCCGCTGTAGCCGACAAAGTTAGGATGGTTGAATACGTTGAAGGCTTCCGCCCGGAGGTGAAGTGCCACGCCTTCTTTTCGCAGCGTGAACGGACGCTCAACGAAGGGCGCCAGCTCGTAGATGGGCCGTCCGCGACCGGTGTTGCGGCCAATGACGACGCCATTAATTACAGGCCGGTCCGTGGTCCCGCCGAGGTCCCCGCTATTCACCGCTCCTGTGGTGATGTTGTAGGGCAGCCCCGATCCTAACGTGGCCACGCCGCCCAGCCGGATTTTCCACGGACCCGCATACTCCCCGCTGAGCACAAACCGATGTCGCTGGTCGAAGATGGCGTTGCCAATCTCGGCAGCGCCAGTTAAGTTCGGGTCGTTTGGGTTCTGGCCGGGCACGTCGGGATCAACATTGTCAATGGCGTGCGACCATGTGTAGCTCGCCAGCATCGAGACGCCGTGGCTGAAGCGATGGTTCAGATCGATATCTAAAGCGTCGTAATAACCGGCTCCATCGTTCACATCACTCTGGATTAGCGCATAAGGCGGTTGCGGCCCGCTGGAACTGGACGGATTGCAGGCCAATCCGCGCTGGCTGTACCACCAGAGCCATAGCGGCCGGGTGCAATTGGCAGCCTGGGCAGAGCGAACTTGGCCCGACGCGGTGCGGACGAAAGGCGAGGGCGGGTCAACATCCAAGGGGCGATTGACTTTGACGCTGTGCGAGCCCACGTAATCCAGGCTCAACACCCAATCGGGCTTGAGTTCGCGCTCGAAGCCGAAAGTCCATTGCTCGGTGTACGGGCTGAGCAATTGGCTGGGATAGCCGGTCAGCACGGAGGTGGGAAAGAACTGGCTCAGAGCAGCGCTTTCGCCGGGGCGGATGTAAAGGCTGCGCACAGGTGCGATGGCTCCGGCGGGAAAAGCGGGCAGCGGCGCCGCGGACACGCTTGCCGGAAAACCGATTTGACCCGGCGCGGCGGTGTAGTTAAAAACTCCGTTAGGGCCACCAAGCGCATAATTGGCTTCCGAATTGTCGACAATTTGTGAGAAATAAATTCCAAATCCGCCGCGAATCACCGTCCTGCCAACCCCGCGCACGTTGTAGGCAAACCCCGCGCGGGGAGCAAAATCTTTGCTCGAATCGGTGAAGGTCTGCCGCTGGTAGCGCAATCCCAGGTTGACGGTGAGATCGGGTCGCAGGCGGTAGTCATCCTGCGCGAACAGCGCCCAAAGCGTGTCGTTCACTGTGTAGAGCGCATTGCCATAGCTCTGCGTATAGCTCTTCACGTTGCTGAGGCTGTCGAGGTAGGCAGGGCTTTCACACACCGAAAGGGCTTGGGTGCAGGGGTTGTAAGAAAATTCGCCCAGATAAATCGGGCCGCCAAATTCCTTGCTGTCACCGCCGCTATGCACCCGAATCATGTCTCCGCCGAAAGTTATATTTTGGCGCGAGCGCGTGGCAGAGACGACGTCACTCACCTCGTACTGCCGGTTCATCAACAGGGCGGATTGCGAAGTGCCGGATGCGAACGTGCCGCCTGCCGAGACAGGCACGGAAAACTCCGTGCTGTTAATCACCGGATCGAACTCGGTAATGGGCGACGCAAGCTGGAACTGAAGCCGCAGGTTATTGAGCAGCGATGGGCTGAGCGTCGCGGTCTCGCCAAGGTCTTCCGAGTAAGTGCGGCGCCAGAAGATGCGATCCACGCTCGGCAGGCTGTTTCCCCCCACAGTGCCATTCGGGTTGGTATCGAAAAAGCTATCGATGTCGCTGCGAAAAAACAAATTGTTGCGATCGTTAATCTGATGGTCGAGCCGCAAAAATGTCAGCCAGCCCCGGTAGTGGCCGGTAAAGTTGCCCGGCGCGATGGGAGATGTAACCGGCGAAGCGCGGTCTTCCGAGCTGTATTCGCCATTAGCGAAAAACTGCGTATGGTCATTGCTGCCAATGGGACCGGAGAGCGCCGCCGAGGCCTGCGCGAGCGTGTCGTTGGCGAGGTCGTTGCCGCTGGTGGCCGTGCTTGTAGTGAAACCCGACAGCTTCGCCTCGGTGGCCGAGGGCCGCCACAAGCCGAGCAGATCGCCGTGAAATTTGTTGCCGCCGCTTTGGGTGACAATATTCACTACGCTGCCTGCGGTGAGGCCATATTGGGCGGAAAAAGCGTTGGTTAGCACCGTCATCTCTTCGATTGCATCGAGCGGTATGTTGGTAAAAATCGTTTGCCGCCCCCAGGCGTCGATCTCGTTGCTGCCGTCTACCTCAAACCACGTTTGGCGCCGTCCTGTGCCATTGGTCGTAAAAAGATCCTCATTCATGAAAACGTCACCCTGGTTAATGGCCGGGCGGTTAGCGGCATCGAGCAGCGGAAGGTAGGTAATCCTCCGGTTGAGGAGGGGAATAGCTTCTATTTGCCGCGGACCGAGCGTGTCGCCCAGTTGCGGCTCGTCGGTCCGTATGGCGCCGGCTGTTCCGGTCACTGCCAGTTTAGTTAGGCTGCCAGCTACATTCAGCTGAATGTCGATCTGCGCCGTGGTTCCCCCGACCAGCGGCAGGTTATTGAACTGAGCTTTCGCAAATCCTTCCTTCTGAGCCGTCACTTGATAGCCGCCCGCGACAGGAAGCCCGGCCAGCGAAAAACTTCCCGAGGCGTCCGTCTGCGTAGTGCGTTTGAAACTCGTCAAGGTGTTTGTGGCCGTGATTTCTACGCCCGGAAGAGCGGTGTGCGTTTGGTCTGTAACTTTGCCGCGAATCGTGGCTGTGTCGGGCGTTTGTGCTTGAAGGGTCTGCGCGGAAAAAAAGAGAGCTAGAAGGCCCAAGAATAATGCGAAAAACCGTCGACGTTGAAATGCTGCCATGAAGGAACCCTAAGAGCGGAAAGTTAAAATAACCAAACCCAAGCGGAGAGCCGAAAGTGCATTTTAACCCATCGGCAAGCAGAAACCCCTTGGCGTCATTGCTTCCTGCAAGGTTTGAATCCGCCTGGGATGAGCGATAAAGTAATAACCGCGCTCGCGGAAAGTTGGTTTAGAAGCAATGGGAACCTCGGTCTTAACTCCGGCTCAGGAAAAGGAAGCTCCGGAAAAGCACGACGGCGGCGGGGGCGGCGGTCATCATGATGATGGTTTCGGGCGCGGCGGCGGAGACGGCAATTCCGGCGGGGGCGCGCCCTTCACCGACGTGCCGGTCGCGGGCATCTGGGTTGCGATCGTTGCCATCATTATGTTCTTCGCGGCGCTCGCCAGCGTATGGGTCGCGCTCAAGAGCCGCTCCGAGCAATGGATTCCTACCGCGCTGCCCTCCATTGTTTACCTGGATAGCGTCATCCTGCTGATCAGCAGCCTGACGCTCGAGTTCTCCCGAGGCTGCCTTTCGGCTGGCTTCCCACGGCGGTTTCTTGTCTGGTTGTATGCGACGCTCGCGCTTGGGATCGCTTTCATCGCCGGCCAATTAATCGCCTGGCACGATCTCGCCCGCCGCGGGGTTTATCTGGCGACGGACCCCAGCGCCGCTTTCTTTTATCTCCTGACCGCCGCGCACGGACTGCACCTGCTCGGCGGCATCGCCGCGCTCCTGGTCGCGGCTTTTCAGGGGCCGCGAATCGCAAAGGGCCTGAAGAGCCGGAAGATTCTCGACGTGACCGCGATCTATTGGCACTTCATGTACGCCTTATGGATCTCGATCCTGCTGCTGCTCGTCCTCCAGGTGTAACTGCTGCTGCGGCGGCCGCGAAGCCTGCAATGGGCCGTCGCGCGAGCAGGTTGCTGAGAAACCCGTTTGCTCTGTCATTCTGAGCGCAGCGAAGAATCTGCTTCTGTGTGAAATCAGTAGCTTCCGAGATTCTTCGTCGCCTTCGGCTCCTCAGAATGACATGGTTCCGTAGTTTTTCAGCAACCTGCTAGGCGCAGTCATCGCGGATTTATGTCTGTACATATAATTCAAATGTCCGCGTTGCGGTTTGTGGTAACCTAGAGAGTAATAAGCTTCTCGAAGTCTTCCGTAGTTCCCCAAAGCGGAGGACGATTGGATCCCCGAATCGTATCCCATTTGCGGTTCTGATAAAAAAAGAGGGAATCCCGTTCTCCTCCTGTCACCTCAAACGTTTATGGGATTCTGTCATGCGACCGAATGATAAGAACCTTAGAATTGCACGTGCCTTTCGGGACTTCTGCATCATTCTGGCGTTTTTGACCCTTCCCCAATTCGCTTCAGGACTTCCAGGATCTCAACAATCGCAGGGGGCAACTGCATCATCCTCCTCCCCTACGCTCGCGGCCAATGCGCTTCCCGCCGGTTCGGCCTCACGAGGCGAGGCGCTGTTTACCGGCGAGATGCCCTTGCAAAACGGGGGGCCGCCCTGCAAATCCTGTCACAGCATCGCCAGTCTGCCGTTTCCAAACGGCGGCACGCTCGGCCCGAACCTGACCGGAGTTTACTCGAAGCTCGGCGTCGCGGGGATGCAAGTGTCGATGAAGACGCTCTACTTCCACGTGATGACGCCCATCTACGATCCGCACCCGCTGACGCCTGGCGAGCAGGCTGACCTGATCGCGTTCTTTAAGCAGGCGGGCGCGCAGCCGCATTCGGCTGAAAATACCGGGATGGTCGCCTTGGCGGGGTTCATCGGGTTTCTGATTTTACTGGCGGTGAGCGGGTTTCTCTGGCGCGACCGCATCAAGCCGGTTCGCCGGGCTCTGGTCGAGCGCACCCAGGCTGTAGCGGCGTCTCGCCGCCGGGTTTAGGGAAAGTGTTGTAGCGGCGGCGTCCCCCCGTAAGAGAACGCCGCCCCAGGATAGCGCAGAGTTTTGCTGTTCGAAACTCTGCGGATTTTCAATGACCGCAATTCCAAAGACCGCAGAGTTTGAAACACGCAAACTCTGCGCTACAAAAAAGGGCGCTTTGTGAGCTGGATCAAAGACATCTACAGCCCCGAGACGCGGTTGTGGGAAGAGTTTTACCGCAATCGCTGGCAGCATGACAAAGTGGTGCGCAGCACGCACGGCGTCAACTGCACGGGCGGCTGCTCCTGGGACGTTTTCGTTAAAAACGGCATCGTCACCTGGGAGATGCAGGCGCTCGACTATCCGAAGCTCGAGGCGGGTCTGCCCCTCTACGAGCCGCGCGGCTGCCAGCGC
>DASZAA010000352.1:0-6219 GCA_035945615.1 Terriglobia bacterium
CTGGAGAAGTTTTTGAAAGCTGCGCGCCACGTGCTGCTGATCTTCAGGATGAATCAGCTCAAAGAGATTTTTGCCGACTCTCTCTTCGAGCGCATAGCCAAAAATAGGGCTTACCGCATGGCTGGATAAAAGCACCTTGCCTGTCGCATCCACCAGAGAAATCGCGTCGCTGCTGTTTTCCACCAGCGCCTTAAAGCGTTTTTCGCTTTGTTGAACCAACTCCTCGGCCTGCTTCCATTTGGTAATCTCGATCAGCGTTCCTTCAATCAGCACATCTTTGCCATAATCCAACACGCTTGCACTGGCCAGCGCCCAGAGGGGCTCACCATCCAGGCGTTGGAGCTTGATCTCCAGACTCGTGACGGTCTGGCGCTCGAGAAGGGGGCGCATCAGGCGGTCATATTCATCCCTGCTGGCTGTGATTTCAAGCAACGGGCAGCCTATTATTCTCTCCTTGCTCGAACAGGTCAACATGCGCATACACGCATCGTTTAAGTCGAGAATGCGCCCGTCGAGGGACGCCTGATAGATTCCTGCCACGCTGCGCTCGAAGAGACTCCGGTATCGTTGCTGAGCGGTCTCCTTCTCCTCGCGCAAAGCTGTGATTTCAAGCGCGCGGTTGACGGCGAACGGCAACCGGCGGAGATCATCGGGAGGTAGGACATCGATGACCGCGATCAGCTCCCCAGTCCGGGTTTTGCCATCGGTGGGGGCAGTTGAAGGACTAACTAAGGGTCCGTTGAATGTGCTCTCTGGCGCAGCCGACTCGATCAGAATGAAAGGAGTCTCGCCATTAATTTCACCTTCTAACGCGGCATCTTCCGTAGTGGCTGGGAGCAAACGGGGTATTAAGACGACATCATAATCGTGGGTGGCAAGCGCCTCTTGAACCTGGGAAAGTGTTTGGACCTCGTCCACCACGGGTTCAAAGCCCGCCGATTTTAATTCGGAGACACAACGAGCAGCTATTTGACAGTCCAGATCTGCCATGAGAAGCCGCAACAGCCGTTCCTGCCCTTCATGGGTGTGTTCGGAACGGCCTAAGAAATCGGAAGGTTCCGGAGGGACAGGATGACTTGTCACAGGGCGGGTTCCGGGGGCGTCCGGATTTAGCGCGCCTCGCATAACATGAAAGTATACTAATCATTGACTCGTTGTCAATAAACTATTAACTCATATATTATCATTGATCACTGTTTAGCGTTAATGGACATCTGCGATGGGCTTGACAATCGAATTGATTGTTCATATTCTACGTATTGACATATAAGTCATTATCCTGTGGCTATCGAACTCTGAAGAATGGGCGTGGCGTTCTGGCGCTGCGCGAAGAGGAGAACTCCGATGCGCCGGTCAATCCGCTTTGAGCTTAGCCTCGTATGTTTTCTGATTTTGGGCGCGGCAGTTTCCTGGGCTGGCCAAAGCGGAACGGATGCGAGCCAGCCGCAAGCCGTGCCGGCCGCGACTTTTTCAGATTTTCAGTGCACCGGTTTTATCGCGGACGCGCCGGAGCCGGGCGCCATCCGGCTCTACAACGGCGCCGACAACGACTTATTTGAAGAATTGCATACCTTCACTCCTGGCGATCTGGTTTACTTGCGCAACTCTAGCGGGCAGCCGTTCCACGAAGGCGATGCTTTTTCGCTGATCCGGCCCGACCATAGCTCGCTTTTAGGTTATAAATGGGTTCCCAGTGGGATTGAAAACCAAGTGCAGCCATTTGCGTCAAATTACAAGCATCAGACCCGCAGCATCAAGGACCTTGGCTTTGCGTACAACAACACCGGACTCGTGAGAGTAGTGCGCGTGACTCCGAAGGGGGCCATCGCGCAGGTTGAGTTTGCCTGCACCGCCATCAACCCCCAGGACATCGCTATTCCCTATGTTCCCGAAGCCATCCCGGAATACGTTCCTAACCAGACGCTTGACCCCTACGCTCCGCCTGACGGGAAGCAGCAAGGAATCATTGTGGGGGCGAACGCCGCCGCCACATTTTTAGCGCGTGGAAGCATTGCATTCCTCAATATCGGACAAAGCGAGGGCGTCCGGCCCGGCCAGCGATATCGTATTTACGTTGTCTTCCGCCACAATGTCCTCATGGGTCTCGAAGACCACAAGCAGGAACTTGATACGCCCCGTGAAACCGTGGGCGAGTTGGTAATCCTGCACGTGCAAGGGAAAGCTTCTGAAGGAATCGTCATCAATAGCCGACGGGAGATTTCCGTCGGCGACGGCGTCGAGCTCGAATGACGCCCCGCTGGCTGACGAAGATGGTCAAAGCTTGCCGGACTGCCGCCACACCCCAAACTGACCCACCTCCACACCTTCAAATTACCGTGCAATAAACGCTCAATTATGGTACGCTTGCCACAAATCTAAACCTACACTTTTCAAAACCCAAGGAGGTTAACGTGGCAGAAAGAGGTTCCATTTCGATTGCGCGTCTCATCGCCATTCCGGCGGTGATTACCCTGGGCATCACGATATTGCGCCTCGCAGGCGAGCTCGAACACTGGCCAACGCCGTGGTTTAACACGTCTGCGGGCGGAGGAGGTGCGCTGGTCGGCATTTCGTGGCTGCCGATAATCTTCGGACCGTATTTTGCTTGGAAATTGGCCGGAGCCGGTCAAAGCCCAGACAAGATGGGGCGGGCCGCGGGTTTCTGGGCGTTGGGATTCGCCGTGATGATCGCCGGCACAGTCATTGTGTATCTGACGATCAGGAGCCTTTCCATCATCACCCTTATAGGATTCATTTTGCTTCTGGTTGCGGCGTGCATCCCCCGCGCCGGTTGGCGCGCCTTGGGCAGCGTGCTGCTGGCCTACGCCTTTGCGGCCCGCATTCCGGTGCTTATTGTTATGTTTTTCGCCATGCGCGGAAATAACGGCGCGGGTTGGGGCACGCATTATGACGCGGTCAATGGCGCGCTCGCTCACGCCTCGTTTGGGACCAAGTTTTTCGACGCAGCGGTTGTGCCGCAGATGACCCTCTGGATCGGCTGGACGGTAATCGTGGGCTTCCTGCTCGGAATCATCCTGGTCGCCATCGCGCACCCAGGAAGGCGAACTGCCCCAGCCGAAGCATGAAAGCCTGAGCTGGAAATCGGGCAGCGAAGGACCGTCTCAAGCCCCCCGGGCAATCGGAGGAAAAACCGGGATGATTTATGACGGTTTCTTCGCTGCCTAAATATAAGCTTCACCCCATTGCCCTCCGTTGTCTCTCCGCAACTGCTCTTAGAAATCCGCAAAAATTGCTGTAGCGGCGGCCTCTGGCCGCCGGCGTTTAAATAGTGAAAACCGGCGTCCGAAGCCTGCCAGAGGCCGCCGCTACAACTCTAAAATAACACTTGACGAACTAAGCTAATCGTACTATTTAATTAGTATGAGAACGAAGAGCAAGACCTTAACGGCGCAGGAACTCGAGATTATGAAAATCGTCTGGGAGCTAGGCCCGGCGACCGTCAGGGGCGTTTACGAGGCGCTTCTTGAGCGCCGCAAAATCGCCTACACCACAGTCATGACCATGATGAACATACTTGAAGACAAGGGCTATCTCAAAAAGCGGGCCGCGGAGCGCGCCTACGTGTACCAGGCGGCGCGCCCCAAGAGCCAGGTGATCAAGGCCATGCTGCAGGACTTCGTGAACCGTGTTTTCGACGGCTCAGCCGAGCCTTTGCTGGTGCAATTAGTGAAAGACCGCCACCTTTCGCAAAAGGATCTCGAGAAGATCACGCGCACCATCCAAGAAGGCCAAGATGGCCAGGAGGGCCGGTGATGCTCCATCAGCCATTGTGGTTAAGAGACCTTGCGGCTTATTGCTTGCAGGTGGCCGCGATCGTTATCGCCGGAAGCGTGCTGCCGACCCTGCTTCGGCTGCACGTGCCCAAGGTAAAGCTCATTTATTGGCAGACATTGTTGGCCGCGTGCCTGCTGCTGCCGTTGATTGAGCCTTGGCAACAGGGACTATTGCCGCTGTATGGGATCGCGGGGCGCGTTTCGATCCAGATGGATGGTATCGCCGCTACCAGCGCCGGAAGGGCTTTTTCTTTGCCGGAAATTGTGCTTGCAGTGATGCTCGGGGGCATCCTGTTTCGAGCCGTCTGGATTGCCCTCGGACTGCGCCGTCTGCGCCTCTACCGCGAACGGGCCACGCCGCTTCCTGAGAAGCTTGCATCAATTGATGAAGCGCACCGCCTCGCCTCAGTCTATCCGCCGGTGTTTATCTCTATTGAGTTAAAAGCGCCCGCCACCTTTGGCTTCCGGTCTCCGGTGGTGTTGCTGCCGAAACGCTTTTTACAAATGCCGGCTTCCCAGCAAAAAGCGATTGCCTGCCACGAACTGCTGCACGTCAGGCGGCGCGACTGGGCGTGGAACACGCTGGAGGAATTTATCCTCGCGCTGCTGTGGTTTCATCCCGCCATTTGGTGGGTGGTGCAAAACATACGGCTGAGCCGCGAGCAGACGGTTGACGCCGGGGTGGTGCGGCGGACCGAATGCCGGCAGGCTTATCTGAGCGCATTGCTCGAATTGGCGCAGCAGGATTTGGGTCGCAGGAGCGTTCCCGCTCCTATGTTCTTACGCGAAGGCCAGCTTGCGCAGCGTGTGAGCTCGATTGTGAAGGAGGTTTCTATGTCGCGCTTCAGATTGATATTCACTTGCTTTGCGGCCGCCGCGACGCTCACGCTTACCGGCGGCGCGGCCGTGCGGGCGTTCCCGCTGCAGGCTCCAAATGCTGCTCCGGGTAAAGTGGCGTTTGAATCCGGCGTTTCGGGCGGAATCGCAGGTGGCGTCGCGGGTGGAATAGAAGGCGGGGTTCCGGGCGGAGTTGGCGGAGACTCTAGCACAACCGTGCATCGCGTGGACGTTAAGCAACTCAAGGGTGTCTATAATGTCGTGCCGCCTTATCCGGTTGAGGCTAAAAAGGCGCGCGTCCAGGGGAAAGTCCTGCTTGATATCAAAGTGAACAAAGCGGGTGAAGTGACTGAAGAAAAAGTGGTCAGCGGACCGCCGATGCTGGTGAAATCCGCTCTGAATGCCGTGCGGCAATGGCGCTATGCGCCCAGTCCGCTGCTGCCCGCGCGTACCCGGGTAACTGTGAACTATACCCTGGCCAATACACCATCGAAGCCAGCGAGCCAAGCGAGCGACCAAGCCGGCCAGAAACATACCACCTCTGTGGTGGAGAACCCCGGACTTGTCCTGTCTTTCACCTTGCCACTAGGCCTGAAACTGATTCATGCGGTCGCACCTTCTTATCCTCCACTGGCATGGATGGCGCGCATACAGGCGAACGTCGTACTGGGGATCACCGTCGACCACGAGGGGAAGGTTTCAAACATCAGCGTGATTAGCGGACATCCGTTGCTGGTGAAGGCAGCGATTGACGACGTTAGCCAGTGGAAGTTTGCGCCCCCCGCAAACGCGCCGGTCGAAGCAAGGGTGACGATTCCTTTCCGCCTGCCGCCCGAGGAAAGCTCGCCAGCGAGAGCCGAGAGCTATCAGCTTCGAGGTAAAGAATACAATTACATCAGCAAAGTCTACACAATTGGAGGCGATGTTCAAGCGCCTGAGCTGGTCTATTCTCCTGACCCGCCGTACACCCCCGAAGCGCGCAACGCCAAACTCAGCGGCGATATCATCCTTTCCACAGTGATCAGCGACGAAGGCAAGGTTGTCAGCGTCAAGGAAGTCTCGAAGCCGTTGGGAAAAGGCCTCGATGAAAACGCACTCAAAACCATTCCCACTTGGGAATTCAAGCCCGCAGAGCGCAACGGCAAGCCTGTGCCGGTAAGAATGCAGATCGATGTATCGTTCCGCCTTCTCGGCGGCGAGAAAACCGGCCCATCTGCGTAACCCGAATTATTCACGAAGTTCGGTTGTGTCCCAGGGGGCACGGTTTTAACCATGCCGTTCGAGCGGATTCTTACATCTTACTTGCATGGCGCCCCTCGCGGCTCGTTCGAACGAGCCGCGAGGGGCGCCATGCAAGTGAAATCGGAAGGGACAAGCTTTCCGACGGGGTTAAAACCCCGTCCCCGTATCAGAAGGTCCGCGCTTCATGAATAATCCAGGCTAAAAGCAATACTGTTCACTTAGGGGATGGCGCTCAAAATTTACGCACGTGTCTTTCTGAGCGTAGCGAAGAATCTGCTTTTTCCGCATTGATTTACAAGCAGATGCTTCGCGGAGTTTACCCTGAGCCAAATGCCGGGATCCTTCG
>DASZAA010000353.1:0-4682 GCA_035945615.1 Terriglobia bacterium
TCATCATCCGGCTATCACCGCTATCTGCTTGTTAACAATTGCATCATCCATTTCAGCGATTGGTGGCTGATGGGCTATAAGTATTACAACGATTGGGGATTTACGATGTGGGACCTGTGCAACCAGTTTGTCGCTGTTGCCCAGACGGGCGGCCTGGTGACCCTGGTCTGCTACATTGGGGTTTTCAAACGGGCGTTCGGGGCTGTTGGCACGGCCAGGAAGAGTGTGGAAGGCGACCGGAAGCGGGAGTGGTTCCTTTGGTATTTGGGCGCCGCGCTGTTTGCGACCACAGTGGGGTATTTCGGCACGAGCACTAGCGCTCAGTCACAAATGGGTTGGCTTTGTCTGTTGGCCTTCATATCCACAGCAACTTTTGAATCAAGGCAAGCGGTGGTGGAACCCTTCGAGGCGCCGAGCATCGTTGAGGCGGCGCTCATCCCTGGCGGTGTTGGTGCTGGGGTTGAGGCTGAGGCTGATCAAGCAGGTGTGGAAACGTGGCAGGATCTTCTCGAAACTTAGTTCCCCTGGAGTCCACTCCACTTGCTGATCCACTCGTGGGTCAGGTTCGTACTATAAGCAGCGAAACAGTGGCGGGTTTCTTCCATAGTGCAGTCTGGCGTGAGGATCCTCTCAGGCTCCCCTCTCGAATTACCACCAAACTGTATAGTTGGTGGGTGCGTGCAACGTATCCGTTTGCCTCCATAGGGCACGATGTGGAGATTCATTACCCCTGGGATTTTCGAAGGTATCTGGCTCGCCGGGTCAAGCTGGGTAACTCTGTTCTCATCGGTAAGGATGTCCAGTTCGGCGTCTCTTGTCCCAATGGAGAGAACGGCGAGCCGATGATCGTCATCGAAGATGGATGCGTCATCCAGCGGCGATGCCAAATATCCGCCAAAAACCGTATCCACCTTGAGCCAGGTGTCTTAGTCTCAGCCTCCGCGCTGATCATGGATCATAATCATGTGTTCGAGGACATCACCCGGCCAATTAAAGATCAAGGCATCACCACAGGTGGCACAATTCGAATCGAACAGGGCTGCTGGATAGGCTTTGGCGCGGCTGTGGTCTGCAATCAGGGAGAATTGGTTTTGGGCCGGAACAGCGTGGTGGCGGCGAATGCCCTGGTCACGAAAAGCTGTCCTCCAAACTCTGTGCTTGTAGGAAATCCTGCCCGGGTCGCGCGGTACTTCGACGCGGCAAAAAACGCCTGGATGCCGCCTCTGTGATCCGGAAGCCAGCATTTCAAGGGGCTCGACAGGTTCGACAAGCTTTTCACCTCGACTCCCCTCCCCTCTTCCCTGTCCCAAAGAGAGAGGGAAGAGCGGAAACGATTAGGAGGGTGAGGGGACTTTGAGGAAAACCGATGAACTTCAATAACGGACGCGTTCGCGTCTTATATAGCTTTCCCAACAAGCTTGGAGCCGACAGAATTTGTTATACGGCTTGGCAGCAGGTGAACGGACTAGCAGCTGCGGGCGCGGACGTCCTCGTATTTCCTGGCGTACTGCATCGGCCGGTAGCTGCCGGCGTGAAGGTGCGTCCCACGCTTGCGTGGGGGAAAGTGCGCGTTTCCTACAAGCTTCTTGGCAGCCTGCGCGCCTGCGCACTGCATGACTGGATTGTGGCGCGGCGGATCGAGAAGCTGGCGGGACAAATCGACATCATCCACACCTGGCCGCTGGGTGCACTCGAAACCCTCAAAAGCGCTAACAGGCTCGGAATCCCGACGGTGCTCGAAAGACCGAATGCCAATACTCGCTTTGCCATGGAAGTGGTGCAGCAAGAGTGCGACCGCTTGGGAGTAACTTTGCCGCCCAAGCATGAGCATGCGTTCAACGCCTGGAAGCTGCATAAGGAAGAACAAGAATACGACTTGGCTGAGCGCCTCCTGTGCCCATCCGACTTTGTCGTGAAGACATTTCTCGATAAGGGCTATGCCAAGGAAAAGCTGGCCCGGCATATTTACGGGTTTGACGAGAAGGTCTACTATCCAGCCGCGGAACCCCGCGATCCGAAACGCCCGCTGACCATGCTCTTTGTAGGTGTGTGCGCGGTTAGAAAAGGTGTTCACTATGCTCTGGAGGCGTGGTTGAAATCTCCTGCTTCTAAAGATGGCAAGTTCCTGATCGCCGGTGAATTTCTGCCGGCATACCAGGAAAAGCTAGCGTCGATGCTTTCACATCCCAGCATCCAGGTGCTCGGCCACCGCTACGACGTGCCGGAGCTCATGAGGAAGAGCGACCTTTTGGTGCTTCCGAGCATTGAGGAGGGGTTTGGCCTGGTAATCACGGAAGGCATGGGTAGCGGCTGCGTTCCGCTTGCTTCGGAAGCCTGCACTGAGCTGTGCAGCCATATGAAGACAGGGCTCGTGCATCGGATCGGCGATGTGGCGACCTTAGCTCAACAAATCGAGTTGCTTCACGAAGACCGCGCTCTTCTAGAGCGGCTTCGGGCAGCCTCACTTGCGGCCGTCCCTGAGATCACATGGACGGCTGCCGGGGAAAAGCTCCTGCAGGTCTATCGCGAAACGGCCTCAGCTCCCATGGCTGGCGCCTTGGTCGAAGCGGGCCGGCGAGCCTGGGTTTCTGACGAGGCTTGCCGGAGGGCAGGATCCTAACTCCGCCGTTGCAAGACGCTTCTCATTTTTTCGAACCCTCGTCTGAGCTTGAATTCCACGACAGTAATCTTGGAGCTTGATCACGCCGTCCAGCTAGGGCGATTATCCCGGCTGCCATTTTCCGAAAGGATTAAAGCATGCAGCGTCTGAATACTCGATTGCCGCAGGAAGACCCATTAAAGCTTTTGCCGAGGGGGCTTACGAAGCTATATAGCCTCTGGGTGAGCCGGACGTATCCATTCGCGTCCATCGGACGCAACGTGTCTATTCATTTTACATGTAAGTTAAGCCGGCAGCGGGCGCCCGGAATCCGGCTTGGCCATTCGGTCACCTTGTTTGAACACGCATGGCTTAATCCAGCCAATAACGATCCCACTATCCCTTTCACCGGCGAACCCAAGATTGTGATTGAGGACAACTGCATCATAAACACAGGAAGCATGATCTCGGCCAGGAACAGAATCCATTTAGAGCGTTCCGTAAACGTAAGCCAGCAGGTATTAATCATAGATCACAACCACGCCTACGAAGATATCGACGTACCCATAGTCAAGCAAGGCATCACAGACGGCGGCAGGATTCGAATTGGCGAAGGGTCGTGGATTGGACATGGGGCAGCCGTCATATGCTCAAGAGGCGAGCTGACAATAGGCCGGCATTGCGTGATTTCAGCTAACTCGGTGGTGACGCGAAGCCTGCCGGATTATTCCGTGGCATTCGGTGTGCCCGCAACCATCATCAGGCAATACGATCCGGAGGAGCGAAGCTGGCGAATGGGGACCGTGAAGCGGGCCGCCGATCGTGAAAACGCTCCCGCGCTCAGTGCCGTGGGCCGTTAAGTAAACCTATGCCGTCGCAAACCTTAAGGATTTACAGATTTTGAACCGTGGCGGGACCGCAAGAATTACGCTTAGCGCCCTTCGCGGCTTTCACGAACGCGCCAATACTGCGGAGTTCAGAAAGATGAAGATCACAGTCATTGTATGCACTTATAACCGTTGCGAGAGGTTGGCAGCAACATTGGATAGCATTGCGTGCCAAAGCTTTCGAGAGCCAGTCGAATGGGAAGTCTTAGTCGTGGACAATAATTCGAGCGACCAGACGTCGCAGGTCGTGGAGGATTTTTCTCGCCGATACGCTGGCCGCTTCCGCTATCTGTTTGAACCGCGCCAAGGGTTGTCCCAGGCGCGTAATGCCGGCGTCAATGCGGCTCGCGGCGATATTCTAGCATTCACGGATGATGATGTGACGCTCGAGCGAGGGTGGCTGCAAAGCTTGACTTCAGAACTGGACACTGGAGAGTGGGCTGGCGCGGGAGGACGAATCCTTCGCAGATGGACGTGCCCGCCGCCAAAGTGGCTATCGATTAAGGGGCCATATGAAAGGATGTCTTTTCCTGTCTTCACTTTTGACAAGGGTCCGGCAAAGGGACAGCTCGACGACTTTGCGGTGGGCGCCAACATGGCCTATCGGAAAGAAGTGTTTCAAAGGTACGGAGGCTTCCGAATTGATTTGGGCCGTTGCGGCGACGGCCTGCTCGCAGGCGAAGAGGTGGAGTTCGCGCGGCGAATACGGGCTGCGGGAGAACGGCTGCGGTACGAGCCTTCGGCCGTTGTTTATCATCCGGTGGAGGAATGCCAGCTCTCGAAGGAATACTTCCTCACATTCTGGTTCGACGCCGGCCGCAGTGGCGCCCGGATTGCGTGCACCCGGCCTGTTTGGGGCATCCCCCGCTGCTACCTTCGTGTCGCGCGGATGATCGCGTGGCTTCCGGCGAAGGCGCTAGGGTGGATGCTAGCTCTCAATCCACGTCGGAGGTTTTATTACAAAGTCCAGGTCTGGGAAATAGCCGGCGGGCTTGCGGAATGCTTCCATCAGTGGCGTGACGCCATGCGACCCGGCGTTACGTACAGTGTCGAAACTTGAAAAGCTGGTCGAAGTGGGGAGCGCGCAATGGGCCTGAAGCCATCGCCCGTCATACTACCGCAGGCCGCGGCACTCTAAGGAGATCCGAGTGGACCCGCTAGTTACGTTTGTTGTCCCATGCTATAACCTGGCGCAT
>DASZAA010000354.1:0-5810 GCA_035945615.1 Terriglobia bacterium
TACGCCCGCGAACCTGGTGGCCGAGCACACTTCCCCGCCCCTTTCCGAAGACGCGAAAGTCACGCTCAAGGTGAGCCAAAACCTGCACGCGAGCCTTATGCCTTATCTTTTGGGCGCGGTCGTGGGACATGCGACGGCTAAAATCGATCAGGCAGGCTTTGACCTTGAGCGCCGTTTTCTTCTTCAAATGGGCCTCGACCTTAGCGGCGCTTCGCAATCAGACGGCGAGGGCGGCTCCCGCGCCGACTACTTCACGCCGGATTTCATAGTGCATTACCTTGCCGCTATGAGCCGCGCGCCGGTGTTCCCCAAACTATTGGCCGGGCTGCCCGTGCTTGGCCGCGATGGCACGCTGGCGGATATCCAGATAAATTCACCGGCGGCGGGGCACGTCTTCGCCAAGACCGGCACATTCGACGCTGAAGATCTGCTCAACCGCAATGATATGGTCACCGGCAAAGGGCTTGCAGGCTTTATCAATACGCCGGATGGCCGCCATCTTGCCTTTGCGATCTACGTTAATGAAGTCGCCGTGCCCGACCAGCCAAACTCCATTGATAACATCGTCGGGCAGGCGCTCGGTGAAATCGCCGCCGCCGCTGACCTGAGTTCGCCTTGATTCGTTGCCGCGACGCTGCGCCGCCAGCATGAAAAACCGTCTCTTTTGTCCCATTTGTCTCAAAAATCTCAACTTGATATGGTAGGCTCGATTTCGCGCGCCGTGCCGGGCTTTTTGTAGCGCAGACCTCCGTATTTGAGGTCTGCGGGTTGTCTGTCCATTCAAAGTCCGCAGACCGCAAAGGCGGCGGTCTGCGCTACAGAGCGGCCCCGAAGATTAGAAAATGGCCAGAAGGAATCGCCGAAACGCATAAAAAAATTGCGGAACGAACCCTAGGCCCCCTTTAGAATCAATATTTATGCTTTTTGTTCGCCCTTTTCGACGGTCCCGTAAAGCGTCTCATTCGTCTCAAAGGTCTCAGCGCGGCGCTGGCCTTTTTGTAGCGCAGACCTCCGCATCTGAGGTCTGCGGTTTTCTATCTATTGATGAAAGGCCGCAGACCGCAAAGGCGGCGGTCTGCGCTACAGAGCGGCCCCAAAGATTAGAAAATGGCTGGGAGGAAATGGCGAAAACACATAAAAAAAATTGCGGAACGAACCCTAGGCCCCCTTTAGAATCAATATTTATGCTTTTTGTTCGCCCTTTTCGACGGTCCCATAAGTCGTCTCATTCGTCTCAAAGGTCTCAGGGTGGCACTGGCCTTTTTGTAGCGCAGACCTCCGTATTTGAGGTCTGCGGGTTGTCTGTCCATTCAAAGGCCGCAGACCGCAAAGGCGGCGGTCTGCGCTACAGCGCGGCTCTGGTAGCGCCGGCATCCTGCCGGCAAAAGCCGCCGGGACGGCGACGCTACCTTAATTGGCGGACACTACATTAGAATGATAATATCTGTTATCGCAGTTCCTTCCTCCGAAGCGTGGAACTCAGGGCGGCTATTTCGAGGATTATAGTGACGACAAATACTGTAGCGGCGGGCAAAGCCCATAAGGGGCCGCCGGTTTTTCGGCGCTCAGAGAGCGCCGCTACAGAAAAAATTGCCACTATAATTTGTAATTCTCAATCGAATTGAGCGGCGCATGAAAAAAGCGGCTGAAAAGACGCTGGCAGAGCCAAAGCAGAGCGCGGCCCCTGCGGAGCGGTATCTGTGTCCTACGGTGGGCATTGGGGCTTCCGCCGGAGGCCTTGAGGCGCTCACCGATCTGCTGAAGCATCTGCCGGCCGATACCGGCATGGGATTCATCGTGGTGCAGCATCTCGCGCCGCAGCACCAGAGCATGCTCACCGAACTGCTGGCGCGAGCCGCCAAAATCCCTGTCACCGAAGCAACCGACCTCGAAAAGGTAAAGCCCGATCACGTCTACGTGATTCCGCCGAGCAGCGACCTTTCTATCTCCGCCGGGGTATTGAAGCTGAAACGCCGCAACGCCGCGAGCCTGATGCCGCACCTGCCCGTGAACAGGTTTCTCACCGCTCTGGCGCAGGACTGCCGAAACAAAGCCATTGGCGTTGTCCTTTCCGGGACCGGCTCGGACGGCACGCTGGGGCTGAAGGCTATCAAAAGCGAGGGCGGCATCACCTTTGCTCAAAGCGAAGCGTCGGCGAAGTTCGATGGGATGCCGCACAGCGCGATTGCCTCGGGCTGCGCCGACTTCGTTCTGACTCCTGGCGAAATCGCGCGCAAGCTGGCGACGCTTGGGCGTCACAGCATTCTGGCTTCCCCCAAGCTGCGAGAAGAAGAGCTGATTTCAAAGGCCCCAGATGAACTCATGAGGATTCTCCTCATGCTGCGCGCTTCGAGCGGGGTCGATTTCGGCCACTACAAGCCGGCCACCGTGCTGCGCCGGATCACGCGGCGGATGGTGGTGAAGAACACCGCGAGCCTCGCGGACTACGCCAATTTGCTGAAGGGCAACCGGGCGGAGATCGCGTCGCTCTTTCAAGAGATGCTGATCAGCGTCACCAGCTTCTTCCGCGAGCCGGAGGCTTTTGCAATCCTCCAGCGGGAAGTGTTTCCCAAAGTCATGGCCGGCCATCCCAGCCTTCCTCTCCGGCTCTGGACGCCGGGATGCTCGACCGGGGAAGAAGCGTATTCCCTCGCCATCTGCGCGCTCGAATTCCTGCAAAGCGTGAAGAGCGCCATCGGCGTTCAGATTTTCGCCACCGACATCAGCGAGGCTGCGCTGAACAAGGCGCGCTCCGGGCGGTACTCGGAAGACGAAGTGTCCGCTGTCTCGCCGGAGCGTCTAAGCCGGTTTTTCAAAAGGGTCAACGGAGACTTTCAGATCGACCCCTTCATCCGCGAAATGTGCGTGTTCGCGCGCCAGGACGTGATCAAAGACCCGCCTTTTTCGCGGCTGGACTTGATCAGTTGCCGCAACTTGCTCATCTACCTGGATCGATCCCTTCAGCAGAAACTTATTCCGGTGTTTCATTATGCCTTGCTGCCGCGCGGTTTTTTGCTGCTCGGCAAGTCCGAGAGCATCGAGGGGTATTCGGAGTTATTCAGGCTCGCAAACAAAGAAAACAAGCTTTACGCCAGGAAGGACGAGAGCTTCCGGCAAATCCATGAAGCTGGCGCGCGTTACCCCGGCAGCCAAATTGCAGCGAAAGAGGGCGGTTCGTTGCCGCCGGCCAAAGCGGGTCCGCCACCCGAGCTGGAGATCGGGCGATTTGATTTGCAAAAGGAGATCGACCGGATATTGCTGGCCGATTATACGCCGGCCGCAATTATAGTGAATGACGAACTTGAGATCGTGCGATTCCACGGCCACACGGGTCCTTATCTCGATCCCAAACCCGGGCCGGCAAGCCTTCATTTGCCTAAAGTGGCGCACGCGGGACTCGCCCTCGATCTGCGAGCCATCATCCATCATGCTCTGAAGTCTGATCAGCCGGTCATCAAACGCGGCGTCCGAATCGAGTCCAGCCCCGAAGCCGGCGCGGCTCGAATGGGCAAAAAAATAGACTCAAAGAGCAAAAAATCCCGCAAGCTGAAAGCCCGCGCAAACCAGCGCGAGATTGCCGCGCGCGAAGTCACCATCGAGGCCAGGCCCCTTCATCTTTTACCCTCAAACCGGCGGTATTTCCTGATTTTGTTCCGGGAGGAAACGCCTGCGCGGGCCAGGGGTAAAGCGGCCGGCCCGCTCCATGCCGCCAATGCAGCAAGGCCGGGCGAACGCGGCGAGGATCTCGACTTGCGGCGCGAGCTGAGTGAATCCCAAGAAGCGTTGCAGGATGCGATTGACCAGCTTGAGACCAGCAACGAAGAGCTGCGAGCCGCCAATGAGGAGGTCCAATCCAACAACGAGGAGCTTCAGACCGCCAACGAAGAGCTCGAAGCCTCGAAGGAAGAATTGCAGGCTTCAAACGAGGAATTGAGCACGCTCAACGATGAGCTGAGCTCCCGCAATGCCGACCTGGCCACGTCCAACAACGACCTCACCAACGTGATCAGCAACATTACGCTTCCCATGATCGTTCTTGGCAGCGACCTGCGCATCCGGCGCTTCACACAGGGCGCGCAGGAAATTCTCCACCTGTTTCCCGCTGACATAGGAAGGCCGCTGACAGACCTGCGCTTCGAGCTGGATTTCCCCGGCCTGGAAAAAATGGTGAAAGAGGCGATTGAGACCGGAAGCTCCCGGCAACAGAAGGTGACTGACCGCCAGGGACATTCACACATGCTGATGGCGCGCCCTTACAAAACGGTGGAGGAACGGATCGAGGGCGCCGTCATCACGCTGCTCGACATCGATTATCTGACGCTCGAGGCGACCGATTCGCGCCTCTATTCGGATGTGATCATTGAAATGATGTGGGAATCCCTTCTGGTGCTCGACGCCAATCTCCGGGTGAAGTCGGCCAACCGCTCCTTCTTTGAGCATTTCGAGCTCTCGCCCAGCGAAATCAGAGGCCAGTTCCTCTATGAGCTTGGCAACGGCCAATGGAACATTCCCCGGCTGCTGGTGCTGCTTAGGGACGTGCTCCCCAGGGGAAAGGAGATTCAAGATTATGAATTGGGACACGATTTTCCCCTTATTGGGCGCCGCACCCTGCTGCTGAACGCGCGTGAACTTCGCCGCAGCGGCGGGTCGCCCAGCCTCATTCTCGTGGCCATCCGGGACATCACCGAACGGGACCGCTCCCGGCACCTGATTGAAGAACAGGCCAAGCTGCTCGACCTTGCCAATGACGTCATCATCGTGCGTGATTTAAGTGGCGTCATAAAATCCTGGAACCACGGGGCGGAACGGGCCTACGGATGGACCCGCGGCGAGGTGCTGGGCAAAACCACCCATAGCTTGCTAAAAACCCAGCCGGCCGCGGCGCTCGAAGAGATGGAACGGAAGCTACTCCATGATGGATCGTGGGAAGGCGAGCTTACCCACGCCGCGCGCGACGGCTCGGAAATTATTATGGCCAGCCGCCAGGTGCTGCAGCGAGGCGATGAGGGGAAGCCCGAGGCGATCATGGAAATCAACCGGGACATTACCCAGCGCAAGCACGTTCTGGCGCAGCTCGAAAAAGAGCAGATTGCCCTCCGCGAGCTTTCGGCCCGCGTTCTGAGACTGCGGGACGAAGAGCGGCGCGCCATCGCGCGCGACCTGCACGACAGCACGTCGCAGACCTTGACCGTGCTGGCCATGAACCTTGCGCGCATGGCGGGCGACGGCAAGGTGGACGATCCTGAATGGGCCGAGCTTCTGGTTGAAAGCCAGACGCTGGCAGCGCAGGCGTCGGACGAAATCCGCAACCTCTCTCACCTGCTGCACCCGCCCGATCTCGATAGCATCGGCCTGGTGGCGGCGCTACGCTGGTTCATCTCCCGGTTCACCGCGCGGAGCGGAATTACGGTAGATTTCGACTTGCCCCCCGGCGGAGCGCGGTTGCCGCAAGAAGTGGAGATTGCCCTGTTCCGAGTGGCGCAGGAAAGCCTTAGCAACGTGCATCGGCATTCGGGCAGCAAGGTTGCCAAGGTTCGCCTCATGCGCCAAAAGGGTCAGACAGTCTTGGAGGTTGAGGACCGCGGCTGCGGAATCCCAGGGGACTTACAGAAAGGCGGCAAATTGACAATCGCCGCCACCGGAATAGGCGTTGCCGGGATGCAAGAGCGCCTGCGGCAGCTTGGCGGCAGCCTGGAATTCATCTCCACCGGCCAGGGAACAACGGTGAAGGCCGCCGTGCCCGTGAAGCCCGCCGGCAAAAAACTGTAGCGGCGGCCTCTGGCCGCCGGTCTTTACTATTAAAAACCGGC
>DASZAA010000355.1:0-8295 GCA_035945615.1 Terriglobia bacterium
AGGCTGCCCTCAATCCGGAGCTTTTCCGGTATTTGGACGAATAAATCCGAGACGGACTCGCATCCGGCGGCATTCAGCATCGCCTTGCGGTCCGAGGGCGAATTGGGCAGATAACGCATTAATGCGCGGCTCCAGAGGCAACAAATGCTTCATATTCCTCCGCGGTCATGAGGCTGTCCGTCTCGCTTCGGTCTTTCAACTTGATCTTCACCAGCCAGCCTTCACCGTGCGGATCGGTATTAACAAGCTCCGGCGCTTGTTGAATCTTCGGGTTTACCGCTACCACCTCGCCAGTGACGGGCGAGTAGACATCCGCCACCGCTTTCACGGATTCCACCGTGCCCAGAGATTCTTTGGCAGATACGTGCGCTCCCGCGTGCGGCAGTTCCACAAAGACAATGTCGCCAAGTTCTTTCTGCGCGTGGTCGGTGACGCCAACCGAACCCGTATCTCCGTCAACACGAATCCACTCGTGGTCTTTGGTATAAAGAAACTCTTCAGGATACGGCATAGGCTTTGTCCTCCCTCCGGCTTAGCTGCCGGAAATTCCGATCAAACTCGTATTGAAAGCCACTGCAAAGACGTTCGATTACAGCACAAGCTTTTGCGCTTCTATGCTTGAAAAACGCATCCGTCATACGGGGGTTCAGTCAGTTTTCCGCTTGTAGAATGGCAGAGCCACCTGGCGCGCGGCAACCTGTTTGCCGCGGATTTCAATCTGTATTTCCCCTCCAACGCGGGCAAAATCGGCGCGGATGAGCGCAAGACCGATGTTCTTTTTCAAATAAGGAGCGAATGATCCGCTCGTCACTCGGCCTTGCGCGTTCCCTTCGATCCACACCGGATAGCCTTCACGGGCGATGCCGCGCTCCGTCATTTCGAGGCCAACTAGTTTCCGGGGGGGGCCGACCTTCTTCTGGCTCGTGAGCGCCTCGCGGCCCAGGAAAGGTCCTTTCTCCAGCTTGCAAATCCAGCCAAGATTGGCTTCGAGCAACGTTGTTTCTGCGTCAATCTCGTGTCCGTAAAGCGGGTAGGCTGCTTCCAGTCGCAACGTGTTGCGAGCTCCAAGTCCCGCTGGCACAATATCCTCTTTTCGCCCAGCGTCGAGCAGCGAGTTCCAAACTTGCAGGGAATCTGACGGCGCGAAATAAAATTCGAAGCCGTCTTCTCCAGTGTATCCGGTTCGAGCCAAAAGGCCTTCTACGCCGCAGCATTTTGCGCGGCAGCACCAATAGTATCGCAGGCCCGCGAGGTCACAATCCGTCACGCGCCGCAGAATTTCAGCCGCCGCGGGTCCCTGCAAGGCAAGCTGCGAATACCTTGACGATGTGTTTTCAATGGCGACCTCAGAAGGCTCATAAGAGTTATGCCGGAGAAGGTGCGCGTAATCCTTATCTGTGTTCGCAGCGTTCACACAAATAAAAAAACGGTCTTCGGCCAGGCGGTGAATAACACAATCATCGACGCACGATCCGTTTACTTCCATCAACGCGGAATATTGGGCCTGATAGATCTGAAGGCGCGCAACGTCGTTGCAAGTGAGATGCTGGAGGAACGCCAAGGCTTTCGATCCGCGAACCTCAATTTCCCCCATGTGACTCACGTCAAAGAGGCCCGCGCGGGTCCGCACTGCCAAATGCTCGTTCACGATGCCAGAGTATTCAACCGGCATTTCCCAGCCCCCGAATTCCACCATTCGGGCGCCCAGCGCCCGGTGCGCCTCATAAAGTTCTGTGCGCTTGAGGGCAACGCTAGGTAAAGAGGCCAATGAGACTCCGCAAAATCACGATCGGATTGTACGCCATGGGCCAACGTAGCACACGCCAAACGAGAGGGTCAAGGCAACGGACCGGCCTGGATGATTCGCAAGTCTCGTCTTGACGATCAGGAGTGCGTGGTTTTAACCACGCCGTTATTGAGGATTACAAATTATAGTGGCAATTTTTTCTGTAGCGGCGCTCTCTGAGCGCCGCCGTTTTAAGTACCGGCCGGCGGCCAGAGGCCGCCGCTACAACATTCGTCGTCACTATAATTTGTGATCCTCAATAGACGCGAAACGAGGAAGCGCGGTGGGATCAGAGTCACCCCTCACCCGGCTCGCAGAGTTTACCCTGAGCGGAGCCGAAGTGCTCAGAATGACAAGCGAAGGGCTCGCCACCCTCTCCCCTGGGAGAGGGGCAAGAATCAAGGACGGGATCATAGCCCTCTCCCTCGGGGAGAGGGTGCCCGAGGAACGAGGGCAGGTGAGGGGGGCATTTCGGCAGTTTGAAGCTGGCTCCTTTGGAGCAATTAAGATCAGGCCCCTTTGAGGGGCCACACATCGTAAAGCTCCCTGCTCTGCCGGGGGATACTTACTCTCTTGGCCCGAAGAGCATCACGAAAAATCCAACAAGGCCTGTCGAAAGCAGAAAAACGAGCGGAACCACAACGGGTAGGCGCGAGAAAGCTCCGGCCAGAGCGCCGCCGGCAAAGCTGCCGAGATACTGAAGCGTTTGGAAAGAGCCAAGCGCGGTGCCGTAGGCGCCTTCGTGCGCATGTTTGCTCACGAGGCTGGGCAGGATAGGCTCGAGCCCGGTGTAGCCAATGAAAAATAAGATGCCGGGCGCCAGCACCGCCCACAAATGGGCCGGGTCCAATCCTGCGAATTGGGGCCGGAACAATAACACGCCGCTTATCGCCATGAAAAAAAACGCCACGGCTGCTGCCGGACGGGCGATTCCGCGGTCCGCGCTGCGTGAAAATGCAAACATAGTTCCACCGCTCACCACCAGCATGGGCAACAGAACAACGTAAAAATGGGACATCGTTAGATGATGCTGCCGCGTAAGGATCAGAGGAAGATAGAACCAAAAGGCTGTCATAAAAACATTCATGAGGAAGCCGCCTGCGTTCAGCGAAAGAAGAGCTTTCCGGCGCAGCACAGTCCGGATGGGCGCGACGGCGGCGGAGCGTGGAGGAGAATCCGGTAGTGACGTTGCGAGCAACCCGACCGTTGCGAAGGCAAGGGCTGCCGTGATCCAGAATAGAGATTCCACTTTGAAAAACGCGCTAATCAACGGCCCTCCGATTACTCCCAGCGCAAACGCCGCGCCGATTGGAATGCCCAGAATGGCCATGGCGGTCGATCTGCGTTCCTGCGAAAAGTGATCGGCCACGGTGGCAAAAGCAGCCGCCGTGATTGTACCCAAGCCTTGTACAAAGCGGCCGATGATGAGCACCTCAATGCGTGAGGACGCGGGAAACCAGGCGGGAATAGCGCAAAGGACCGACCCTACCCCGAAAATCGTCATCCCAAGAATTAAAACTTTGCGGCGGCCAATGTGGTCGGAGAGCCTTCCCATTGGAATTGCGGTGAGCGCGACAGCGCACCCATAACATCCAAACGCCACGCCCACCCAGAAGCGCGATGACGTAAATTCCAGCCCGTAAAGGGTAAAGACCGGCAGAACCAGAAAAAGGCCCAACATGCGCAAGCCCACAGCGCATGAAAGGGCAAGCAGCATCCTTTTTTGTGGAGAGGAATAGGGGGCAGCCACAGTCTTTGAAATTGTGCTCATAAATAAGGAAGTCGTTTGCACCCGCAATCAGCGGTGAGCATGCCTTGAATCTCAGACACTCATCTTCAGAATAAGCTAAATTCTATCGCTTGTGGTGGGCGTGACCTTTAGGCTGTATTTTGGAAAGACCTTAAGAAACCGTCCCATTTATCTCGTATGTCTCAAAAATCTCAAAGTGACGTGGTAATCTTTTTGTAGCGCAGACCTCCGTATTTGAGGTCTGCGGGTTTTCTGTCCATCCAAAGGCCGCAGACCGCAAAAGCGATCTGGGCTACAAGGCAGTCCCTAAAGATTAGAAAATGGCGGGAGGGAACGGCGAAACGTACAAAAATTCATGGAACGAACCCAAGAAGTTGTTAAGAATCAACGTTTCTAATCGTTCTGGAATGCGGCAGCTTGCTGTCGCTGTTCCTAAGACAAACTACTACAAAAGCGCCCGGCGCGTGTCGGGCGCAAACCTTCCGGATAACGTTTCACATGAAACATTCTCATTTGTCTCAAAAGTCTCAAGGCGACGCCGCTTTAAGGAGATATCCCAGCCTTTTTCAGGTCTGCCTCAAGTTTCGGAATCGCGTTGCGTTGAATTTGTCCCCATCGCCCGAGCAGGCTTTCCAGCGTGGCATGGCATTGGCCAAATGCTTGGTGAGCTTGGTTGGTTGGGGCGGCATCTGCCGCGCCTACTACTCCTGATAGAGTGACCAGTTGATCGTCAAGCTGAGCCAACCCTTGGCGCTGCCCGTTCCCGGAGCCTTGATCGATGCCTTGCACACTTCGATCAACCTCTTCGATTTCGGCAGCAAGGTCTGATGAATTATTGCGCCGGGCCAAAGATGCTTTGAGAGATTTAAGCTTGGATTCCATGCGGGTAATTTCGGAATGTGCGCCATGCTCCGATTTGAGGTCATTTGAAATTTTCAATCCGAGTTGAAGTTCCTGCAAAAGATCGGATTGAGACGTGGTTACGCGCGGGTCCATTTTCACAGTGAGGGGCTGATCGTATTGATGTCCACCCACCATCAAGCGAACCGTGTACTCGCCCGGAAGAGCAAGCGGGCCAAGCGGCAACGCGGGGGTGTTTTCACCGGCGACGGCGTGCATGGTATAAGACGGCGTAATCGCAGGTGGAGTAGGATACCGCAGGTCCCATACAAACCGGTTCATGCCCCCCTTTTTTGTGAGCGGCATCGGCGGTCGCAGCCAATAGCGTGGAAATTCCAAATGGTTCTGTTCGGGCGCGGGCGCGGTTCCGCTTTCGTACCGGTGGACCAGGTTGCCCTGTGAGTCGAGGATTTCCAAAGTAACTTGTCCTGCGGGAATGGTTTTTAAGTAGTAATCAATAATGGCGCCGCTCGGAGGGTTCTGCCCTGCGGGAGTTTCAGGAGGCAGCGGAGTGTCTTCGTTCACGTCTCTGCGGATCCGAATGGCTGTCTCTGGACGGAAGAGGTGAGCATTTGAATCGATGACCTGCGGGTCCAACTGCCGCAAAGGCGTGAGATCGTCGAGGGTCCAGAATGAGCGGCCGTGTGTGGCGACGATTAAATCATTGTCGTGGATCACAAGATCGCGGATTGAACTTGTGGGCAGGTTAAGCTGCAGCGGCTCCCATTCGCCGCCGTCGTTAAAAGAAACATAAACCCCGGTTTCTGTCCCGGCATACAAAAGGCCCTTCCGCGCAGGGTCCTCGCGCACTGCGTGGACATAGGCAGGCGCTTCGATGCCGTGGGTAACTTCGGTCCACGTGGCGCCGAAGTCGTGAGTGCGATAAATGTAAGGCGCAAGATCGCCCACGCGGTGCCGGTCCACCGCGGCGTAAGCTGTGCCGGGGTCGAAGCGCGAGGCCTCAATCAGGCTGAGTTTGCTCCACGGCGCAAGAGTGGGGGGCGTAACATCTTTCCATGACTTGCCACCGTCAAGTGTGAGTTGCACGCGCCCATTGTCCGTGCCGACCCATATTTCTCCCGAACGCACTGGAGATGGCGCGATGGTATAAATCACGCCGCGTTGGCGCGCGCCGGGCTTTGAATCCGGCGCTAGTGTGAGATCGGGGCTGATGCGCTGCCAGTCTTTTCCGCCATTTGTGGTCTTCAGTAGAAACTGCGCACCGAAATAGAGGGTATGCGGGTTTTGAAGCGAGAAGACTAAGGGTGATGTCCAGGTGAAGCGAAGCTTTGAGTTGGCGATATCAGCGCCGGGCGCGAGCGAGCGTATGAACGGGTAGGGCGAGACGTCCTGGACCTGCCCTGTGCGCCGGTCGAACCGGTGAACCATGCCGTAGGTGTCGCCGCCATAGATAATGTTGGGGTCAGCAGGGTCGGGCGCGATGTAGCCGCTTTCGCCTCCGCCTACCGGGTGCCACTCGCGCACGCTGATCAAGCCGTCATTGCCTCGGCTCAAGGTTGCGACAGAGCCGCTATCCTGCTGCGCTCCGTAGATACGGTAGGGAAAGTGATTGTCGGTGATGACGTGATAAATCTGCGCGGTGGCTTGATTATACCAACTGCTCCACGTCTTGCCGCCGTCGAGGGTAATTACAGTGCCTTGATCGCAGCCGAGGACCATGCGGTTTGAATTCCTTGGATCAATCCATAGTGCATGATAGTCATCACCGCCCGGCGCTCCCTTATAAGCGACAAAGTGTCTGCCGCCGTCGGTTGAGCGGTAAAGGCTCACGTCGGGAACGAAAACAATATCTGCGTTGCTCGGATCGACGATGATGTTGCCGAAGTACCATCCGCGCTCGGTGATCCGTGGGTCAGTCGAAACGCGCTGCCATGATGAACCGCCATCGTCAGACCTGTAGAGGCCGCCGTCCTTTGTGGCTTCGATCAAGGCGTAGACGCGGTTGTGGTTAGCGCCGTAACCCACGGCGATCCCAATCCTGCCCATTTGACCTGATGGCAGCCCATGGCCCGTGATTTCGGACCATGTGACTCCGCCGTCAGTCGATTTATAAATTTCGCTACCGGGGCCTTCAGCCGGCGCATAGGTGCTCCAGGGGACGCGATGCGCGTTGTAAAGAGCAGCGTAGACAACTTGAGAGTTAGCGGGATCAAAGCAGATATCGATAGCGCCCGTGTTCTCGTCTTTGTAGAGAACTTTCTTCCAGGTTTGGCCGCCATCGGTGGAGCGGAAGACGCCTCTTTCTGGGTTAGGTCCATAAGCGTGGCCCAGCGCGGCGACGAGAACTACATCAGCGTTCGTGGGGTCTACAATGACCTTGCTAATCTGAAGCGTGTCATGCAATCCGATGGCGCGCCATGTTTTCCCCGCATCGGTGGATTTGTACATTCCACCGCCGAGGGAAAGATCGGAGCGAATGTCCGCCTCGCCGGTTCCGGCATAGATCACATTGGGGTCCGAATCAGCCGCTGCGATGGCGCCAATCGAGGCAACCGCCTCATGCGTCCAAAGCGGACGCCACACACGCCCGGCATCCGTCGTTTTCCAAACGCCGCCGTCTACGGCGCCAAAGTAAAAAAGCGCGGGATTCCCTGGAACTCCCGCCACCGCAATAGCGCGTCCGCCGCGGAAGGGGCCGATCAGGCGCCATCTCATCGCCTGGTACGCGCTAGGAGGGATTTGCTGTGCTGATGCTGTTCCGTTCGCCATGCAAAGGCCTGCGAGCGATATCAAAGTCAGGCAGCGCGCCAGGGATCGAAAATAAGATGCCATCGGTTTTTCCTCCGGGGAAAGCACGCATGAAGCCATTGTTGAAAAGAAGCGAGCGAAGGGGGTTCGGTTTATGCCACGCCCGAATCACTGCGTTGATGCCAACTTAACCGGCTCGACCGTCACAGGCTCGCCGGCAAATACGGTAGGCGCGCCGGCCGCATGAGCGGATTTGTTATAAGCGACGACGCCGCTTGAAAGCAAAGCATTGAAGGCCTTCAGTTGCTGGTCGAGCTTCGCGCGCAACTCCGTCATTTGCTCAAGCAAAAGCGGGGTGGGCGGCCCGCCATAAGGGTGGCTCAAATTATCCAACAGATCGGCAAATTGGCCGTGCAGGTCTTCCAGTTGGTGGATGTCGTCCTCTTCAACGTTGTGCTGCTGAGCGGTGTTCCAAACGCTCTGTTTTGCGGCTTCGAGCTTCGTGCCGAGCGTCTTCGCCTGGCCCAGAATGGAAGCATACTTTGATTTAAGTTGCTTATTCGGGCTGGCTTCGACATCATTTTCAAAACCCTTGAGTTGGTTTTGTATCTCGTCAATGCGATTGATCATGTCATCGAGCGCGCTTAATTCGTTGCGCGCCTCAAGGGCTGCTTTAGTTTGAGTCAAAAAGTTGGTTTGCGGAATATTGAGATTTGGGTCGGGCAGAACCTTGGCCATTGCACTCTGCGTCTCACCATTCACCGTGACCGCGATGCGATACGTTCCAGGCAGCACTCGTGGGCCACGGCTTGGATTTGGCTCGCCGGGTTCGGGCTGACTAACCGCTTCGTATCGCAGCCTGCGTGCGCCGTCATAGCGCATGTTCCAAACGAAGCGGTTAATGCCGGCCTTTGATGGGCCATACTGTGTGGCGACCGTATTGCCATGCGCGTCGGTGATAACGATCTTTACCGGAGTTTGGCGATTTTGCTTTTCCTGTTTGCTGGGCTTGATCTCAGATTTCAGAAAGTAATCGATGGCCGCTCCATCCGGAGCGTTGGGAGCCACGTAGCCGACCCGTTGGCCTTCGTCGCTAGTCCAGTGATTGAACATCATGCCTGCGCCTGGCATAAACAGGTGAAAATTGCTC
>DASZAA010000356.1:0-20456 GCA_035945615.1 Terriglobia bacterium
ATTGAAGACACAACCCGGCGGCTGCGGCGCCCACGCTTTGCATGAATTCTCTGCGGTTTGAAAGTCCTGACATGGCATCCTCCATAACGCGGAAGTCAAGCTGCTAAGGGCGATAGTAAGTGAAAGGGAATGAAAGTGCAAATGAAGTTCTTTGGGAGGATAGTCCACAGATCGCGGCGCTACTGTAATCTGGTTTTATAGTAGCGACCCCTGGCCGCCGGTTTTAAAGTAGAAAAGACTAGAAGCCAGCAGCCTCCGCTATAATCGCAGTTGTCACAGAGATTCTTCAGCCCTTCTGCTTGGCGGGGATCTTCTTCGCTTTCCGGCGGGCAAGTTTTGATTCGAGCCAGTGAAGCGGGATTTCATCCGTTCCGCCCTCTTTCAACAGGACTACAATCCACCCCGGCTTGAGATCGGATGCGTGCATCGGACGGCATTCCTTGCCCTCGTGTTTGCCCGATTTAATGATGTAGCGATAACCAATCGCCATTCGCTTCTCTCTTCCGCTGCGAGTTCTTCAGGATTGTCTGCAATCCGCGCTGCCATTATTTGCAGCTTGCGCAGATAAAAGGAGCGGAGACGCCGGTCGTCTTGGAGGCTTGTGATTCCGTCCCAGGAGTGCTCAGGACAAAGGTGAGTTCAGTGCCCGCGTTAAGGACAACATTCTTATGGTGTTTAGCAAGGCTACGAATGGCCATCGCCGCGGCGCCGATGCCCGCTCCGTAAAGAGCGCCTGTGCCCCCATCCCCAAGCGCGCCCACGCCTGCGCCGACTGCGGCGCCGATGCCGCTATCCTTCGCCGCGTCTTTTGCGCTCTTCCCCGGCCCTTCAAGAGTACCCTCATTCCCTTTCATCTTGACGCCATTATCGGATGTGAGGCTGCCAAGCTGCCCGGAAAAAACGTATTGCTTACCATCCTTGGTAATCACGCTGTCGGCAACTAGACGCATCTCTGCCTTGCCTTTCACCCGGCCAGGCGGCAGAACAAAGGTTACGTGGCCGCGCAGCGTGCTGCCCGCAGGAACAATTTCCTGGCCTTTGGCGAAAATCGGCTGCTCGACTTCCGCCAAGAAAGGATCTCCTTGCTGGTTTGCTGAGCTGCTCAGTGTTGTGGTGAGTCGAACGTCAATTTGGGTGCCCGAAGGAATCGCAGGTTGGGGCGTAGACGCGCCGATGAGAAGCGCCGGAAGCAGCCCGATCAAAGCTGCGATTGCTGTGATCCTATGTAGAGATCGTCTCATTCGTTCGTTTTTAAGACCTGCTGCAATGTTTTAGTCCGCCGTCGAATCCGCTGCGTTGCTGGCGGCATCCGGCGCAGGCACTTTATCGGCCATAGTGGTACGGTTCACAGTAAAGGTGAGATCAATGCCCTGCACCAACACAATGTGTTTTTCATGTTTGAAGAGCGTATACACCAGCGCCGTGCCCGCTCCGATGCCCGCGCCGTAGCCAATGTCCGAGCCGATGCCAGACCCTCCCGGTGGACAATAGCCGTAATATTCGCACTCCATGATTTTGCCCATGCCGACGCTGGCGCCTACGCCCGCGCCCATTCCGCCTGCGATGGCCGCCGCTTCGGCCGCGCTCTTCTTGCTCTTCCCGCAGCCCGTGATAGTGCCTTCTTCGTCCGCTTTCGTTTTGCCGGTGTTCGAGGCGTGGGCGCAGACGCCGCCTTGCGCCTGCTCAAGCGTGCCCGAAAGCGGATAAATGATGCCGTCAGGGGTTGTCACGGTATCGAGCACCAGGCGCATCTGAGCCTTGCCCGCCATACGGCCCGAAGGCTTCAAAAAGGCGATGTGACCATCTACCGTGCTGTATTTGGGCAGAACTTCTTTGCCGTTCACCACAATCGGGTCCGTCACTTCGCCGGTAAACTTGTCCCCCGATTTATTGGTCTTGTCGGTAAGCGTGGTGTCAAGCTGAACGCGCAAGGTGGTGCCCGCCGGGATCGGCGGAGCCGCCTCATGCCCAGATGGAGTGGAAGCCGCTGCCGCCGGTGTTGTAGACTGCAACGGCTGCGCATTTTGGGCCGGCTGGCTGGCCTGGGCCGGTTGAGCTGAAGATTGAGCTGCCGGTTGGGCCGTCTGCGCGGCAAGCATCAACGCGCTCATTATGAGTCCCAGGAATGTGGCCGCGACGAGCCTGATTGGCGTTTTCATGATCCCGGTCCTCCGTTGCCTGGAAAACGGCTCAGGTAATCTCTCGCGTTACAATTAACCCGCCTGCGCTAAGCCGTTTGATCTATGCCAAGTATACTCCTCCGCTCCACGGAGCGGCAAGACACACGAAGCTCACCACATTATGAGATTCACTTTCGGCCCTCATCGTTGCCTAATGTCTCGTCTCTAAGCTTGGGGACGCCGAATATCAGCGTTGGCAGTGCTGTCAGGCTTTATACTAACGATTACGTGCGAACCTGCCCAATTGGATTAAGATAGCAGGCATGAAGAAACTTATTCCTTACATCGTCTTTTGGTGCATTCTAGCCGGGCTGATCGTGGCGTTCCGGCCCAGCGCGGCAACCATCATCGCCGGAGCGCGCCCGCATCCTGCGAAGACTGCGCCGTGTGCGGGCGGAGGGCCTCCCAATTACTGCGCGAACTCTACGCGCGATCTTGTGCCCGTCACGTCAATGGCCACACCCGCGGCAAATACTCCGTTCCGTGACCCGGACTTCGGTTCGCGCATGGTGCGCGTAACCGACGCCAACACTCTCGCCCGGTATGGCAGCGACGATGTTGGCCTGAGCTTTCTCACCGATTCCTCTCAGGAAGCGAACGCCTGGGGTAAATTTGATCCTCAGCTAGGATCTCATGGTGGATACCGGTTCGTGATTGACGCCACCAATGGGGGAACCATCCCTTTCACAATGGATGCGGCAACCATGCGTGTAGAGAGGTTTACCGGGAAACCGGGAAGTTACCTGAACAAAACCGGCCTTCTCGACCTGCATGGACCGTCTTTCAGCTATACGGACTCCGATATTCTGTACGGAACCCAGGGAACGGAGTTATTCGCCTACAGCTTTTCAGAAGACAAGAAGATGCCCCTTTACAATTTCGCCGGCTGCCCCGGCTTGCCGAGCTTCGTTTCAAAACCGTGGATGTACGCGGGCGACCCCAACGTCACCACTAATGGCAAAATGTTCAGCTATTACTTCGGCGGCGAGGCGCAGGGCGCTACGACGTTCCTCACCTTTTACGACCGCTCGGCGGATAACGGCGCGGGCGCCTGCTACTGGTATGACACTCAAACCGGGATGGTGGGCGGGACAAATATGGCTCCAACTCCCATTGCGAATCAGGTCGGCCAACTTCCGCCGCCTGCGGCGCCAAAAGTCACTCCTCAACCCGGAACAGGCAGTTTGCCCCCTGGCGACTACTTTGTAAGGATTACCGGCGTAGTCCGCATGAACCCAGAGGGAGAGACGACTCCGTCACCTGAGATTGGGCCGGTTCACTTGGCTTCGCCGGGCAGCCTTGTCGTTTCTTTCCCCGGGCAACTGCCAAACCCGAGTCAAGTCGCCATCGAAGGGCCAAATTGTTCCCCCTATCACAACAGCCTCGCTGGATGCACACCTTTCAATGTTTATATTGGGACGGCTCGTGGCAAGGGATTTCTTCAGAATACCAAGGGCAGCGTCGGGGGTAGCAAATACGTACAATCCACCGGGCTGGAAGTCGACTCGCGACAACCCCCGGAAACCAGGACTGCGGGTTTCAATGTTCACGGAGCGCATATTAGCCGGGACGGTTCCTACATCAGCGTTTATCCTCAAGAAACCCAAACCATTTTCTTCTGGCGTCCGGGAACCACCCAAGTTAACACCTGCCTTTTTATTGCAGACGCCTGCGGCGGCCACATGGCCATTGGATATTCCCATCTCGTCAACGCTCCGAACGACTACGACATGGCCGAAGTCATCATTCGTCCGCTGTCAAACCCCGCGAAGTATACCGAACTCGTCAGGCCGCTTCCCAAGCCCCCGCAATTTACCGGAAGCCATTGGACCTGGAACGACGACAATCCCTCCGACACCATGCCGGCCTGCGGGTCTTTTTATGCCGGGGGCAGTGCGCAAGGCGATGGCACGCAGAATCTCCTTACCAATCCTTTCATGCGCGTCACGCGCGCCTACGACCTAGAGATCGTCTGCGTCGCCACAACGGGTTCTAGCCAGGTCTGGCGGTTTGCGCACGCTCGCAGCGCGGAGGCGGCGAATGATAGCCCAAGTTCACCTAGTTGGTTCTGGGGCACCCCGCGCGGGAACGTCTCTCAAGACGGCAAATTCTATATGTTCACTTCCAATTGGGATTGGTCGCTGGGCGATCAAAGAGGAAGCACGGGATGTCCATCGAGCGGCCAATGCCGGGCGGACGTCTTCGTTGTCGAGCTCAAGTAAGATGACGTAACGTTGCCGGTTTTGCAGTTACAATAAAATTGACAATTGATGGTTTTTAATCAAATCTAATTCCTGGTTAAAACGTCTCCTTCCCAGGACGCCACGGAGAACCAAATTCATTCTGAACTACTGGCGAAAGGAATCATTGATGCGAACCCAACTCAAATGGCTTGAATTTTCCGCGCTGATAGGCTTGATCATTTTGGCGGCTGCGTGTCATAAAAGGACTCCCGCCATCGCAACCCCGGCGGCCGCTCCTTCCGAGGCGCCACCTCCGCCCGGCCCGCCCACCTGCACACTCACCGCTGTACCCGCCACCGTTACAGCGGGCCAGTCAGTGACGCTGAGCTGGAGCACGAACGATGCTACCACGCTCGACTTGAAACCGGGGCTCGGCTCTGAGCAAGCGGAAGGCTCCGCTTCCGTGACACCGGCAGAGTCCACCACCTACACGCTCTCGCTCACAGGCGCGGGCGGAAGCGGCCAGTGCGAGGCGCGCGTCACTGTGACGCCAGCCAACGCACCCTCGGCATCCGTGCAGGAATCGAATATCGGAGCCGAAGGCGCTGGGGCCGCCGCGGGCGCAAACCCCTTTGAAGACGCTTTCTTTGACTTCAATAAGGCCGACCTGACAACCGCCGATCAGACCGCCCTCACCCATGACGCTGATTACTTAAAGTCGCACCCCAACCTGAAGGTCCGCATCGGCGGATACTGCGACCAACGCGGCAGCGAGGAATACAATCTGGGTCTGGGTCAGCGTCGCGCCGAATCCGCCAAGCAGTTTATGGTGAACCTCGGAGTATCCGCGGACAATCTGGCCACAGTTTCCTACGGAAAGGACCGCCCGTTCTGCACCGATACCACCGAGGAGTGCTACCAGAAAAACCGGCGTGCTCATTTGGAGATTGGTACTGGCGGCGGAAGTGCTAACCAGTAAGCGTCTGTGACTGGCCTTTGTGCAGCAGAGTCTTGCGGTTAAAACTCTGTGGCTTGCAACGCTGATCCGCGGGGAGGAAACCATGGACCTCATACATTTGCCGGCAGCCGCGCAGGAACTGGGTGTCAGTTATCCTACTCTGAAGCAGTGGATTTACCGCGGGAAGGTCCGGTCGGTCAAAACAGCAGGGGGACATCACCGCATCCCGCGCGCGGAAATCGACCGCATTCTGTTTCAGAGCGGAAAGAAAAAATCGAGAACCCTCGCAAAGCCGCAAGCCCAGCAGGAAAGCTCCCCCACCGGCATGGAGCATCGTATCAGCGGACGCAATCAATTAGTGGGACGGGTCACATCCGTGAAAGTGGAGGGTCTCCTCGCCAAGGTGACGCTCGACATCAGCGGCCAGAAAGTGACCGCTATCATCACGCGCGACTCCTGCGAAGACCTTGCCCTGAAAACCGGCGACCTCGCGGCAGCTCTGATCAAGGCCACCGAAGTGATGATTATCCGTCCGGCGTGAGTGCAGGCGCGCTGGTGCGGCGGCGCCTAATTCTGTAGCGGCGGCCTCTGGCCGTCGGATTTTAATCGTAAAGGCCGGCGGCCCCTAATGGGCTTTGCCCGCCGCTACAATATAGGAACGTTGTGGTGAAATGGTTTGGGATTGCGCTCTTAGTCTTCGCCGCTACGATTCAGGTTGCATTTGAAGGCGGCGCGGCGGAATCGTGGGTTGAGGCGCGCAGCCCCCACTTTGTGGTGGTCAGCGACGCATCTGCGAGCCAGGCGCGCGATGTCGCGGCACGCTTTGAGCAGGTGCGCGCGGTGTTCCAGAAAGCATTTCCCGGGATGCGCGTCTACCCCGATCTCCCGATCGTCATCCTGGCCGCGCGTGACAGAGCAAGCTTTCAGGCGCTCTCGCCACCCAATTGGTCGAAGCAAGGCGAGCTTTCCCGCTCCGGCATGATGCTTCGCAATCCGGATAAAAATTTCATCTTCCTGCTTCTTGACGCGCCGAATGAAAACCCATATCACGTCGTATATCACGAATACGCCCACCTGGTTCTCGAGGATGATTTCAGGAGCATCCCACTTTGGCTGAACGAAGGACTAGCGGAATTTTACGGCAATTCGGAGATCGATCACAAAACGGTTCGCCTGGGTTTGCCGAGCAAGGGCAATCTGGACCTCCTCCGTGAGCGTCCCTGGCTGTCCCTCGCCACGCTTTTCGCCGTTGATCAAACTTCGCCCTACTACAACGAGGAAGACAAAGGGACTATTTTCTATGCCGAGTCCTGGGCTTTGACCGACTTCCTGATGTTCGCCAAAGTTTCCGGCGGCAAAGGCCCGATCGACCGCTACCTCGCGCTCGTGGCTCATAGCCCCAATACGAATTCCGTCACTGCCGCCATTGAAACTTTCGGTAATCTGGATGATCTTGAAGCCAACCTGCAGAACTATGTCAAACGCTCCGCCTTCCGCTATTACCGGTTGAAGGTGGCGCCTCCCGGAAATCCAGATTCGTACCCGGTGGAAACACTCTCCCTAGCCGAATCCGAGGCCATGCGCGGTGATTTTATGGCGCGCACCGGCAATGCAGACGCAGCTAAGCCCCTGCTTCTCGACGCTCTTCGCCGGGACCCTAAGCTCACTTCCATTGACCAAATCATGGGATTGGTTGAGGTTCACCAAAAGCACGATGCCGCGGCGGCGAGTTGGTTTGCGAAGGCCGCGGCGGATTGCCCTGCCTGCGTCTACTCCCGCTTTTATAACGCGATCGCTCTGATGCAGCGCGACTCCCTGAGCGATGCCGACCGGCAAACCATTGCTTCTGGCCTCGAAGATTTCATTCACTTCAACCCAACTTTCGCCCCTGCGTACGCAATGCTGGCCCGGTTTGAAGCAACAATAAATAAGAATCCGAACGGGGCCCTCAAGGCGGCTGACCAGGCGAGCGAGATCGATCCACACAACCTTGCCTACCTCTTCCTTCACGCGGAGCTCATGCTGAAGACAGGCGACGATGCAGGTGCCCTTCGGGTGGCACATCAGGCGGTGGCCGTGGCTCGGACGCCGACGGAGAAATCGAGGGCCTACCTCTTCCTCGGAGCGGTGCAGCAGAAAATGGAAGAGGAAGCCAGCAAACCATAACAATGGAGGCATGTCACCTAACGTGACAGAGAATATTCGAGGACACCATGAGGAGGGCCTCCGCCTTTTTCTTGCGGGCCGGGCAGCAGAATCCATCGCATTCTTCGAGGCGGCCCTGAAAGAGCAGGAATCGAGCATTCGCTGGAACGATTGGGCGACTGCCGTGCTGGCTTGCGGCCATCCTGCCGAAGCCGAGCAAGGCTACCGCCGGGCGCTCGCTTTGGATCCTGAGAACGGACAGGCATCAGTAAACCTCGGCGTGATGCTCATGCGCCAGAAACGGATTCTGGAGGCCATGTCCTTCCTTGAACAAGGCCGCGCAAGTGTAGCGGCTGATCAGCGTCAGCTTCTCGACAACCTGCTCAAAAGCTGCGGCGCCCAGCCGACGCCAGCGCCTCAGAAGCCGGCGAAATCCTTACTTGCAGCTTATGGCCATCGCGGCCTAGCCGAGATTTTTAGTGATTCAACGCCAGTCCAGATCACGGATCCCAGTTTAAGCTGGCTGAAGCCTCCTTCCCCGCAGTTCCTGGCTTATGCCCGCGAGCACGAGCGGCAACCGTTCGACGACATTCCGCCTGATGAAACTAATTACCTTAAGCCGCCCACGTTCCGCATCGCTCAAGCTCACCGCATTTGGCTTACGCTTGAGACCCTGCGGCACCACCTGGACAAACAGGACACCATTCTGGATCTTGGAGCGTTTCCCTTTACTATCGATCTAGCGATCAGGGAGTTTTTGGAGTCTTCATGCCCAATTTTGGCATCGCTGAACCAGCCAATTCCTGAAGACTGGCATCAACGGCTCGGCAAACAGGATATCCGGCTTACCTGGACGAATCTGGATCCGCTGGTTATGCCGAACGAGTTAATGAGTCAAATGGGCGACACAATCCAGGCTGGCGACTGCACGATTGGGACTGTAATTTTCGCCCATGTCATCGAACATCTCTATCATCCACTGCAAATAATTAAAGAAGCATGGCGGGTCCTGAAGCCCGGCGGCAAGATTCTGCTCTCAACCGACAATACATTCATGGCACAAGCCTTGCTAACGTTTCTTTCGCTGGGCGAATATCTTCATGAGCCCGTACAGGGGACGGCAGCAATGTCCTTCAACGCTTGGCGGGGACACGTGCGTTTTTTTTCTATTGGAGACTTGCAAACCCTGATCGAGGCAGCCGGTTTCGAAGTGGTTGAAACTCAATTTGAGGAAGTGATTTACAATTCTTTCGTCGATGAATACTTCCGGAACCCCACGCGCTCAATCCCTCGCTGGCGTGCTGACCTGCTCACTCTTTGCCCCGGATACAGAAATGAAATCATCATGGTCGGACGGAAGCCGTGAGTGGCTGCTGGCGAGAGGCGCTACGTTGTAAAGGGATTAAGCGTGCGCAGGCCGGGAAAGCGGCTGAACTCGCGGTCGCTGGTTGAAAGCGTGGCACCGTGTTCGATGGCTAGGGCCGCGAGGTCCGCGTCCGCCGCCAATCGTCCGAACGCCTGCCCTTCACTGATGAGCTTGCGGAGGATTTCAAAGTGACGCTCGCCTGGCGCAAGAATAATGACCGTTGGCCGTTCGAGCCATGAAGAAACAATGGTCAGCGACTCATCGAGAGAACAGGGATGGTCCATGGCGCGGGAATTTGTGGTGATGCGGAGAAAGGCTAGAATGCCTTGCCAGGAAAGAGCAACAGGTTCGGGTTGGGAAAGAGTTTCCTCCAGCCACCGGCGAGCCGCTTCGTGGCGCGGCGACGACGAATCATAACTGTGGAGCAGGATGCTCGCATCGATCAGGATCACGGGTGAATGGGACCTTCAACACGTTCGAGTAATTCTGAGACATTGTCATAGCTCAAGCCCCATCGCAACCCGAGCGGCCTCGCCTCAATGGTGAACGGACGGGTGGGCCTCAACTGGCGGCGCGCATTCAATCCCGCTCGCAGCAAATGGTTCACCACGCGCTTAAAGGGCTGCCCCGTGCGGCGAACTTCGGATTGAATCCGGGCGGCCACGTCGTCATCCAGAGTTAACGTCGTTCGCACATCTTGATGCTACGCCTATGACATCATGATGTCAATGTTTGTTGTAGAGCGGAGTTTCGCGGTTAAACCTTTGCGGTTTTCCAAAATAGGAAAGGATGTCACTCGCAGCAGGGATCAAGCCCACACGGGCTTTGGCAGCGCCACAGGGACCACTTTGAACGCTTGTTTGAGACCGGGAGGCGGGAAAAGCTCAGGATGAATCAGGTGGGCCAGAATTTCCAAGCTTTCGACAATGCGCGGCCCTGGCCGGCTGAAAAAGTGCGAGCCGTCGGTCGCGTAGATACGCCCATTCTGGAGGGCGGGCAGACCGATCGCTCCCTCGAAAGTAGCGAGGAGCAGGCCTTCACGCTCGCAGCGTTCAAGCTCGAATCCGCAGCACGTGAGGACAATCACTTCGGGCGCGAACTGCAGCACGCGCTCCCACTCGATGCGGTAAGACGGCCGTTGCTGGTTCGCCAGCGCGTCCTCGCCGCCCGCGATCTCAACCAGTTCCTTCATCCAGTGGCCGCCGCAATACGGAGGGTCCACCCACTCCATGCAAAAGACACGCGGGCGTGACGCAAGGTTAGCTGTCCGCCCTCTCACCCTGCTCACGCGCTCCCGCAAGCTCAGAACCACCTTATCGCCTGCCGCGCGGGCGTCGGTGGCATCAGCCACCAGCAGGATATTGGTGAAGATATCTTCGAGCGAGCTTGGCTCAAGATTCAAAACCGCGGGCTTCGAGGGTAGCGAATTCACCGCCTCTTGAACGCGGTCGAAAGAAACCGCGCACACGTCGCACAGCCGTTGCGTGATGATGAGATCGGGCCGGAGGGATTCGAGGAGCGGAAGATCGAGATCGTAAAGCGTCCCCTGGGATTCAAGGGAGGAGCTTACCGCGCTGTCAATCCCTCGGCTGGAAAGCGAAGAGGAAATGTTGCTGCGCGTAACGTTGGGCAGGCCTGCTGCTTCGGCGGGATAATCGCACTCGTGGCTCACGCCAACCAAAGAATCCGCTAATCCGAGCGCAAAGCAGATTTCCGTCGCGCTCGGGAGCAGGGAGCAGATTCTCATGAGTCAGTAGGATGAAATCTATCGCGCTTCTGCTTCAGCCGTTGCGCCCGCCCGGCGACGCTGCGTGAGCCAATAATACGAGCCAAACATGATGGCGTTCCAAGCGAGGTCACCGACGAGATCATTCATGTAGAAAGGAATTCCGGCGATATAGCACGCACTCAGGCCGGCTGAATTCCGAGGATACAATGCGTCTACCGCCCATACGCCGAAGTTGGTGATCAAAAAGAAAAGCGTCGATCCGGCAAGAGAGGCGCAGCCAACCTTAAGCCAGCCCAATCGTTTGCTCCACTGGCCGCGCAGCGTCCAGCCAAGCAGCCCGATGAGCAGGAAGGCGCCCCAGGTGAAAGGGCTAAACCAATGAAAAGCGCCGTGGTAAAGCACAAGATCAACCGCATAATCGCTGATGAGCAGAGCAGCAAGAGGGACCAGCAACGAATTCAGCTTGCTCTTAAACACCGCGCCGCTAAACAGGAACATCGCCGCCACCGGCGTCAAATTCCAGGGGTGCGGCAGAATGCGGAATAGGATCGCGCCCAGCACATACAAATAAACCACCATTGAGAATCCTCCATGAAGATGCAAACATTATAGCCGAAAACTTACTCCCGTATGCAGGCAAATCTTTGCGCGAGTAGATCAGATAGGTTTTCGCAGCGGCGAACTTCGCTTTGCCCGATTGACTGCTATTTCTTAACACCAAAATCTAAGTTAGGAAGGGCGCAGTCACCGATTACCTCCATACCGGAAACAATCTGTTAAATGATCGTTGACCAAGCCGACAGCCTGCATGAAGGCATAGCAAATAGTCGATCCCACAAAGCGAAAGCCGCGCTGGATAAGCTCTTTGCTCATCGCGTCTGACTCCGCCGACCGGGCCGGCGTGTGCTTGAGCGAGCTCCAAGCATTCTTCTTAGGCCGGCCGCCCACAAAACGCCAGATGAAAGTGTCAAAGCTTCCGAATTCGCGCTGGATTTCAAGAAAGCACTTGGCGTTTCCAACCGCCGAGGCGATCTTGAGACGGTTGCGCACGATGCCGGGGTTCGCAAGCAATCGCTCGATGCGCTGGGCGTCGAAGCGCGCTACTTTGGCGGGGTCGAATCCGGCGAAGGCTTTGCGGTAGTTCTCGCGCTTCTTGAGGATTGTCTCCCAGCTCAGGCCCGCCTGCGCGCCCTCGAGGATGAGAAATTCAAAAAGGCGGCGGCCGTCGTGAGTGGGCACACCCCATTCTTCGTCGTGGTAAGCAATCCCAAGCTCCGTCACTGCCCAGGAACAGCGTTTGAAGTTTTTTGAGCCCATTGAGAACTTGTATTGCTCCTCTGCTTAAACCTTTTCTTGGCGCTCTTTAGCCCAAATCATGATCAGGGAAACAAAGGTTTGCTGTTCAGAGATTCTGTGGTTTTAGGTTGGATCGCTTCGAGCCGTGAAGCTACTTACTCGCATTCAAGAATGTGCCTTCATCGAGTTGCTTGAACGCCTGCCGCAGTTGCTCCTGTGTGTTCATCACGATCGGTCCATACCAGGCCACAGGCTCCTCAATCGGCTTGCCTGAAACCAGAAGAAACCGGACGCCATCCTCGCCGGCCTGTATCTCCAGCTCGTCTCCGCGGTCGAAGAGCACGAGAGAGCGATTGTCCGCGTGCGTAGGAGGAGTCGTATCCAGCCAACCGACCGGCTCGGTGGGCACAGCCAAAGGACCCGAAGCATTGCAGAACTTTCCGCTTCCAGCAAACACATAGGCAAAAGCGTGACGAGTGGTCTCCACCGGGAGGGTCTTCCGCCTGCCGGGCGGCACGGAAACGTCGAGATAAATCGGATCGGCTGCCACGCCGTCCACCGGCCCTTTCATGCCCCAGAAACCGCCGCAGACCACGCGCACGTGCGTCCCGTCGTCATCGGTAAGCTCTGGAACTTCGGGGCCCTTGACCTCCTGATAACGGGGCGCCGTCATCTTGAGCGATGAAGGCAGATTCCCCCAAAGCTGAAACCCATGCATCCGGCCCAGTTGATCGCCCTTAGGCATCTCCTGATGGATAATCCCTCTGCCCGCCGTCATCCATTGCACGTCGCCGGGGCCAATCGCACCTTTGTTCCCCATGCTGTCCCCGTGCTCGACAGATCCGGCAAGAACGTAGGTAATGGTCTCAATCCCGCGGTGAGGGTGCCATGGGAAGCCAGCCAGATAATCTTCGGGCACGTCGTTGCGGAAATCGTCGAGCAGAAGGAACGGATCGAAATCAGATGTATTGCCGAAGCCAAATGCACGCCGCAGGTGCACGCCCGCGCCTTCCAGCGTCGGTTTGGATTTAATCAGACGTTTTACAGGGCGGAGTGACATAGGAACCTCCTGTGCGGAGAGATTAACACGCGCGGCATGAGACTGCAAACAAGAGGCGAATAGATCGCTTGATTATAGTTTGTATTGTTGCAGGATCGTGACGTCTTGCCAGTGCGGACCACTCAGAAATGTACAAATATAGCATTACGCGCCTAGCTCTCTTTCGCGTTCTTGATTTTGACAATCAATACGCCTGCGCCTCGCGTCGGTTTTTGCCCATAGCCACCATCGAGCGTCGTCAGCACAGCGACGTACCGTCGGCCTTCGTCCAGTTCCGGAGCCATAAGGCGCGCCTCATCTCTGGGAACGAAACCCAGCATTTCGCCGTTCTCCCTTCGCACCTGAATTGCGTTCGTGTCATGCCGATGATTTGGCTGCCTTACCAACTGAAGCATTTCGGGCACCTTGCAATGGGCAAGTATTTCTTGGCGTCTGCTTCCATCGTCATTTTGGTAGGAGACTCCAGCGACCCTAATTATGTAATGATCCTCTACCTCGAGCTGCGCTAGCTCTGGAGGCAGAATGTCGCTTAGGGAGATCGTAACAGAGGAAGGCTCGCTTATTGTGGGGGCAAGAGTGAGTTTGCGTTGAAACCTGGAAACGGTCCACAAAACGAGAAGGGCAAGGATTATGATGCCCAGGATTTCCACGTGGCTGATCCCCTCATCTCGTAGTTACGCGGACAGCACATCCATCGCATCTTTTGCGATGGGTGCCGCGCCAAGGAAAAACAGCCGGCTGATCCATGCAAATAACAGTCACTTCTTGGGGCGCTGTTTTTGCCGCCACGCTATCTACCCAATTTCCGTCTCGTCAATATCAGCCATTTTGAACAGATGTTTCAGCAAGCCGATCTTCAAAGGTTTGTTGCCGTGTATGGGAACTGAAAGCCTTACGATGCTGCCCGTTTTGCCGTAAATGTAATGACTGCCATGGATGCGGAGCAAGGCCCAACCCCTACGTTCGAGAATTCGAGCCAACTCTTTGCCAGAAACCGCTTTCATACCGCGATTTCCAAAACTCTGTCTTTACCTGTCGCTTTTGGTTCTTCGACATCAACCGAGAGACACCCCTCGATGGCTTCTTGCAGGTTGGCCATGAGTTCGTCCAGCGTGTCGCCCTGCGTGGCGCAACCTGGAATTGCCGGGACTTCCGCCCAGTAGCCTCCTTCTTCCGCATCGTGAACAACAACTTTAACTTTCATTTGCAATCTCCTGGCCCAATCTTACAGAGCTTGTAATCAAAAAGCAAAACGCGGCACGAAGCCCCTACCGGCATAGACTCAGGTTGCCCTGAGTCTGTCCCAAAATTTATTCTCGGCGATGAAAGAGACTTTTTTAATACGCTGCGGCCAACCGCTGCTATAGAATGCCCGCAACAGTATGGTGGATGATATTCAAGAGGGTTGAGGGGTAGACGCCGACCCAAACCAACAGCACGGTGAGCACGGCGAGCACTACCCCGCTGCTGAGGGAAAGCGCAGGAACAAGCGGGGAAATTTCGTGTGCGGCCTCTTCTTCATGCCCCTGCGGGAGGCCGGAGAACATAGCAACCAGCACGCGCAGGTAGTAGTATAGGCCAAAGACGCTAGTAATAATCAGCACAAACACCAGCAACCAGATTTGCGAGGAAGCGCCCGCTGTGACCACGTAAAACTTCGCCACAAAACCGGCGGTGAGCGGAATACCGGCAAGCGAAAGCAACATCGCCGTGAAAACCGAAGCAAGAAGGGGCCGCCGCCAGAAGAGGCCGCGATAATCGTCAATACTATCCGCGTCGCGCTCGCCATTCGACATCATGCTGATCACGCCAAACGCGCCAATCGTGGTAATGAAATAGGCCGCCAAATAAAACGCCACTGCCTGCGTGGCAAGCTCGCCGCCCGCCTGAAACGCCACCAGCACATAGCCCATGTGCGCAATCGAGGAGTACGCCAGGATGCGCTTCACGTTCGACTGCATCATGGCCAGGAAGTTGCCCGCGATCATCGAGGCAATCGCAATGATGGTGAAGACCAGGAATATCGCGCCGTAATGGTGCGATCCCGACCAGGTGAAGTAGCGCAGCAGCAATGCAAACATGGCGCCTTTGGAGACCGTAGCTACAAAGGCCGTGACCGGTGCCGGAGCGCCTTCGTAAATATCGGGCGTCCAGAGGTGGAACGGAACCAGCGCCAGCTTAAATCCAAAGCCGGTGATGATGAGCGCGGTGCCTGCTAGCAGGATTGCGTGGCTCGCGTCCGGCGAACCCTCGATCATCTGCCGGATTTTGCCGAACTCCATCGTGCCGAGCTGCCCATAAACCAGCGCCATGCCGAAGAGCAGAAACGCCGCTGAAGAAGCGGCAAGAATCAAATATTTAATGCCCGCTTCGAGCGGAAACCGTCGCGTGTGAAGATAAGCGTTGAGAGCGTATAAGGCGACGCTCAGGACTTCGAGGCCCAGGAAGAAAGAGACAAAGTGGCTGGCGCAAACCAGCACCGCCGACCCTAAAGCCGCGATTAAGAGCAATACGTAAAGCTCTTCCGGGTCGCCTTCGCGCCGCCCAAAATAGCTATAGCAAAGCAGCGCCACGGCAAACGTAGCGGCAATCACCAGGCCCATGTAAAAGAGCGCGTATTTATCCACGACCAGCAGCGTCGAGACTTGGCGGGGCGCGTCCTGGGCAATCCAAAATAATGAGGCGAATGCGGCGGCAAGGCCGATGAGCGTGAGCGCGAACGTGACCACGTGATTGCGACAGATAGCAATCGCCACCATCACCACCACTGACGCGCCGCCCAGGATCAAAAGCGGCAATATTATGAAAAGGTCCGTCGTGCTCACCATTGATCTCCGGGCAAATGTAGCAGACTCGTTTTTATCAGGGCTGCTTGCGATGTCGCGGGCTGTTGGGCCGTCGTCCGGTAAAGCTTACTCAGAACGGGCTTGAACGTGTTAAACACCGGCTGCGGATAAACACCCAGCCAGATGAGAATAGCCACCATCGGAATCAGCATCACGACTTCGCGGGGCACGAGGTCGCGCACCGCCCAATTGTTGGAATTTTTGCCCTGATAGGCGCTCTGGATAAACCGGACACCGTAAATGGTGGAAATGAGAACGCCGATGGAAGCCACAATTGTAAGTCCGATTAAATGCGCCTCGTAGGTCCCGATCATGACCAGAAATTCGCCAATAAAATCACCCATGCCCGGCAGCCCAACAGAGGCCACGGCAAAGAAAAGCGCCGCCCCACTTAGCCGGGGAATGGTTGCCCACAACCCGCCCAGCTTCGAGATTTCGCGCGTGTGCGTACGCTCCTGGACCTGGCCGACGATCATGAACAGCGCACCTGTAGAGATGCCGTGTGCGATCATCCCCATGAGAGCACCGTCAAGCGCCCAGGTATTCCACGCAAAAATGCCTAGCAAAACGAAACCCAGGTGGCTGACGCTGGTGTAAGCGACCAGGCGTTTGAGGTCCGTTTGGCCATAGGCCAGCACCGCGCCGTAAATGATGCCGATCACCGCCAGCGTCATCGCAATGGGGGCAAAGCGATGCGCAGCATCGGGGAAGAGCGGAAAAACAAAGCGGATTAATCCGTATGCGCCGGTCTTAAGTAGCAAGCCTGCCAGAATAATGCTGCCCGCCGTGGGCGCTTCTGTGTGCGCGTCCGGTAGCCACGTGTGCAAAGGAAACATGGGCAGCTTCACGGCGAAGGCCACGAAGAAGCCCAGCATGATGAGCAATTCCACGTGCGAGGAAAGGTGCGTGCCAAGCAAATCCGCGTATTCAAATGTGTAGACGCCTGTCTGATGATGATGGATAAAATAGAGCGAAAGGATCGAAACCAGCATCAGCAAGCCGCTGAGCTGGGTAAAAATGAAGAACTTCATCGACGCATAATTCCGCCGCTCGTGCCCCCAGATGGCAATCAAAAGGAACATGGGAACCAACATCAGCTCCCACGCAAAATAGAAGAGGAAAAGGTCCACTGCCAGGAACACGCCCGCGATGCCGGCCAGAATCCACATCAAATTCAGATGGAAAAATCCAATCCCTTGCTCGATTTCCCGCCACGACGCAAGCACCGAGATAATGCCGAGCAAAAACGTCAACATCAGAAGCAGCAGACTCAGCCCGTCGAGCGCCAGATGGAAGCGGATGCCAAGCTGGGGCACCCAGCTCCAGTTCACCTGCGTTACCCAGTCGCGCTGCGGCGTAAGGTGCATCTCGCTTCCGTAGCGGCTCCACAACATCAGACCTAAAACAAAATCGATCGAAACCGCAATGAGTGAAATCCATCGCGGCGCGGTGCTGCTCCAGCGCCCGGAAAACCAGGCGAGCACGCCGGCAATCAGAAGAATCGCAATGAGCCAGACTAAAATCATAATTATCTCAACCGCCCCACCGGGTGTAGCGCAGAGTTTTGTATTCAAAACCCTGCGGCTTTTGGGGCCCGGGCCCCCCCAGACCGCAAAAACGGCGGTCTGCACTACGAATTCTGCGCGGCAAAGGCATCAATACGCCGCACAGCAAATCACACTAACAACACGATGGCCACGAAAACGATTGAGCCGAACACGATGCCTGCGGCATACCACCGCACGCGTCCGGTTTCCGTTGTCCTAAGGCCGCGATAAATGCCACGGCTCAGCGCGGCGCAACCGTTGTAAAAACCGTCGATAAAGTCGCGCCGGTCAACGTGTGCAAACCAGACCACGGGCCGGACGAAAAGATGATCGTAGAGCCAATCCATACCCCAGTCCGAAAACCAGAAACGGTGTAACGCCTTAGAAAGGGCGGGCGCGGTGATCGCCTCAACCAGCGCCGGGTTGACCATGTAAAGGTAGTAGCTCACCACCAACCCCACCACGAAAGCCAGCGTCACCCATAGCTCCGAGCCTAGTTCAGACATGCCCGCGCTGCCAGGGATCACCGCGGGGAGCGTGGTGTGCAGGAAATCGGTAAAGAAGTGCGCGTCGCCCAGAAAACGGGGCGTCTCGACAAAACCGCCGATCACGGAAAGCACAGCCAGCACGATGCAAGGAATCTTCATCGAGTAGCCCGGCTTGTGCTCAACGTGCGTCTTCGGCTCGCCGAAGAAGGTAACGAAAATCATGCGGAACGTATAGAGCGAAGTGAGCAGCACGCCGATGACGGCGAGTGTCCAAAGCGTGGTGCTGCCATTCGCGGCTGCGCGCGATTCGTAGATAATCAGACCTTTGCTATAGAACCCGGCGGTGATGAGCGGCAAACCCGCCAAAGAGCATCCGGCGATTAAAAAGGTCCAAAACGCGACTGGCAATTGCTTGCGCAAGCCGCCCATCTTAAAAATGCTGTGCTCGTGATGACAGGCATTGATAACGATGCCCGCGCCCAGGAAGAGCAGCGCCTTGAAGAAAGCGTGCGTCATGAAGTGGAAGAGCGCGGCGGACCATGCGCCCACGCCGAGCGCCAGAAACATATAGCCGATCTGACTGACGGTGGAATAAGCCAGAATCCGTTTCAGGTCCCATTGAGTGAGAGCGGCAAAGCCCGCCAGGATCAGCGTTGCGATGCCCACCACCGCCACCGCCGTCTGCGCCGCGGGCGCGAGGCTGAACAGAACGTGCGTGCGGGCAATCAAGTAAACGCCCGCCGTGACCATCGTGGCCGCGTGGATGAGCGCACTGGTGGGAGTCGGGCCAGCCATTGCGTCGGGCAGCCAGGTTTGCAGCGGAAGCTGTGCGGATTTGCCTACGGCGCCGCCGAGCAGCAGGAATCCAGCCCACACGGCCAGTGACGATCCTACCGGCCACTGCGTTAAGGCGCGGTGCATTAAATCCTGGATGTCAAGCGTGCCAAGATGGGTAAACAGCAGCAGCAATCCCAGCGTCATCGCAACGTCGCCCACTCGAGTGACGATGAACGCCTTGCGAGCGGCCACGCAGTTGGCCCAATCCTGGTACCAGAAACCAATCAAAAGATAACTACACAACCCCACGCCCTCCCAGCCGAGGAAGAGCAGCAGCAGGTTGTCGCCGAGCAACAACATCAGCATGGCCGCGACAAACAAGTTCATGTAGGCGAAGAACCTGCTATAACCTTCGTCGCCGTCCATGAATTCGGTGGAGTACCAGTGAATCAGGAAGCCAACAAAGGTGACGACCAGCGTCATCAGGAGAGAAAGTGCGTCGAGATAAAGCCCGATGTGGGGATGAAAACCGCCTACGTCAAACCAGGTCCAAAGCTCCTGCGTGTAGGCGTGGTTTGGCGGAGGTGTCCGGAGGAAACTGATGGCAATGAGAATGGTAATGACGCCGGCAACGGCGATGACGCCCGGACCGATAATGGCAACGGCGCGCTTGGGCAGGCGCGGGCCGAAAACTATCAGCACAAATGCGCCCGCGAACGGAAGAGCCGGAATGAGCCACAACAAATGAAGCACGTTTAACCCCTCATCTCACTGATCGCATCCGCGTCAAGAGACTTATGGTGGTGATAAAGTTGTAATACCAGCGCCAGTCCGACGGCAACTTCCGCTGCGGCGCTCGAAAGAATAAAAATGAACATAATCTGTCCGTCAGGCTGCATCCAGCGCGCTCCAGCCACAACAAAAGCGAGGCCTGCAGCGTTCAGCATGACCTCAATCGACATCAGCATGAGCATCAGGTTACGGCGTACCAGCAGGCCGGTCAGCCCCAGCGCGAACAAAATCCCCGCCAGCAGCAGCCCCTGATTCATGGGTATGCTTGTCATTTCTCTTCTCCAGCTTTTCCTGCTTGCGGACGCCCAGATGATAGGCTCCCACCAGAGCGCCGAGCAGCAGAAAAGAGGCCAATTCTACGCCAATCAAGTAAGGTCCAAATAACGCAATACCGACTTGCTTGGGGCCAATCGCTTGCGTGCCGACCGCAGCGCCGCCCGGCCGGCCCACAAGGAAAGCCACTTCAACAATGAGAATGATAGCGAGGATCACAGGCCCGGGCCACATGCCCGGCCGTTGCCATGCTTTCTCCTGCGCAACCTGCCGCTTGCCGAGATTAAGCAGCATCACGACGAAAACAAAAAGCACCATGATGGCGCCCGCGTAAATGATGACTTCCAGCGCCGCCATGAACGGCGCGCCGATAGTGAAAAAAACAATGGCAACCGCGAGCAGCGAGACGATCAAGTAAAGTAGCGCATGGACAGCATTCAGGCGCGTCAGCATCATCAGCGTGGCGAAAATCGCCACCGCGGCGGCAATGTAAAATAAAACGTGCATAAATATTCCTGAGTATTTCCGCCCTACGGCAAAAGGCTACGCAGGTCGACCGGAGGGTCTTCGCGCTCCGATTGCCCTTTCTCTTTGCCGCCGATGGCGACGCCCGCGACTCGCCAGAAGCTATAATCTGGATATTTGCCGGGTCCGCTGATCATCAGGTCGTCTTTTTCATAAACCAGATTCTGCCGGTTAAACTCGCAAATCTCGAAGTCCGGCGTAAGCTGGATGGCATAGGTTGGGCACGCTTCTTCGCACAGCCCGCAAAAAATGCAGCGCGAAAAATTGATCCTGAAAAACTCCGGGTAACGG
>DASZAA010000357.1:0-4130 GCA_035945615.1 Terriglobia bacterium
GGCGCGAAAATCCGGCTGCTGAAGGTTGCCGTTCAATGCGTAGAGCCGGGATACAACGCGCGCCACGTTGCCATCGAGCACCGCAAAAGGCTTCCCATAGGCAATGCTGAGCACGGCGGAGGCAGTATAATGGCCAACGCCAGGCAGCATTCTGGCCTCGCTGTAGGTGATGGGAAAGCGACCGCCGAAATCGGTTGAGATTTTTTGCGCGGCGAGATGGAGGCGGCGAGCGCGGCGATAATAACCAAGCCCCGACCAGAGCGCGGCCACACGTTCAAATGGAGCGCGAGCTAAAAGTTCCACGGTTGGGAAGGCGCGAAGGAATCGTTCATAATAGGGGATCACTGTTGCAACTTGCGTTTGTTGCAACATGATTTCAGAGACCCAAACGGCATAGGGATCGCTTGTGCCGCGCCAAGGGAGCGCGCGTGCGTTCATGCCATACCATTTTAGTAGCGCCTTGCGAGTAGCGTGAACGCGGCTTTTCCCGGAAAGAGATTTCATGGCCTATCAGAATCTGAGGGAATTCATTGCGCGTCTCGAGCACGAGCGCGAGTTGAAGCGCATCAGCCTGCCGGTGGACGTCGACCTTGAAATTACAGAAATTACCGACCGCGTAAGCAAGGCCGGCGGTCCGGCTCTACTCTTTGAAAAGCCGTACTCGGTCAAAGATAACACGGATTATTCGATGCCATTGTTGATCAACACTTTTGGAACGCGAAAGAGGGTTGAAATGGCGCTCGGCGTGGATTCTCTCGAGAGCGTGGCCAAGCGAATCGAAGATCTGCTCGAAATGAAGCCGCCCGCGGGATTGCTGGACAAAGTAAAGATGCTGCCCAAGCTCGCTGAAATGGGATCGTTTTTTCCGAAAGAAGTGAAAGATGGCCCGGTGAAATCGGTCATTGAGAAGGAAAGGCTCTCGCTCTCCACATTTCCCGTAATGAAATGCTGGCCGCAGGATGGCGGACGCTTTATCACGCTTCCCATGGTGATCACGCGCAGCCCGAAAACAGGCCGGCGAAATGTAGGCTGCTATCGAATGCAGATTTTTGACGAGCGCACAACGGGTATGCACTGGCAAATTCACAAGGGGGGCGCCGAGCATTTCAGATGGCTCGAACGGCAGGGAAAAGGACGGCGGATGGAGGTCGCAGTCGCCCTGGGCGCGGACCCGGCCACAATGCTATCTGCAATTCTGCCTCTGCCCGAGAATCTGGACGAATTTCTGTTTGCTGGGTTTCTTCGTCAGGAAGCCGTCGAGCTGGTGAAATGCGAGACCGTTGACCTTGAAGCGCCTGCCAACGCAGAGATCATTCTGGAAGGCTATGTGGATTTAGACGACCTGCGCACCGAAGGCCCGTTTGGAGATCACACCGGTTACTATTCGCTTGAAGACAATTTTCCAGCATTTCATCTGACTTGCATTACCCGGCGCAAAGATCCCGTTTATGTCTCTACTATCGTTGGACCGCCACCGATGGAAGACTACTGGATGGGGTATGCGGTCGAACGGATTTTTTTACCATTGATGCGAATGCAAATGCCGGAAGTAGTAGATATGCACATGCCGCCTGAAGGTGTTTTTCACAATTTGATGATCGTAGCGATTCGCAAGAGCTATCCCGGCCACGCGCGCAAGGTGATGAATGCGATTTGGGGACTGCCGGGGGCCATGTTCACCAAGTGCATTGTTGTGGTTGACCACGATGTAGACGTGCATAACACGCGCGAGGTCGCCTGGAAAGCTCTTAACCACATCGACCCGGAACGCGACATTCAGTTCATGCTTGGGCCGGTCGATCAACTTGAACACGCATCGCGGCTGCCAAATTTCGGATCGAAAATGGGAATTGATGCGACGCGCAAACAGCCAAGCGAAGGATTCACGCGACCGTGGCCGGATGAAATCACAATGGACGAAGCAACGCGGAACAAAGTGGATCAGATTTGGAAGGGCTTGAATTTGGGAAAATGAAGGGCCTTTACCTTAGCCCCGCAAGGCGTGGCAGTGCCTAGCAGGGATCTAACAACAATTGCATTTTTCATTTTTTAATTGAACTCATTTTCGCGCCAAAATCGTCCGCACTTATTAAGACGGGGCGTCAACAGACTTTCGTTGCCGAAACGGAATTCAATCGCCGGGTTCATCCAACGCCCATTTGCTTGCGTTCCCACGCAAAACCCAGCAATTTCCAATAGGCTCCACAGATGTCGAGATGAGCTTTCGTGCCTCGGCCAGCCGGTCTATTCCGCGCCCCGCGATGGCAGGCCTGCTTTTCAGAGAACCTATTATCATAGGCGCGAAGAACCAGAACATGCGATCCACAAGGCCGCAATCAAAAAAACTACCGAGCACTTCAGCGCCACCTTCAACCATCACGCTGAGAATACCGCGCTCCGCGAGTTTTTTGAGAACCGCCTCAAGAGGCACGCGCCTGCCGTAAAATTGCCAGACTTCAGCGCCGGCGCTTTTAAGCAATTTGCGCTTTCGAATGCTTCCCGTTGCAGTCGTGGCGATGATGCAACGGCCGCTCGCAAGGACCTGCGACTGAAGTGGCGTGCGAAGATGGGAGTCGAGCACAACCCGCCAAGGGTTTTGCGCGCCGCGAATGCGCGGTCCAAGATGCGGGTCATCAGCGAGAATGGTGTTAATTCCAACCAGAACAGCCTGGTGCTGTGAACGAAGTTCTCTCGCGCGCCGGCGGGCCGCCGCATCTGTGATCCATTTTGACTCTCCGGTGCGCGTCGAAATTTTGCCATCGAGGCTCGTTGCAATCTTTGCAGTGATAAACGGAAGCCCTGTCTGTCTAAACTTGAAGTAGACCTCGTTGATCGCTCGCGCTTCGGTCTCGAGTATGCCCCGTCTGACTTCAACTTGATGGCGTCTCAGTATGGCGGCGCCGCGACCAGCAACGGCGGGGTTAGGATCGCCAACAGCGTAAACTACGTGACGAATTCCCGCCTGTAGGATTGCATTTGTACACGGGGGCGTGCGGCCGAAGTGACAACAGGGCTCGAGATTAACGTAGAGCGTTGCGCCCCGCGCTCGCTCACCCGCCTCAGCCAGTGCCTTGACTTCCGCATGGCTCGTGCCGGGGCCGCGATGGGATCCGCGACCCAGAACGGTGTTGCCGCGCGCGATCACGCAGCCTACCCAGGGGTTTGGATACGGGAGTATCTTGCTTTCACGCGCCAAACGCAGAGCCTCGCGCATGTGGTCTTCATCCCGGCGGCTGCCCCTAGTTGATGACATGATCCATTACTGAACTTTGCTGAGCAAGTGGCCGAGCTTATCTTTTTTTACCTTGAGATAAGCGTGGTTGCTTTTTCGCGGGGTCGTTTCGAGGGGAATCCGTTTCAAGATGCGCAAGCCGTAACGTTCAATACCACGAATTTTTTGGGGGTTATTGGTCAGCAAATGAATTTTGCGCACGCCCAGGTCCGCGAGAATCTGCGCGCCCACAGAGTAATCGCGCATATCGGCTGGCAACCCCAGCTTTTCGTTTGCCTGCACGGTGTCCAGCCCTTTATCCTGCAAGGCGTAGGCCCGGATCTTATTGGTTAGTCCTATGCCCCGGCCCTCCTGGCTAAGATAAAGGATCACGCCCTCGCCGTTATCGGCAACCTTGCGCAAGGCGGACGTTAATTGCTCCCGGCAATCGCAGCGGATCGAGTGCAGAGTGTCGCCCGTCAAGCATTGCGAATGCACCCGGACGAGCGCCGGACGGCCAGACTGCACGCGGCCCATCACGAGTGCGACATGCTCACGGTTTTGAGAAGGAACGCTATACACGTAAGCGGTGAAGTTTCCGAATTCGGTGGGCAAGTTCGCGGTTGCAACACGCTCAACCAGCTTCTCCGTATTTTTCCTGTACTCGATCAACTGCTCGATGGTGATGATCTTTAATTTAAATTGCCGGGCCAGGGCCTGAAGGTCTTTTGTGTTTGCAGCTTTACCCTCCGCATCCAGAATTTCGCACATAACGCCCACAGGGGAGAAGCCTGCAAGCCGCGCCAAGTCCACTGCCGCTTCAGTATGGCCGGGGCGGTCGAGCACGCCACCGGCCCGCGCTCGCACGGGAAACACGTGGCCCGGCCTTACCAAATCATAGGAGGCCGAGCGCGGATTC
>DASZAA010000358.1:0-15722 GCA_035945615.1 Terriglobia bacterium
ACTGTGGAACCTGACGGAGGAAGTGGAACCCTACTTCGAGCACTATCTTGAGAACTACATTCTGCCTGATGGCAATTTTCTGTATAACACGCAGGACCAAGTGGAAGCGCCGCTCAATGCGGGTGTTTTTCTGGAAAATTCAGCCCGCGCTTATGATTACACGCATGACGTTGCGGCGCTTAAAAAGCGGCTGCCCACCTTGCGAAGGATGATGGATTTCGTCGTCAAGCGTTATCAGTATTCAAAGCAGGCATTTCCGCCGGATGACCCGCGGCACGGCCTGATCTGGGGCTCGCCTGAGGCGGATAACGGCGATCCCCACGACGACACGCCCGAATCGCACCCTTACTATTATCAGAATGCTTCGTGGACGTGGCGGGGCCTGCGCGAACATGCCCGCTGCCTGGCGCTCGCGGCCAATGAGAACCAGGATCAGGAATTGCTCCAGGAATCTACAAAAATTGCGTCTCTCGCCACGGAAATGCGCGCGGACATTGAACGGTCGTTGGCGAAAACGATGGCGGCGCGCAACCCGGCGATGAAAGAGGCGGGCATCACGCCCTTCACGCCGTCGGATATCCACCGGCAGCCCTCTGAGCTGAGCAGCTACGAGAATCACCGCTACATGATGGATTGGTGGACTAGCGACTGGGGAGACGCCGCACTCGACGAAGGCCACTTCAAGCACCGTACTCGCGCGGGCGAGCAAATTTTGGGCATGAACACGGATGGTGCGTTCGCCCGCACGTCTAACTTTATGTCGCACGGCACGCTCGCTGGGGAAATCCGGCAAGAAGATTACCGGCCGTTTCTGCTCACTCTTTACGGCCTTTGTTGTTACACCATGGATAGCGGCAACCACTACTCGCCCGAAGATGCTTTGCTGCCCGGTAGCTTTCCAGGAGAAGGCAGTCCCTATGGATGGTCGGCGGTAGTTAACAGCGAATTGCAGCCCACGGTGGGGCTTCGCTGGCTGCTTTGCTACGAAGAACACGACCGGGACGTGGTGCACCTCCAGAAGGCCGCTCCAAGACATTGGTTTGCGCCGGGCCAGAAAATCCGCGTGAACCATTGTCCCACGCGCTTTGGCCTGGTGAGTTGGACCACCAGCGCCTTAGCGGAATCGGATGCGGGCCGGGCGGGAGCGCCCAGGTGGCGCATCGAAATCGAGTTTAGCAAGCCATTCACCGCGGATTTGATCGCGCATATTCATACGCCAGATGGCCGCCCCTTGCGCAGCGCCTCATCCGGTCAATTGCAGCGGGACCGAGTAGTGCTGCCCGCGGCGCTGCTGGCGGATAAAACAAGCGCGAAACTGGACGTTAGTTAATGAGGGATCTCAAAAAGTCGCGGATCTTGGCGAAATCATCTCGCAGGATCACTTCTTCTCTGGGATTGCGCAGGACGTAAGCGGGGTGTACCGTAGCCATGGCTTTCGCGCCGCGGTAATCGAAGAACTGGCCGTGCACTTTGGTGATACCTTCTTTAATGCCGAGCACGGTACGTGCCGCGGGCGCGCCCAGACAACAGATGATGCGCGGGCGTATAGCGTCAATCTGGCGGAAGAGGAAAGGAGAGCAAGCGGCAATCTCGTCACTTTCCGGCGTGCGGTTGCCGGGCGGACGGCACTTCACCACGTTGCAGATATAGACGTCCTCCCGGTTGATCTGGACGAGTTGGAGCATCTTATTCAGCAATTGGCCGGCGCGCCCTACAAAGGGCAGTCCTTGTTCATCTTCGTCGGCGCCCGGCCCCTCGCCGATGAAAATAAGCTCGGCGCGTGGGTTTCCCTGACCAAAGACGATGTGCTTGCGGCCTTTCCAGAGCTTGCAACGGCGGCAATCGCCAAGGTCCGTGCTGATTTCTTCGAGGGTTTCCATCTTTTCTGTCGAAGAGGAGGCAGCCGATAAAGTCTCTGGCGCATCGAAGAGGCTAAGCGTCTTAGTCGTTATTGCTGGCGCGGCAAGACGCGGCGCAACAAGGGGAGTAACGGAAGATGCAACCGGGACGGCAGCAGCCTGAGCCGCGGCTGGCGGCACGGGCATCTTCATCTGCGGAGGGGGCAATTGTACACCGGCAGCCTGCGGACGGCGATAGAGATCCTCGAAGCCGAGATCGCGGAAAAAACTCAGCCAGTCTGCGATTTGTTGTTTCGTTTGAGCGTCCATCAGGTTAAACGCGGGCGTTTGGGCTATTCATGAATGCCGAGTCCATGACCAAGCACTCCAAAGCCCGGCTCTTCGGCTTGCGTCTTGCGCAGCGCCACGATTTCATCTAGCACCTGGCAAGCGATAGCGAGCTTGCTCGCTTTCTCCAAGTGTTTACGGCGTCCATCAGGAAAGAGAAGCGTGACGATGTTGGTGTCCGCGTCAAACCCGGCGCCATCGCGCGTCACGTCATTGGCCACCATCATATCGAGCCGCTTTGCCGCCAGCTTGGCCGCCGCATTCTCAACAACGTTTTCCGTTTCTGCAGCAAAACCGGCCACAAACTGCCCGGGGCGGCGGCGCGCCGCAATCTCAGAGAGGATATCGCGCGTGGGCTTCAGCCGAAGAGTCAGGCTCCCATTGCTCTTTTTGATTTTTCCCGGCGCGATAGATTCAGCCTGATAGTCAGCGACAGCGGCGGCCATCACGATGACACTCGCTTCATCGAGCTTTTTCATCACGGCCTCCGCCATTTCATCGGCTGTCTCAACGCGCTCGAAGGCCGTGCCCGTGGGCGCATCAAGATGCGTAGGACCGCTCACCAGCAGCACGCGCGCCCCTCGCCGCCGCCCCGCTTCGGCAAGCGCGTATCCCATTTTGCCGCTCGACCGGTTGGCCAGGTGCCGCACCGCGTCCAGAGGTTCGCGCGTGGGACCTGCAGTGACTAGGAGCGTTTCGCCTTTCATATCGTCCGTGAGGCCAAGGGCGTGAAACACAGCCTGGGCAATGTCCTCGGGATCCCGCAGCCGTCCGGCCCCTGTCATGCCGCAGGCAAGGTATCCCGCGTCGGGCTCAACCACAATAACGCCGCGCTCGCGCAGCGTGGCCAGGTTTGCTCGCGTCGCGGCGTGCTCCCACATATTGACGTTCATGGAGGGAGCTACCACCACGGGCGCTTGAGTGGCGAGATAAAGCGCGGTGAGAAAATCGTTGGTAATGCCTTGCGCCATCCGCGCCAGCACGTCCGCCGTAGCGGGTGCGATGACCAGCGCACCGATGCCTTGCGCTACGGCAATGTGCTCGATTGAACTTTCAAAATTAGGCTCACTGCCCTCGAGGAGGCCTGTAATAACCTTATGGCCGGAAAGCGAGGCGAAAGTAAGCGGCGTGATGAACTTGCGGGCCGAATCCGTCATAATCACCTGCACGTCAAGATCACGGTCCTGCAGCAAGCGCAGCACCTCGGCCGCCTTATACGCCGCAATGCCGCCTGTCACCCCAAGCGCAATTCTCATCCGGCTCTCCTGGAATCAGCATAAACGGATTCTCGGAGCATGGAAAGGGGCATGAGACTAACTTCCCACCTGGTTGGTGAGGGGGCAGATATGTAGCCAGTCAGAGGTGATGCTATGGCGCGCTTGCGGGAATCATTGCCGTTTCGCCCGATTTTGTCAGGCTGCTTTGTGGATCAACGGTCAGCCAAGCAAGCCCGCCGATGGCGCAGAGGGCAGCCGCAACGAGGAAGGAGGCTTTCCAACCGTAGCGCGCGGCAATCGCAGGAGTAAGGGACGCCGTGATTGCGCCGCCAATCTGGCAGCCCATGTTCATGAAGCCCGAGACCGACCCGGAAGAATGCCCCCCGATGTCCGCAGTGACGGACCAGTAGCAACTTTGGCAAAGGTAGAGCGCCCCGGCCCCTCCGGCAAGCACCACGCTGGCCAGGCGGGCGCTATGGACGTAAGCGCCCATGGCGAGAAACACGGCAGCGAACATCATTACAACAAATGAGAACGCGCAGCGCCCGACACGCTTGCCGAACAGGCGGGTGGCCCAGTCGCTGATAAGTCCTCCGAACGGTGATCCTGCGGCCATCGCCAGAAAAGGCAGCATGGCGTAATACGAGCTGGACTTCAGGTTAAGGCCGCGCACCTTGGCTAGATAAATGAAAAACCAACTGAAGAAAATCCATGAAGCATAGCCATAGGTAAAATAACTCAGCGTTACTGCAAGCACATCTTTACTTTTGAGGATTTTCTTCCAGGGAGCCGGTGCTATGTTTCTGCTGCCGGCAAGACTGGTGAAGGCAGGCTGATCAAGCGTCAATCCCGATTGGATCGTGCGCAGCTCGGAAGGCGCGACCCAGGGATGTTGGGCGGGCGTATCGCGCGCAATCACGAACCAGATCGAGCCAGCCGCAATGCCGATGACTGCGCTCACCCAAAATGAAAAGCGCCACCCGTGATGGAGCATTAAATAGGTAATGAGGGGCGGCGTGACGCCCGCGCCAATGCCAACACCGGCGAAAATCCAGCCGTTGGCAATACCACGCTCTTGGGTGGGAATCCAATTGGCGACAAACTGGTTGGACGCGGGAAACACGACAGCTTCACCCACGCCGAGGAGGAAGCGCACAGAAATAAACAAGAAAAACGCCCATGCGATGCCGAGCGGCATGCTTGCGGTCAGCGCAGTGAAAACTCCCCACCAAATGACCGCAAGGGCGATGACGCGGCGGGGTCCGAGCCTATCCGCGAGCCTGCCGCAGGGAGTTTGAAAGATGGCATAACCGATGAGAAAGGAACTAAAAACATAGCCCAATTGGACATTGCTGAAATGATATTCGCTGGCGATGGTGCTGCCCGCAATGGAGATGTTGACCCGGTCGAGAAAAGCTACGGCGCCCAGGACAAAAATCCAAAAAACTAGGAACCAGCGCATCCGGCTTCGCCGCTCAGCCTTCATAAAGGGAGCCTCGCGCGAAGTTGGGAAAATGCGGGATTGGATAAGCAGTGCTTGAGGCGCATCATAACTCTCGATTTCACCTGTGGGTTAATTGAGGTTTAGGCATTAAAGTGACAATTTTCTTTGGTGCGGCGCTTTATGAGCGCCCCAAACCGGCGGCCAATAGCCGTCGGCATAGCCTTGAATGCCGCTATAATGTGTAATCTTTATAAAATCGCGCCGGCCTCCGAAATGGCCGGCAATTATTCTGACGCCTTGTGGATGTTTAATCAATCGAAGATTCAGGGAGAATAGGCAGAAGAGTCCCACAGGAGTCGAAAGGACTTGCTGAATACGGAGCCAATTTCGAGAACGGGTGATTTAATGAGTCAACTCAGAATACTGCTGGCCGACGACCACGAAGTGGTTCGCAAAGGCTTAAGATCATTCCTCAACGCGCACGATGGCTGGAAGGTTGTTGGTGAGGCTTCTGATGGGTCTGATGCCGTTGAAAAGGCGCAGGAACTAAAGCCTGATATTGTAATTATGGATATCACGATGCCAAAGTTGACGGGCCTCGAAGCCGCCCGGCGAATCCTGCATGACGCCCCGGGAACCGGACTGCTTTTCTTCACCATGCACAATTCCGAGCAGATGGTGAACGAGGCGCTTAGCGCGGGCGCCCAAGGCTATGTCCTGAAGTCGGATGCCGGTCGTGATTTGGTGATGGCCATTGAGGCCCTGCCTCAGCGAAAAACGTTTATCAGCCCCAAACTCGCATCGCTTGTTTCGAGTGGTGACGACCGGGGGCGCTTGAAAGCGGTGGATGCGAGGAGAGTGGCGAAGAAAAGCGTTGCTAAAACGCCGGATCAAGTGCTGACTTCCCGCGAGCGCGAGGTGCTCCAATTGCTTGCGGAGGGGAAGAATTCCAAAGAGGTTGCCACATCCCTCGACATCACCGTGAAGACCGTCGAAACGCACCGGTCCAATCTGATGACCAAACTTAATTTACACTCACTCGCAGGCCTTGTTCGCTATGCGATTCGCAATAATATGGTCGCGCCTTAGCCAGTCGCTGTCCCGCGAAAAACGCGAGTTTTCAGGCCGCTTCATCAAGTTACAGCAACTTCTCCCGCCGTCTAAGTGTTTCTCCTGATAGTCTTGCTCCTCAATCCTTACATAATCATTTAAAGCAGTGCGGCATGAGCCAAAGCCCGCTGCCAGAGAGGGGCTAGTGTTGAGGTTTACGTCTTAGTGACGTCAGATGTTGTGGCGGCGGCCCGCGATCAGTTTCGCCGCCGGTTTCTTAGATAGAAAAAGCCGCCACTGAATACGCGATCCTCAATGGGTTGAAAAATAGTCTCCGGGCTTGGCGCCGCCAGCGAATGTTTAAGGAGAACGTATGAAACAGGCCACAGCTAAGAAGAATCAATCTGTACAAACCACAGCAAAACCCAACATTCTCGTGGGTGATGATCTTGCGGCCATGTTGGAATTGCTTGAGCAATCTATTGCGCGCCGCGCTTTTGAAATCTACGAAGCCCGAGGGGGCGAGCACGGACGCGACCAGGAGGACTGGTTGCGCGCGGTCGAGGAGGTCATGGACCCGCTTCCAGGGAACGCCATTGAAGATGGCGGCTCGGTCACTCTGCGAAGCTTTGTTCCCGTGTCGCAGGACGTGGCGGTGAGTATTGAACCCCACCGCGTGATTGTCTGGGTGGACGTGGCTTCTGCGCAAACCAAGAGCGGTGGACAAGCGCCGCAATCGGAGCGCGCGGCAAGGAAAATGCTCCGGTACGAATTTTCGCAGTTGGTTGACCCGTCGCAATCTTCGGTAAATCTGAGCGGCCAGATACTGACCATTACAGTTCCGAAAGCTATTGAGAAACAGCCTTCGCCCTCACAGTCGGCGGCGTAACGGCGTTCAATAATTTTCGGGCCCGGTTGGGTAACTTTTAGCTTGCGGGCTGGACGGGACGGAGCCCGGCAATAGTCTCCAGGAAGAAATAACGCTGTGCGCCGGGGCTCTAAGAATGCACGCGCAAGCGGGCTAACATGCACCCGAAAGCACGCAGCCGACTTTAATCAAAGAGAGGGCGTCACCCTATGTCGAAAACAAACGCGCGGCCAATAGACGGAGGCCAATATCTTTGTGCGCGATGCGACCAAAGCTTCGGATCCATCGCGGAACTTCGCGATCACGAAAAACGGTGCAAGGTTGCAAGCCACATGGTCGAGACAAAAGCGGCTCAGGCTTACCCGCAGGCGTCTGCCCATCATCGATAACCGCCTTGCGAGCCGTGGCGCTTATTGTGCTATCCGGCGGATGTGCAAAAAATGACGGGCGCCCGGCAGGGGGCGAGGAGGGATACTATGGAAAATCACGGCTACCGTTGGTTTCAGTGCTCGCTGTGTGGAAGCATGGCCGAATCAGAAGATGCGCTGCTAGACCATGAGAGAATGTGCAGAAGGAAAACTCTACCGCTCAGCAGGATTTCTGGGCTGGCTGGGGATCAAGAAGGACCCGACGCGCAATGGAAGAGCGGCCTCCAGTTCTCGTTGACCATCCGGCCCAAGCTCAAATCCCGGTTTCTTTAGGCGCGACGTGTTTGGGTGAGAACCAGTGCCGTTTTCTGGTTTGGGCACCTAAAAGCGCAGGCGTAGAAATCCTCGTCCTTCGGCCCCGTCCACAGCGCGCGACGATGCAAAAACAGGAGCGGGGCTATTTTGAGGCGGTCCTGGAGAATGTGCCCCCTGGCAGTCTCTACCACTATGTTCTCGATGGTGGGAAAGAGCGTCCTGATCCGGCTTCACGATTTCAACCGGAAGGCGTCCATGGGCCTTCTCAGGTTGTGCCCTCAAACGATTTCCATTGGACTGACACACGCTGGAAGGGCATACCTCTTGCTAGTTACATTCTCTACGAACTCCATACTGGAACATTCACTCCTGGCGGAACCTTTGACGCGATTATTCCTCATCTGGATGAGTTGAAGGCGCTGGGCATTACAGCGATTGAAGTCATGCCGGTTGCCCAATTCCCAGGAGATAGGAACTGGGGTTATGACGGCGTGTACCCTTATGCTGTGCAGAACACTTACGGCGGCCCGGATGGACTGAAGAGACTTGCAAACGCCTGCCACGAACGCGGGTTGGCGATTGTTCTTGATGTGATTTACAACCACTTCGGACCGGAAGGAAACTACACAGGCGATTTCGGACCTTATGTCACCGATCAGTACTGGACACCCTGGGGACAAGCTATTAACTTCGACGGGCCGCATAGTGATGAGGTCGCGCGCTTCTTCATTGAAAACGCACTCTACTGGCTTACTGAGTTTCACATTGACGCTCTCCGGCTCGACGCCATCCACAGCATTATGGATAGAAACGCGAGACCTTTCCTCGCCATGCTGTCGCTTCGGGTTCAGGAGTTCCGGCGGCAGACTGGCCGGGATGCTTATTTGATTGCTGAGAGTGACTTAAATGATGTGCGCGTAGTCCGGCCTTGCGAGACCGGCGGCTATGGCATGGACGCTCAATGGAGCGACGACCTGCACCATGCTTTGCACGCTCTGCTAACAGGTGAACGCACGGGCTACTACCAGGATTTTGGCAAACTTCATGACGTGGTGAAGGCGCTTCAGGAAGGGTTTGTTTATTCGGGTGAATATTCAACCTACCGCCGACGTCGTCACGGCAATTCATCGCGCGATATTCCGGCCCAGCAGTTTGTGGTCTTTGGGCAAAATCACGATCAAGTCGGAAATCACATGAAGGCGGAACGGCTTTCGCACCTGATTTCTTTCGAGGGGCTCAAGCTTGTGGCCGGAGTGGTGATGCTTTCTCCTTATATTCCGCTGTTATTTATGGGAGAAGAATACGGCGAGGAAGCGCCTTTCAATTTTTTCACCAGCCATGGAGATGCATCCCTCATTGAAGCGGTCAGAAAAGGGCGCCGGGATGAATTCGCCGCTTTCGGCTGGCAATCCGAACCCCCAGACCCGCAGGCAGAGGAAACGTTCTTCTCCTCCAAGCTGCGACGCGAGGTCAGGAGTGAGCGTAGACATCAAACTCTGATGGATTTCTACCGGGAATTGATCCGGCTGCGGAAAGCGTTGCGCTCTCTGTCTTTTCTCAGTAAAGAAACGATGGAGGTTCGCTCTCTGGAGCGTGAAAAAGTGATCTTCATCCGGCGTTGGCACGAAGGCGAAGAGATATTTGCAGCATTTAGTTTCAGCAAATCTAAAACCCCGTGTGTCTTACCAGCGCCTCCAGATCAATGGCGCAAGCTGCTCGATTCTTCGGAAGCGCGCTGGCTGGGTGAGGGCGGTGAGTCGCCTCACCGGATTGAGTCTGCTGGTTCTGTGTCACTGGAACTATGTCCGGATTCACTTATTCTGTATGGCAGGGGAAAACAGCCTAAGAACCCGGGTGATAGTCGCTGATCGCAACAGAATATATGAGAATTCCCACTGCCACCTATCGACTGCAATTTAACCGGCATTTCGGCTTCAAAGACGCCCAGAGATTAATCCCATACCTTCATTCCCTGGGAATAAGCGATATTTATGCTTCTCCCATTCTCCAATCCCGCAGTGGAAGTGGGCACGGTTATGACGTCACGGATCCAACCAGGCTCAACCCTGAAATAGGAACGGAAGAAGAATTTGAAGCTTTGGTTAACGAGTTGCGCCAGCACGGTATGGGCCTGCTTCTTGACATCGTCCCGAACCATATGGCCGCAAGTAGCGAGAATCCGTGGTGGATGGATGTCCTCGAAAATGGCCCTTCCTCGACCTATGCAAACTTTTTTGACATCGACTGGCGGCCGCCCGACAGGCTGCTCGAAAACAAAGTGCTTCTTCCAATCCTTGCTAGCCCCTATGCGCGCACGCTGGAAAACCGGGAGTTGACCCTTGTTTTTGAAGACAACGGATTTTTCATCCGGTATATGGATATGAGATTGCCGATGGCCCCGAAGTCATACGCTCGAATCTTGAGCTACGGGCTGGAGGATCTCAAGCGTAGCCTTCCCGCTGACGCTGCGGCTTTCCGGGAATTGACCGGCATCCTGGCCGCAGTGCAGGAGCTTCCGGATCGTTCAGCTCCAACTTCGGAAAACATCGGTGAAAGGCGGCAGCAACGGGAATCGATCCAGGAAAGGCTTGGCAGGCTCTACCGGGATTCTCCGCAAATCCGGAACTTCATCGATGGCAATATGCAGGTTTTCAATGGCGAAAAGCAGCGGCCGGGAAGCTTTCTGCAGCTTGACGAATTGCTGAGAGACCAGGCTTATGTTCTTTCCTATTGGCAGGTTGCGAATGAAGAGATCAACTACCGGCGTTTTTTCAGCATCTCAGACCTGGTGGGCGTCCGCGTGGAAGACCCGGTAGTTTTTGACGCGACCCATGCCGTGATCTTGCGCCTGATCGGGAAGAACGCGGTTACGGGCTTGCGCATCGATCATATCGACGGCCTTGCCGATCCTCTGGGCTACCTCCGCAAATTGCAAGAACGCTTGACACCGGAGGAATCAACACCGCCGAACTCCGGGTTTTACGTGGTCGTGGAGAAAATCCTTGCGCGAGGCGAAGCCCTGCCCATGAGTTGGCCGGTTTGCGGCACCACCGGTTACGATTTTCTCAACGCGCTTAATGGCCTCTTTGTGAATCCCTCCGGGCATGAAGCGTTGAGTAGCACCTATGGGCGATTTCTCGGCGCGAAACCCGACTACGATCTCCTGGTTTACAACAAGAAGAAGCAAATTATGGAAACAATTCTATCCGCTGAAATGCGCTCGCTAGGACATCATCTGCGGCTGCTTGCCGAGCAGGACAGGTATGCCCGCGATTTCCCTCTTTCCGATCTGACACAGACGCTGGTCGAGACCACCGCCTGCTTGCCGATATACCGTACTTATCTGCGAAACTTCGACGTCCTCCCTGCCGAGCTTCGCTATGTTGAGGGAGCCGTCCATGCCGCGCGGCGCCGGAATCCCAGGCTAAATCCCAGGTGCTACGATTTTCTCGAAGGCGTGCTTTCCTTGCGGGAAAAGCCTCATCTCTCCTCCGGACAAAGAGAGGCGAGACTGAGCTTCGTCATGCGTTGGCAGCAATTCAGCGGGCCTATCATGGCCAAGGGATTCGAGGATACGGCCCTTTATATTTATAATCCGCTGATCTCGGCCAATGAGGTTGGAGGCTGCCCGTGCAGTCCTGGCGTGCCGGCCGCCGCATTCCATGCCTACTGCTCGGACAGAATGAAGCATTGGCCTCACGCCATGAATACCACGACCACGCACGACACCAAAAGATCCGAGGACGTCCGCGCCCGGATCAATGTGCTTTCTGAGTTGCCATCCGAGTGGAACCGGCGCCTGAATCGTTGGTCTCGATGGAACAAGAAAACGCGCGTGAACAGCCGCCCCGTGCCCGATCCCAACGAAGAGATTTTGCTCTATCAAACGATGCTCGGAACATGGCCGCTTGAGAAAAGCGATATGCCCGCATTCCGGAAGCGCCTTCAGGGTTATATGACCAAAGCAGTCCGTGAAGCAATGGTACACACCCGGTGGTCCCGCCCCAATCTCCAACATGAAAAAGCCCTGGCCCACTTTATCCGGCGCGTTATGGATGGAACCAAATCCAGCCGCTTTTTGAAAGACTTTTTGCGATTTCAAGAAAAGGTGAGTTACTACGGTGCACTAAACGCTCTCGCTCAATTAACAATTAAGGTTACGGCCCCCGGAATGCCAGATTTTTATCAGGGATCGGAGCTTTGGGACTTGCGCTTAGTCGATCCCGATAACCGCGGCCCAGTGGATTTTGAGCGGAGGACGCGCCTCCTGAAAGAACTTGAGAAGCAAAGATCGGCTGACAATCCCGGACTGATCGAAAAATTGCTGGCTCATTGGAAGGACGGATGCGTCAAGCTTTTCCTGACCTCCAGGCTGCTCAATTATCGTAAGCATCATCCCCAACTTTTTCAGCAAGGCGATTATCTTCCTGTACAGGCTTCGGGGAACAAGAGCGGAAATGTCTGCGCTTTTCTCCGGCATAGAGGAAAGGCATGGGTTCTGGTTACGGTGCCGAGATTTATGGTTGGACTCACCGGCGGCAACAAGGCGCCCGTCGGAGAGAAAGTTTGGGGTAGCGATTGCCTCGCTATGGCGAGGAAAATGCCCGCTACTTGGAAAAACATTTTGACGCATGAAATGGTTAGCGCGACAAATGTGAAAGGCCGGATGGTCCTACCGGTGGCCTCAGTGCTACGCCGCTTTCCAGTGGCTGTACTCGAACCGTCGTAACTAGCTTTGATACGGTAACGCGGACGATTGGCTCGCATGAATGATTGAGGAAAGGGAAAACACGCGCTCGATGCTATAGCGGCGGCCTCCAGTCGCCAGTTTTGTAGCGTGGAGTTTTGCCGTTAAAACTCTGCGGGTTTTCCAAATTAGAAGGCCGCCGCACAGTAAAGGACAACGGCTAACTTATGCCAGGCTCTATAGACGAGCACCCTTGAGTGTGATAATCTGAATTTAGTCTTATGGCTTTTCGGAATCCCCAACTCGTAGCAACCTCCAGGATTTCTCTCGACTCATCTTTATGTTGCTGTTGAACTTGCCTTCCTTTTCTTTTATTATTTCCAGCCATTCAACTTTTAGAATCTTTTCAATCTATGAGGAGGATTTTTGACATGAGCGATTACAAACACCCGGAGGCTTTAGTTAGCACCCAGTGGGTAGCTGATCACCTTAGCGACCTCGCAGTCCGGCTTGTTGAGGTGGATGTTGATACCACGGCCTACGACAAGGGTCATATCCAGAATGCAGTAGGGTGGAACTGGCAGTCCCAATTGCAGGATAACGTGCGGCGCGACATTTTAACCAAGGCGCAATTTGAAGATCTGTTGAGCAAATCGGGGATTGCCAACAACACGACGGTGGTTCTCTATGGCGACAACAACAACTGGTTTGCCGCCTATGCGCTATGGCAGCTCAAATATTACGGGCACCAAGACGTGCGGCTGATGAATGGCGGGCGCAAAAAATGGGAGCTCGAAGGGCGTTCTTTCACTACGGATCCACCCAAAGTGACTCCTACCCAGTACAAAGCCAGCAACCCGGATGACAGCGTGAGGGCTAAGCGCGACCTGATCTTCGACGTGATCAAAAACAAGAACGCTTATTTGGTTGACGTCCGTTCCCCAGATGAGTTCAGTGGCAAGGTGATTGCCCCACCGGGAATGTCGGAAACCGCGCAGCGCGGCGGGCACATCCCAGGGGCGGTCAGTTTCCCATGGTCTAAAGCGGCCAATGAGGATGGCACGTTCAAGTCACACGAAGAGTTGGTGAATTTGTTGGGAGCGCAGGGCGTGCGACCGGACCGCGAAGCCGTTGCCTACTGCCGCATTGGAGAGCGCAGCTCGCACACTTGGTTTGTGCTGAAATATTTGCTCGGCTTCGACAAGGTGCGGAACTATGATGGAAGCTGGACCGAATGGGGCAACCTCGTGGACGCCCCGATCGAGAAGAACGAGCCTGCAAAAGCGGGCGCGTAGCATTCAGGCGGTCAATACGGATAACGGCGGATTTCGCAGGGGCGCGCTGGCCATGCCCCTGCGCCGCTCGTTGTCTTGCTTACTTAAGTTTCACGCGAAAATTCTTTTTCTCGTGAAAGATGTCCACCTTGTCTTCGCGAGCCAGCCACCCAACCGCGAGATTCACCAAATCGCCTTCGCCGTTGAGTTTTTTCTTTAGTTGAGCAATAGTTTGAGGCCCTCCCTCGGAAAGCTGGCTCCATATCTTACCTGCCGTATGGCCCACGCTTTCCTTTAAATCAGTTGTGGCCTGTTCTTTTAACTCCATAAAATGAATCCTCCAGATTCGAGATTTGCGCCCGGCGCGCATAACTCCGGGCAGTTTTGCGCCGGCGCAGTCTCATGGCGGCGCTTTGGGATTGTTTTTCCATCGAGCGATGGTTTGCCTGGGCCGCATCCAATTGAATGCGGGGCCACGACATAGGAATACCACTTCGGAGAAGCAATCCAGCTAGTGCGGATGAACGGGACCTTCCTGAACCTTGCGCTGGATCACGCTCATGATTTTGCGTCCGCCGGAATTACACTTGGAAACGCTCAATCACGACCAATCATTTAACTGTGAGCTTAATAATAGCAGGTCAGTTCGCTGATCGCAAAATTAAAAAAATTTATGTTGTAAGTAAATGAAATTAGAGGGCAATTGGAACGCGTCCAGCGGGCGATGAGCCAATGGCGGGCGCTCTACTATTGGTTGTGCAGCTTGCGCGCCAAGAACGACACCAGTTCGATGACTCCATAAACGAAGAGGCAAAACCAAAGATCAACAAATGTACCCCAATCGACCAGACTGTGGTGGCGGGCGGCCGGCGGGAGAAGCGGAGCTGATTCAAAATAGAGGATATTGCCCACAATTACCGCGACCAGATATTTTATCCAGCGCCTGAAACGAATGACCATTTTGATGCTGCAGAACAACCTGATTTTGCCATCCTGATGAGGCGAATTTCTCGCCCCATTGATCGAGAAGACGTGCGCGCGCCCGCTTCATTCTATACTATGTAAGCGGTTTAGCCTGGGCGCTTTTCATGATGACACTCTCATCGGACATCAAATATCTTAAGGGAGTCGGACCTGCACGGGCCGAGAGCCTGCGCGCCCGGTCGATCACAACTCTTGAAGACCTGCTTTACTATACGCCTTTCCGATACGAGGACCGCAAGCGGCTCGGGCGCGTGCGCGATCTGCTTCCCGGCCAGATGGCAACTATCCTGGTAAAGGTCATTTCCTGCGGCCCTATACGCACCCGGCGCGGCATTTATATCTACGGCCTTGCGGGGGCGGACGCGAGCGTTCCTTCCACAGGCGGCTTGATCGAGTGTAGATGGTTCAATGCGACATACCTCGAGCGGAACAAGACGTTTCGAGAGGGACAAAGGGTATTTTTCTACGGCAAGGTTGAGCGCGATCACTTTGGCACCGGCCACTTGGTGATGATGCAACCCAAATTTGAAATTGTTTCTGAGTCAGGAGAAGGCGAGAAAGGCTCATTGGAGATGGGCCGCATCACTCCCATTTATGAAGCAGTTGGGAGCCTCTCGCCCGCGGTTCTGCGCCGTCTGGTATGGACCGCGCTTACCGAAACCGAAGGCAGCATTCCCGAATGCCTGCCGCCTTCGGTGGTGAGAAAGAACAAGCTGCCGGGCCGGGGCGAGTCGCTGCGGCAGACTCACTTCCCTGACGGCAGCCCGTCCCTGGAGGAACTTGCTCACTTCCGCACTTCGGCCCAGACGCGGTTAATTTTCGAGGAATTTTTCAACGTCGGCGTCGTTATGGCGCTCAAGCACCAGCGCCAAAAGTGGCTGCCGGGCATCGAACTCCGGATTGCAGAAAATACCCGGCAAGCGGTCAAGCGCATTCTCCCATTCCATCCGACAGCGGCACAAAAGCGGGTGCTCAAAGAAATTGTGGACGATATAACCTCGCCCCACCCCATGAGCCGGCTGCTGCAAGGCGATGTGGGGTCGGGGAAAACCATTGTCGCTTTGGAAGCGGCCGTGGTCGCCATTGAAAATGGCTACCAAGTGGCGCTGATGGCGCCGACGGAAATCCTGGCCGCGCAGCACTACCTTTACTGCAAGCAGCTTCTTTCGCCTCTTTCGCTTGACGTTGATTTGCTTATTAGCAGCCGCACTCAAAAAGAGAAATCGGAAATCAAGAAGAGGCTGGCGGCGGGTTCTCTGCCGTTGGTGGTCGGCACTCATGCTTTGATTGAGCCGGATGTCGACTTTGCCCGGCTCGCCCTGGTGGTTG
>DASZAA010000359.1:0-6030 GCA_035945615.1 Terriglobia bacterium
GGACCGCCGTCTTTGCGGTCCGCGGTTTTTGGCTGTGTGGTTGAGAAAAGACGCGGACCGCAACACCGGCGGTCCGCGCTACCCACTTCAGCGGCCGAAGCCGCAATGAAAAACCGGGCGTTCATGTCGGAGCTAAAGCTCCGACCCCCCTGAGGATTACCCAACGACCCCACTGAGAATTATGCAGTGAATTTCAGATTCAGGACAGTAGCATCTTACTACGCACGGAACGCCGTTTGCCATTTCGGAAGAGGTTTAACAGCCAAACTCTGCACTACACCACCCAAATCATCATTCATAAATTAAAAATGGCAGGATGTCAGCCGGTGGCCGACTATACGGTTCACTCCATTATCGAATACTAATATGATACGATATTTGGCTTGTATCGTAATCTTATGGGAGAAGTCATGTTCACTCGCTCGAAGGGAATTAAAGTTTGCACGATTTGCGCTCTTCTCTATCTTGTGGGGCTGACGCGACCGGCTCGTGCCCAGGTGTTTGCGTCAATTTCGGGCATCGCGCGAGACCAGGCGGGCGCTGCGTTGCCGGGTGTCACGGTAACCGCAACCAACACCGAGACGGGCTTCGCGCGCTCGGCGGCGACTGACGGCGATGGACGCTACACCATTGTCTCGCTGCCAGTGGGCGAGTACAGCGTGACTGCGAAGAAGAGCGGCTTTGAGTCCGTCATGCGCCGCGGGATCACGCTGACTGTGGCGCAGGACGCGGAAGTGGATTTTGCCCTGCTCCTCGGCGAAGTGCGGCAGCAAGTGGCCGTGACCGGCGAAGCGCCCGAAGTGGCGGCCACCACAGCTGAAACTGCGGGTTTGGTGGGGGAACGCCAGGTGAAAGATTTGCCGCTGAACGGACGCAGCTACGACGAGCTGATGACGCTCGATCCGGGCATCGTCAATTACACGTGGGAAAAATCGGGCGGCGTGGGCGTCTCAAATTCGACTGTGGGGAATATGTTTGCCGTCTCAGGCCACCGGCCGCAGGAGAATCTTTTCCTGCTGAACGGCATTGAATACACCGGAGCGGCGGAAATCAACATGCAGCCCGGCGGAACCAGCGGCTTGCTGCTGGGCGTGGACGCTGTGCGCGAATTCAACGTGCTGACCGACGCTTACGGCGCCGAATACGGCAAGCGCCCTGGGGCGCAGGTGGCCATTGTGACGCAATCGGGCTCCAATCAGTACCACGGGACCACGTTTGAGTTTCTGCGCAACAGCGCGCTCGACGCGCGGAACTTTTTTGACCACGGCCAGATTCCGCCTTTTGACCGCAACCAGTTCGGCGGCTCGCTGGGCGGCCCGCTGCAGAAGAACAAGACGTTCATTTTCGCCAACTACGAGGGGTTCCGCCAGCGGCTTGGACTGAGCGATGTCACCCTGGTCCCTGACGATAACGCCCGCATCGGGTTGTTGCCGGGCGCGAACGGGACTTTGATGAACGTGGGCGTAGCACCTGGAGCGGCGGCGCTGCTCCCGCTGTGGCCGGTCCAAAACGGCCCTGAGCTCGGCAGCGGCATCGCGGAGGCGTTCAGCAATCCGAGGCAGTCCATCCGCGAGGATTTCGGAACCACGCGGCTAGATCGTATTATTTCGGCAAGAGATTCGCTGAGCGGCGTCTATACCATCGACGATAGCGCCGACGTGACGCCGACCGCGAATCCGCTCAGCACCGATCTTGAAAGCTTGCGTGAACAGGTGGTGAGCCTCGAAGAAACGCATGTTTTTTCGCCCATCCTGGTGAATACGGCACGTGTGGGCTTCTCGCGGGCCGGTTATTACTACACCGGAGAGCCGGGCGTGAACGCACCACCATTTGTTGCGGGGCACCCGGTTGGGGCCATCGTCATTGGGGGCAGCGCCTCTCCGAATTCGACCAGCCAGATCACGCAGGCGGGCAGCAACACGGGCAATAACCTCAGCATCGCGCGCAACCTCTTCACCTACGAAGACCGCCTCTCGCTCACGCGAGGCTTGCACCAGGTCAATGTGGGGGCGTGGTTTGAGCAGGTGCGCTCCAATGAAAATCTGGCGCTCACGCAGTGGGGACAGGCTACGTTTTCCAGCCTGACGAGCTTTTTACAAGGCACCGTGACCACGTTTCTGGCGGCCCCCACGCCCACCCCGCTCGGCTGGCGCTCGCTCGAAGGGGCGCTCTACGCCGAGGACGCGATGAGGCTGCGGCCAAATCTCACACTTTCGCTGGGCTTCCGCGACGAATTCACCAACGGCTGGAATGAAGCTGACGGGCGCGCGGCGAATTACATCTTCAGCAACGGCGTCATCCAGACCCAGCCGCGCGTGGCAAACTCCGCCTTCACGGCGAACAACGCCAAGTTCTTGCCAGAGCCTCGTGTTGGGCTGGCGTGGAGCCCCCGCCCCCACACCGTGATCCGCGCCGGTTTCGGCCTCTACAATGACCTGCAGGATGCGTTGGGTTACCGTCTCGATCAAAACGCGCCCTTTAATACCACCTTCAGCATTAAGAACATTCCGCTTTCGCAGCTTTTAATTACGCCCGGCGCGCCGCTGCCTGCGGGCGCGAAAGTGGCGCCGGCCGGCGTTCAGCCCAATCTTTATACGCCCACGGTCGAGGCCTACACGTTCAAGGTCGAGCAGCAGATCACGCCTAACACTGTGTTCAGCCTGGGTTATGCGGGTTCGCACGCCTACCACGAAATTGTGAGCGTCGATGCCAATGAACCGGCGCCTACGGTTTGCCCCGCCGCGCCTTGCCCCGCTGCATTGGCGGCAGGACCAGTCTATTACGCGTCCGGCGCGCAGCTGGCCAATCCTGCGCTTGCCAATACGTGGACTTGGTTTTCCGAAGGAACAAGTTCCTACAACGCGCTGGAAGTGGATCTGAATCACCGCTTCAGCCATGGGCTGACTGTGCGTGGCATCTACACGTGGTCAAAGAGCCTCGATGATGGCGATTCGCTCAATGGCACGGCGGCGGCGAATGCTCCAGGCTTGGCGATGGACCCGGCGAACCTGCGGGACGATTGGGGACTTGCGACGTTCGACGTCAGAAACGTCGCCGCCATCAATGAAAGTTACGATCTTCCTTTAGGGCGCGGGAAGGCATTGGGCGGGCAGCTTAGCGGCTGGACCAATACAGTAGCAAGCGGATGGACTCTTAACAGCATTGTAACGCTGCAATCCGGCTTTCCTTTCACGCCGCAACTTAGCTTCAATCCGTCGAATAACGGGGACACGCGGAATCCCGTACGCCCATCGGTGAATCCTGCGTTCAACGGCCCGGTGATCACGGGCAGCCCGAACCTCTACTTCAATCCCAACGCTTTCGTCGTCCCGCCCAATGGGACTTATGGGAATCTCGGCAGGGATACGCTGATTGGTCCGGGGTTGGCGACGCTGGACTTGTCGCTGATGAAGAACACCCAGATCACCGAGGCGCTGGGGCTGCAATTTCGCGCCGAGTTCTTCAATATTTTGAACCGGCCGAATTTCAACACGCCCAACTTGATCGCGTTTACGTCGGCGGCGGGAATACCTTCCGCGTCGGCGGGCGTCATCACCAGCACGTCCACCACTGCGCGCGAAATTCAGTTTGGGCTGAAGCTGATCTGGTAATCGAGTATGTTGCAGCATTGGCCTCTGGCTGCCGCTGCAATAAGGCGTGCGCCCGTCCCGCTGTTATTTTCGATACTCGCTCAGGCGAGCGTATGACATGCGCTGGCTTTAATCAGCAGGTAAACCGTGACTCCGGGCCGGAGATCTAAATCATCCACGGCTTGCCGCGTGACGCTGACCCTGAAATCTATCCCACAAGCCGCCACCACGGTTATTTTGTCGCCCTCTATTTCGAGAGTTTTCACAACCCCCGGCAGCAGATTCCTGGCGCTGGTTTGGGTGATTCGCTCGCGGCAAATAATAATGTCTTCAGAGCGGATGCCCACCGTCATCCGCGTTCCTTCAACAAGCCCGTTGTACGCCGCGGCGAGGCGGCATCCCTGAAGATCGAGAAGCGAGATTCCATCACTCGCGCTTTGATGGATAACCGTGCCGCTAAAAACGTTCTCCGTGCCGATAGCGCGCGCAAGTGGCAAGCTGCGGGGAGAATTAAAAACATCGAGAGGCAGTCCTTGCTGGGCAATCCTGCCCTGATCCATGATCACAATCCAATCTCCTGTGCGAATGGCGTCGGCAGGGCTGTGAGTGACATGGACGAACGGCACTCCGAGCCGTTTCTGGATCTCCACAAATTCGTCGAGTAGTCGCGCGCGCGTCGAGACATCCACGGCGGAAAGCGGCTCATCAAGAAGCATCACGGCGGGGTCGGACGCTATCGCGCGCCCGAGCGCCACGCGCTGCTGCTCGCCGCCGGAAAGCTCGCGCGGATAACGGTCGCGCGCGTAGCCGATCCCGAAAAGCTCCAGCAATTCACACGCTCGCTTGCGCTTCTCGCGATTCTTGCCGGAGCGCGCGCCGTAGACGACGTTTGCCTCCGCCGTCAGGTGCGGGAACAGCAAATATTCCTGAAACACAAAGCCTACTCTGCGCCGCTGGATCGGGACGTTAAGCCCGGCGGATGAGTCGAAATAGGCCTGGCCATTCAGCGAGACCTTCCCCTGATCCGGAGCAACGATGCCCACGATGGATCGCAGCGTGGTGGTCTTGCCCGAGCCGGAGGGTCCAAACAGCACCGTGAATCCTTGGCGCACAGTAAAGGAAACGTCGAGCAGAAAACTCTGCCGTCCGTTATTCTGAAACCCTTTTTTGATGTCCACGGTTAGCATGGGTTCATCTCTCTCAGGCGCTCTTAAGAGGACGGCTTAGAACGTTGGTTATGTAGATCACGGCAATCGAAGTGGCGGTGAGGATCACCGCAAGCATTTGCGCTTCGCGGTCATCACCGGAAATGAACGCTTCGTAAATCGCCAGCGGCATTGTTTGGGTTTTTCCGGGAATATTTCCCGCCAGCATCAGAGTAGCGCCGAATTCGCCCAAGGCGCGCGCAAAACTGAGCACCAACCCGGCGATGAGGCCGCGCAGGGCAAGCGGCAGCGTGATGCGAAAGAACGTTTCGAATTCGCCCTTGCCCAAACTGAAGGACGCTATTTCAAACCGCGAGTCCACGGAGGCTATGGCGGCGCGGGCCGACTTCACCATGATGGGGAAGGCCATCACCGTCGCCGCGATCACCGCCGCCTGCCATGTGAACGCAACGCTCCACCCCGTTAGCCGGTAGACGTATCGCCCAAGCAATCCACTGCGGCCCAGCAGCAAGATAAGGTAATAACCCGTGACGGTGGGCGGAAGCACCATCGGGAGCGTCAGAACGGAATCCAACAATTCCTTGCCCTGGAACTCTCGCTTGGCCAGCAGGAAGCCGAACGCGGTGCCGGAAACGCCTACCAGAATTGTTGCCAGGCTAACAACCCAAACTGAGAGCTTGAATGCGGATGCGATCATGAGTTATTTTGCAGGGAGAAATCCATTCATCTTCAGAACGCTCATCCCGGCGGGACTTAAAACAAATTGTAGAAACCCCCGCGCCGCCTGTTCGTTGCGGCTGCCTTTAACGACCGCAATAGGGTAAAGGATCGGTCCATAGTCGCCTTTGGGCGCGCGCGCCACAACGGACACTTTGCCGTGAGCGATGGCAACATCCGTGGCGTAAACGATGCCCGCGTCAACCTCTCCATGATCCACGTAATCAAGCACCTGGCGGACATTCTCTGCAAATACCAACCGCGGCTGAATCGTAGACCACAAATGAGTGTTGCGCAAAAATTGCTGAGCATACTGCCCGGCTGGAACCGTTTTTGGATTGCCAATCGCAATCATCTTTACGCCCGGCTGACGGAGATCGGAGAAAGAGTGGATACGAAGCTTCGCGCCGGCCGGGACCACAAGCACCAGCGAATTGCTGGCGAAATCCGCCACGGTAGCAGGTTCGACTAATTGCTTTGCCTGAAGCTCTTGCATTTCCTTTTCGCCGGCGCTCGCAAACACATCGACCGGCGCGCCCGCTTCGATCTGCTTTTCC
>DASZAA010000360.1:0-3184 GCA_035945615.1 Terriglobia bacterium
GTAATTCTCGCCTTCGTCCAGCTTGGACGTGCCTAGCTTCGGATCGTTCTCCTCGTGCCATTGCTTGTCGTAGGCGGCGCGCATCGCCCCGGGATAGCTCGACGTGTAATAGCACGGGCTGTGATCTTTGCCGTCCTGATGCATCACCGTCAGGTGGTCGCCTTCGTTATAAACCGTGATGATGCCGCGCGTGCCGAGGAAGCGCGTGACCTCGTCGCCCAGATCGGTGTTATTCGTCATCAAAACCACTGCCCGAAAATTGGGATAATCGTAGAACGTGGATTGCATGTCAGGATAGTCGCGTCCGTCTTTGAACTGGAAAAGCCCGCCGGCGCATTGCGCGCGCTGTGGCGGCTCGGTGACGCTCATCACGGTGTGGATGCCGGTGAGCGAGTGGACGTAAAGATCGCCCGGCAAGCCCTCGCCATAGTCCTTAAAGGCGCGCCAGCGGGCGAAACGGATCGGGTCAAATGGACGCTTGGGCGCGTCTCCCAGCCATGTGTCCCAGTCAAGATTCTCGGGCGAGAGGCCGGGCGGCGGCGGATACACCCACGCCCCGCACGGGTCGCCCCGGCCCAGGATCGCTTCGGCCAGATTGACGTCCCCAATCGCTCCCGCTTCCACAAGCTCTTTCGCCTTGGCGAAGCCGATGGAGCTGCGCCGCTGGCTGCCAATCTGCACGATACGATTGTTCTTCTGCGCGGCGTTGATGATTTCAAAGCCCTCTTCCGGCTTGTGCGTCATCGGCTTTTCGCAGTAGATGTCCTTGCCCGCGTTGCAAGCATCCACGATAATCTGCTTGTGCCAGTGGTCGGGCACCGCGGCCATGACGCAGTCAATGTCTTTCCGCTCGAGCAGGTCCTGATACCGGCGTGTGGTGGGCACGGTCTTTCCCGTGCTCCCGCTGATGATTTCGTTGGCCAGTGTGTGCCGCCCGTCGTAAAGGTCGCATGCGGCCACGCACTCAACGCCCGGCAGACCAACGGCCGTGCCGAGGTCGCCCGAACCCTGCATCCCAATACCGATCATGCCGAACCGCACCGTATCGCTCGGCGGCGCTGGCCGCGCACCCGGCGCACCGCCAGCCAGCAGAAATGAGGGCGCAGCCAGCGTGGTGACGCCAGCGCCCGCCGACCTGCGCATAAAATCGCGGCGCGAAATGCCATGATCGTTCATTGGAAATGCCTCCTCGCGGTTTTGTAGCGGCGGTCTCTGGCCGCCGGCTCTTACTATTTATAATCCGGCGGCCGGACGCTGCCGCTGCGGAAACAAGCCCCTTATGCTATAACCCTCGCGTCCCAGGAGCAAGCAGGAAATGCAGCGTGGTTATTGCCCTATTTAGTGCCCGTCAATGACTATTCAGCTTGCGAGTGTACTGTGCCTGCTGGCGGACTTGAATCTCTGCCGAAATCTGCTGCTCGCGCGCGACCTCAGCTCCGGCTTCACTAGGATCACTGAGCACGTGAGCGTGTGATTTCTCAAAAATAGGACACTGCAGTATTTTGAATTTACGAGACGATCTGACGGCATGATAGTATAAACGCGTGCCGACCGCCGAATTGACCATCACCTATGACGGGGAAGTCCTCACAGAAGGGCTAATGGACGTACGCGAGCTAGCTCCAGCCCTTCTCGCTGCTGGTACACTTCTGCAGAAAGCCAATCGTATTGCAAACGGTGAACGCTCTCAGGTAGCGCTCAAGGTGCGCAGCGAGATTGTGCGTGGCTCATTTCCAGTGGATTTCGTTGTCATTCAAAATCTCATTGACCAAGCAAAAACCTTCCTACTGTAGCATCCGGACATCAAGGACGCCAAGGAACTGCTTGAAATAGTGTTCTTCTACGGTGCCGGGGTCAAGGGACTGTTCGAGTTTATAAAGTGGCTCCGCAGAAGAAAGCCTGAGGCTGGACAAGTTACGTTCGAGGGAGATAACGTCCATGTCCAGATCAGTGACGAGAGCATATATATCAACAATCTCATGAGTGAGTGACAGTAGGCTAAAGCAGGATAGGTCCGTCATGAGGGTTATTGAGCACATCCCTACACCAAAGCCCAGGCGATTGCCGTTTCCTGAGTCATAGCACGTCAACACACAATTAGGACACTACCATTGCCCGTTCAAGCTTGACGAAAGGCGAAGGCTAAAGCTATCCTGGAAAATAGCTTGCTCGAACGAATCTTAGACAAGGGATGGCCTACGTTTGAAGAGAACCTTCCAACCTAACCGAAGAAGGCGCGCCAAGACGCACGGGTTCCGTGCACGCATGAAGACAGCGGGCGGCCGCGCCACACTGAAGCGCCGGCGGCAAAAGGGCCGCCACCGTCTCACTCCATGAAGGAGGGCGAGCTTTCGCGGTCCTTCCCTAAATCGTTGCGCCTGCTTCGCCGGCCCGACATTCGGCGGGTTTATGAGGAAGGACGGCGTGGGAGCGCGCGGATATGCACCATTTTTTACCGGCCAAACGGCTTGCCGCGCACGCGGCTGGGGATCACAACGCCGAAGGCTCTTGGGGTCGCTGTAGTTCGCAACCGCATCCGGCGGCGGCTGAGAGAGGTCTTCCGGCTCAATCAGGCGGCGATCGCGGCAGGATGGGACGTGGTGCTGAACCCTCGCCCGGCGGCGGCAAGCATCCCGTTTACTGCGCTGACCAAAGAAGTCTTGCGATTGTTTCCGGCCGCTCCACCGTCTGGCGCTTCACCCGCGCCTTCCAGGAGCGCGCGCGCAGATTAATAGGGTTTTTGTTGCTCGCGCTCATTCGGGTTTATCAGGTTTTCATCTCTCCCGCGCTCCCTTCCGCCTGCCGCTTTTACCCGACCTGTTCTGAGTATGCGCGCGAAGCTATCGAGAATTGGGGTGTGTGGCGCGGCTCGTGGCTGGCCCTGCGGCGGCTCGCACGATGCCATCCGCTGGGTGAACACGGAATTGACCCAGTGCCAGAGAGATCGAAGCCTTAACCATGTGGCGCAGAGTACGGTTAAAACTCTGCAGCTTTTTCCAAAATTGGAAACCAAAACTAGAAAGACCGCCGCGGCAACAATTCGAAATTTGAAAGGCGCGTTAAAGAGTGACTGATGGAACCTAACATGGAAAAGCGGATGCTCATCGCCATCGTCTTGACGCTGGGCTTGCTCATGCTTTGGCGCGCCTTTTTTGCCCCGCCGTCTCCGCCGCCGGCTTCCTCG
>DASZAA010000361.1:0-12279 GCA_035945615.1 Terriglobia bacterium
GACATACCGTATTCGCATACCATTTTGCGGGCCATGGCGGTGGCCTGCTCGATGTCATTTCCAGCGCCTGTGGTGATATGTCCTAGGAAGATTTCCTCCGCCAGCCGCCCGCCCATCATGATGGCAAGCTGCGATTCAAGATAGTCACGGGAGTAGGTGTGCTTGTCGTCGATAGGCAGTTGCATGGTGACGCCCAGCGCCATGCCGCGCGGGATAATGGTGACCTTGTGCAGCGGATCAGCGTAAGGCACCATCAGTGCCACCAGCGCGTGGCCTGCTTCGTGATAGGCGGTGGTCTTTTTCTCTGCGTCGGAAAGGATCATGGATTTCCGCGCCGCGCCCATTAACACTTTGTCTTTGGCGGCTTCAAAATCGTACATGGTCACTTGGCGGCGATTTTCGCGCGCGGCCAGCAGCGCGGCTTCGTTCACCAGATTGGCCAGGTCTGCGCCCGAAAAACCCGGAGTGCCCCGGGCAAGCACGGGGATATCAACATCCTCTGACAACGGAATCTTTTTGGTGTGAACCTTCAGCACGCCTTCGCGCCCGCCCACGTCGGGACGGGGCACCACTACGCGGCGGTCAAAGCGGCCGGGGCGAAGCAGGGCCGGGTCCAGCACGTCAGGGCGGTTGGTGGCGGCAATCAGGATGACGCCTTCGTTCGACTCAAACCCATCCATCTCCACCAGCAACTGGTTCAGCGTCTGTTCGCGCTCGTCGTGCCCGCCGCCAAGGCCCGCGCCGCGGTGGCGGCCTACGGCGTCAATTTCATCGATGAAGATAATGCACGGCGCATTTTTCTTGCCCTGTTCGAACAAGTCGCGGACGCGCGAGGCGCCGACGCCTACAAACATCTCGACAAAATCGGAGCCGGAAATAGAGAAAAAGGGAACGTTCGCTTCCCCTGCAATGGCGCGCGCCAGAAGCGTCTTGCCCGTGCCCGGAGGTCCGACGAGCAGCACGCCCTTGGGAATGCGGCCACCCAGTTTTTGGAACTTCTGCGGCTCCTTGAGGAAGTCAATGATTTCGTGCAGCTCGTCCTTAGCTTCGTCGACCCCTGCCACGTCCTTAAAAGTCACTTTCTTCTGTTGACTGGAAAGCAGGCGGGCGCGGCTCTTACCGAATGATAGCGCCTTGTTGCCTCCTGTCTGCATCTGGCGCATGAAGAAAATCCAGATGCCTACCAGGATGATGATGGGAAGAAGCCCGTTGCCAATCCAGGAAAGCCACGTGCTGCTGGAGGCGTCTTTAATGGTAACATTTACGCCCTTTGCTTCCAGTTGGTTGTAAAGGTCCGGATAGTTGGTAGGGATGATCGTCTTGAACTTGCCATTGTCCTTCTTCACGCCCGTAACTTCAGAACCGTCGATGGTAAGCTGCTTGATTGTGCCCTTATCGACTTCTTGAGTAAATTGGGTAAAGGTAAGTTCCGCCGGTTTCTGCGTGGTGCTCGACCGGACGACGGCCCACAGCAATATCGCAGTGGCCACCATCACCACCCAGAAGATGATATTCTTTACGGCTGAATTCACTGAACTACCTCCCTGGGCTCCCACTTGCGCCAGCCACCTGAAATGGAGGATAACGCCATTGCCCCTTCTCGCCCCTCATTATGTTAGATGCCTTAAATCTACATTCGTCACGGGCGCCATGCCCCCATCTCAAAAGGCCGCAACCTCTTGTTGCACCTCGGCAATATAGGGCAAATGGGCGTATTCGCCATTCAGGCCGAGCCCATACCCTACCAGAAACCGTTCTTCCGCTGTGAAGCCCACGTAATCCGGAGTTAAATTCACTTTGCGTTGGGTCATTTTTTCAATCAGTGTTGCCGTGCGCAGTGAATAAGGTTCCTGATCCTGGATGGAATGCAGAAGAAAATCTTCTGTAACCCCGGTTTGCAAAACACCATCGACCAGCAGCACGTGCTTGCCGCCAAGAGACGTAGAGGTGACGTATTTGATCTCTCGCAGAGGTAGGCCGTGCCACGTCCGGTCTTTCACCTGCGCTTTCAGGAAATGGCAAACAACCGTCATTTGAAGCTGGCGCATTAAATCGGCAAGAAACATGAAGCTGTTATCGAGCGCGGTAACGATGTGCAGTGTCCGCCCGTGGTAATCGTGGTTAATGCGGCTCGCCATTTGGGCGACCCGCTGCTGAATCTGGCGCTCGGTGAAGACCACGCGCAAGCCAGCCCCCTCTTGCATGGCCGAAGAAACTGAACCCTCCCAGGCTTTCGCCCCTTCGGTTTTGTTTGGGGGGCGGCTTCGCCGGGTTATTCCGGCGGGTGAAACCCGCTGTCGCGACGAAGCGATTTTCGTTGTGCTCATTCCGGCTCTGGCCCGCCCTGGCCGCCAACCTCTTCGATCACGAGCATTCGTTCGGTCGAAGCTGACGGAGCAAACTGGCCTGCGGGCGGAAAACCTCGCGCCCATATAATTTCGCCGGCGCTCTCCAACACAGGCCAGAGCGGGCGGCGGCTCCGGACAACTTTGCGCGCGGCGAACAACTGCTTCAGCTTCTTCGGCTTCGCGCTACCTTGCGGGCAAAAGCGGTCGCCCGGGCGCCAATTGCGCAGAACCAAAGGCTCCTGGCACTTACCCGCATCCAAACAAATCTCCTGATTACTATTATATGACGTTTTAGGCGGCTCCCGTCCAGGATTTTCGGCGGTTTTGTAATATACCTTTAACCGGCTGCCCGGATCGCCCGGCAGGACCAAATCAGCCGGCGGCGAGATCGGAACGGAAAAACCCTCTAATTCAGGCTTTTCACTCCTTCGACGAATAACAAGCCACCCGAATTCTTGTTCCGCCTCGATCCCACCGGGTAAAACAAGCGTCTTGCCGCTCTGCGCGACAGCGGCAAAGCGCACTACAAGCTCAATGTGTGTGGCCGTCGAACGCGACAATCCGCCGCAAGACGCAATCATCTGCCGCAGGACGCGCCGCTGAAGCGCTGGTGGAAACTTCGTGAAGGGCTGCGCCGGGATGCGCTCCTCACCGCCGTCACGAACGCGCCACGGCCGGGCAATGTCCGCTGCCTGCTGTTCGAGAAAAGCTTCGTCATCGCGCGCCCGGTCCGCCAATTGTTTCAAAATGGATACAATGCCTGGATTGAACTCGCGTTCGAGCAACGGCAACAAATCGCGACGAATTTTATTGCGGGCAAAGCGTGTGTCGGAATTCGTGCTGTCTGTCCGAAACGTCAGGCGGCGGCGCTCGATTTCTGTTTCCACCTCAGCCCGGGTGATATCGAGGAAGGGGCGCGCAATTTTACCTTCAAGGAGCGGGAAAATTCCGGCCAGCCCGCGCGTCCCGGCGCCCCGAAGCAATCGCAGGAGCACCGTTTCCGCCTGGTCGCTCGCGGTATGCGCGGTTACTACTTTGTCGAGTTTGCCTTGGCGGATTAACGAAAAGAAGAAGCGGTAACGCAACTCCCGCGCCGTCGCTTCGAGATTTTTTTTGCTTTCGCGCGCCGCGCGGGCAACGTCGGCTCCGGTATGATAAAAATCCAGCTTAAGCTCAGCGGCTCGCACAGCTACAAATCGTTCGTCTTCGTTTGACTCGCCGCCCCGCAAGCGATGATTAAAGTGGATCACCGAAAGGCAAAGACCCTGTGCGGCTGCGAATTGGCTCATGAAACTCAGCAGCAAGACCGAATCCGGCCCGCCTGAGACTGCGATGCCCACCCGTTCACCCGGAGAAAACATCCGGGAGCGCCGCATTTCGAGCGACCAGCGATGGTAAAGATCCTGCGTGTGAGCCATCGTAGGACGATCCACCCTCGGATTGTAGCACCGTCGAGAGGGTGTGCCGCTAACCTCTTGCCGCAGGGAACGCGGGGGTAAGCGCGAGAGCGGCAAGGTACGCCACAGCCCCAACGGCGAGCGTGATCGCAAGACCAACATGAACGGCAATAACCATGGCAAGCACAGAGCCGAGCACACTCGATCCTGCGTTCATGGCCCATGCCCACTCGATGCCTTCCGGGGCTTCCGTTTGCGTGTTGGATGGAGTTCCGGCTTGCTTGCCTCTGGCCAATTGGCGCAAGCCGTTGGGAAAAGGCGTGCCCATCGCAAAACCAATTGGAATCAGGACAAGTGCGCTCACGCCGAGCTTGAGACCAAAATGAAGGCCTACGAGCGAGGTCAGTAAACGGGGCAGCACGGCAACCTCAATCAGCAAAGCGACCACAATGGCCGCCAGCAAAAACTTCACTTGCGTGAAGCGCGTGAACCATTGCTGTAAAGCCCAGCTTCCGGCGCTACTCGAGAGCAGGAGCAGGAAGATGACCACCGTGATCGCGTAAGTAGGGTTTCCTAGAAATAGCACCAACCGTTGGATGAAGGCAATTTCCACCAGCATGTAACCGAGGCCGATGGCCACGAAATAAGCCAGCGGAAGCGCCGGTGGACGGGCGCGGCGGCGGCTGAACACGAGCGGAAGAATCAGAAAGGCTAAAACGGCGGCGATGGAAATCAGCAGCACAAGAAGTAGAATTACGACCCCAAGATTCACTTTCCAGTCGATGCCTTTGTGCTCGGCCGCCGCCTGCTTCAGAATCTGGCGTGTTTTCAGCGTGAAAAAGAGGAAGGGTGAATTGTCAGTGACCGGGGCCACGTTAAAGGGATAGCTCTCAGCAAAACCGTATGGATCATTCCGGGCGATGAGATCGGAAAACGCATTACGAGAATGCCCCAGATGCGCCGAAGGGAGGTAGAGGGCCGTAAGATTCGGATTCGTCTTGAGGTCGTCGCGTGCGGCTTCTTCTTCCTCCGGGGTAAAGGCGGTCCTTTTGGCGAGCACGGTGACCGGACGGCCGTCCACGTCGAGCGGCCCATCAGAGATCACCATGAAGTTTTGCGCCGGATCGGCGACGCCCAGTTTGTGCAGAGCTTCCATAGCGACGGAGACGATTCGCAACGCCTCGCGGGGCTGCTTGAACTCCCATCGCGTCACCGCGACGATGCCATCTGGGTTGAGGTGCTCGAAATACTGCTCAAAAGCTTCCACGGTATAGAGGTAATTTTCACTCAAAGCGAAAGCGCCGGCCGCGGTTGAAGCCCAGGTGTCGACCAGAGTCATCTCAATCACGTCAAAGCGGCGATGAGTTCCGCGAATAAAAGAGCGTCCGTCGCTCACCCTGATGTGAACGTTGGGGAGTTGGTAGAGATGATAGGAATAATCCGCATACCTGCCGCGCATAATGTTGTTAGTAATGATCGGGTTAATCTCGATGCCGTAGACGCTGGGGCTGCCGTTGGCCACGGCACGCAAAACGTCCACGCCGCCGCCGGGCCCTATGACGGCATAGTCGCCGCGGGGCCGGATCACATTAACCACAGCGGAAGACGCTGACATCAGGTTGCGTTCCCAAATGCCTTGCCAGGCGCGAGGAGCCACGTTCATTAAGGCGCTGTTCGCGTCCGCGTCAATCACGATCCACCGCGAGCCGTCCCGTTTCAAGTCAACCTCAACGCGCGAAATGGCATTCCAGCGGACGTATTCCACCTTCTCAATGCTGGCCAGGCGCACGCCTTTGGCGTAGACGACATCCACAATATCCCATGCGGAATTGGCTCCAATGATCAGAACCAGTGCCGCGGCGAGAATGAGTGCCCGGCGGCGGGACTTCCCTGCCCCCGCCCAGACCGCCGCTGCGAAGGCTTGCGCGAGACCGGCAAAAAAAATGGTGTTGGGTGCGCCGAGAGTATCGAGCAGCGGCACCAGCGCCAGGCACGCCAGCGCGCCTCCGCCGAGATCTGCCGCGTAAACCAGCGGAATGCGCGTCTTTTCGCGCGAATAGACTGCCGAGCACAATAGTCCAGTCAGAAAAAAGGGCACGGCGGAAACCAGGTAAATTACCGTCAGCCGGAGGAAATTCGCGCTGCTGAGCTCAAGCGAGACAGGCACGTGCAAAACAATTTCGAGCACGAAGACAATGGCAACGGCGCTCGCGGTTGAGCAGGCGGCGCCCAGTGCACGCGTCGAAAATCGCGCCAGGCGTTTTCGCTGAAGATAAGCAAATACGCCGCCGGCGCCGAGTCCCAGCAAGGCGATGGAAATGGCGAGGAAAGCAAAATGATAAAAGAGGATGACTGAAAAAAGTCGAGTGAGCGAAAGTTCAAGCACCAGCGTGCCAAAACTGACCAGACTAATCCCGGCGAGCAGCGTTCGTTGACTTAACTCGGCGCGCCGAAGCGCCGCCGGATCAAACTGAGTCGCAGCTCTTGCCATGCAAAATGCCCGCCCAAAAGGAATGAAATAGCGCCCATTGCGGCCCCGCTCTCGAGGTTAAACCCGCGTCTTCCAATCTATCACAGTGCTGATTTATCGTAAGGAAGCCATTGAAGAGGCAGGATTGTAGCGGCGGCCTCTGGCCGCCGATCTTTACTGTAGAAACTGGCGGCCGAAGCCAGTATGGGGCCGCCGCTACAACATCAACAACCCGGGCTAGGGCTTGTGCGCCCGGCGGCACTTAATCTCCTCGAGGTGCTGCCGGAGCCTTTCAATCACGGCGTCATGCTTTCCCTCTTGAAGTTCATCCGTCAGCTCGTTGAGGGCGAAGTGGATGATGTCGTGATGGTGAAGTTCTTCAGGCGCCAGCTCCGCGCTGAATCGCAGCCAAATCCTGTGCAAGAGATCAATTTCCTTCTGCGTGAGGTGTGGCGCATGAGGGCCGAGATAAGAAATGTACTCCTCGGTCGTGGGCGAGACAATTTCCAGAGTCAGTTGGGGCTTAGGGTCTTCCAATCGCTCCCAAGCTTCACCCGCCAGCCGCGCCTCTTCAATAGCAGTCATTCTGGGCGAAAGGCCGAGAACAACGGTGCTGGATTGCAAGGCCTGCGCAGACTTCAATATACCGTCCCAAATTTCTGTCGCCGAGACGATGGCCAGATGAACGGTCTTACCGTGTTTTTCAGCCTGATTGAGCGCGCGCGTGAAGAGCTCTTGCTCCGTCACCGTAAACAACTGGTCGACGAGCAGGTCGTGCTCGCCCGATCCGCCGCGCATCAGCATCCGGATGTGAAGCACCACCACGTCTTGACGGGTTGGGTTCACGCGATCGAGCACGAGGGATAACTGATAAAGGGTGTTATAGTCCCGGACCAGAACCAGAAAATTCCCCGGACGCACGCCGACCGTTTCCGGGTTCAGCGTCTGACCCGCTTCAAGATTAAACTGATCGAGATCCGATTTCCCGTGGCTTCGCCGCAACGTGAATTTTTCCGATACCGTAAAAACGCCAAAAAGACACGCAGTGAAGGCAAGGCCGGAGATAGTGGCGATTTCTTTGGTGAATAGGTTAATGACCGCGGTGGAAAACAGCAGCACAGTGACAAAGGCCAGTCCGATGGGCAGTTCAATGTCGCCTATTTTGATGTTGACCGGAACGCGGAAACCGCGCGGACCGCGCGCGGTGAACCGGAGCACAAAAACCGCGAGGCCCTTCATGGCGAAACTCCAGATCACGCCGAATGCGTAGGCTTCGCCAAGCACAATCACATTGCCCCGGCTCAGGATGATCGTGAGAATCTGCAGTCCCACCACCAGATTGATAATGCGGTGTGAAGTGCCGTAGCGGGGGTGTGGAGCGCGAAACCACTCGGCCAGCACGCCATCCTCCGACACGCGGTTTAAGACGCCATTCGAGCCGACTATGGCCGTATTGACTGCGCCCGAAAGGATTAAAACGCCTACCACCACCACGAACGCGTGGAAAGCCAGACGGAGCACAACAGGCCCGGCCACATTCATCGCCAGTCCGCCGATGAGGTTGTCTTTATACCCCAGGCGCGTGTGCTGGTTGGGGATGATCATGAAGGCAAAAAAGGAAACCAGCGATGTAAAGAGGACGCTGTAAATAAAGACAACGAACGCGGTCTTTTTTAGGTTTGGCAGCTTGGGAGATTCAATTTCACGATAGACCTGCGCCAGCGTTTCGAGTCCGCTCATGGCCAGAACGGAGTGCCCGAAAGCCACCATGATTCCGACGATCCCAATGATCTCTGGCAGGCGGCTTGAGCGCAGCCATCCTTCCGCTTCCACCGAAAAGTGCAGATTGGAAGGGACGGGCCAGGGTGGCAGGTGCACGCCCCGCAGCCACAAGGTGTAGCCGCACCACCCAATCATGATCGCCACCATAATGGTGGTGAGTTCCATGATGCGGGCCGCCTTCTCGCTTGATTCCTCGATGCCTTTGATGTTCTGCCACCAGAAGTAAAGAGTCACTAGAATGGCAAAGACGGCTGCGGTGGAATTGGTGGAAAGAACATAGTGAATGTGCTCGCGGGTAAGGATTTCATTGATAAAGCCCGCCAGATATTGGCCGGCAGAGACACCGCTGATCGGGCCGGTGAGAACGTAATCAAACATCAGCGCCGAAACGGAAAACTTCGCCAGCGTGCCGCCCATCGCTTCTTTAACGACGCGGTAAACGCCACCGCGCACAAACATGCTGCAGCTCTCCACATACATCAGGCAGACGCCGTAGGCAAAGAGCATCACCGCCAGAATAAACCAAGGGGCCGTAGCGCCAATGGCCTGCTCGGCAATGCCGCCGGCGTAGAAAGCGGAGGAGGCGAGGTCGTTGAGAACAATTGCCGCCGCCTGCCAGAAGGAGATAAAGGTCAGCATGGCAGTGGTTGCCAGCAAAACCCGCGGCAGAGGCGGCCGGGTCGATTTAGGTCGGACTGTAGTGCCCATTCCGAATGAACTGTGGCGCGTTACATCCCGCGCATGGCCGTGTGAGAAGTCCTGATTTGTCGCGTTGATAAGCCTTTGGGATTTTTACACAAGTTGAATGGGTTTGAATAGGTGAAAATTTGTTATGGCACCTATAAAGATGCTATATAGGGTTGAAACATAGCCAAAGGATCTGAGAAAGCCCTTTTGCGCAACAGAGCTTACGCCGAATGTTTGCGGATAGCTTCGCGCAGATCGAGGTTGCGAATCAGGCGATGAAGGTAATTCGGGTGTAGCCCAAGCTGTTTTGCGGCTTCGGTGTAGTTTCCCTGCGAGGCTTCCAGAGCCTCCAGAATCAGGCGGCGTTTGGCTTGCTGAACAGACTCATGAAAGCGCGGAATTCCGCCGCTTGCCGCGGGTTGGGACTCGATGAGACCCTCAGGCAGGTCCTCGATTTCAATCACTTCGCTCGATCCCAGCACGATGGCCCGCTCAATAGCATTTTCGAGTTCTCTTATGTTTCCCGGCCAGTCGTATCGCATCAGGCACGCCTTGGCTTTGGGTGAGATGCTGCGCACCCGGCGGCCGCAGTGCTCGGAAAGTTTGGAGATAAAGTAGCTGATGAGCAGCGGAATGTCTTCGCGGCGCTCGCGAAGAGGTGGCAGCGTAACCGAGACGACGTTGAGGCGGAAGAAAAGGTCCTGGCGAAACGCACCGCTGCGGATGGATTCTTCCAAGTTGCGATTGGTGGCAGCGACGACGCGCAAATCGGCCTTGACGGGTTGCGTTCCTCCCACGCGCTCAAATTGACGTTCCTGAAGCACCCGCAGCAATTTTGCCTGCAACGCGGGCGCAAGCTCGCCAATCTCATCGAGAAACAGCGTACCGCCGCTGGCCATCTCCAGCTTGCCCCGTTTCAGCCCGACCGCGCCTGTAAACGCGCCGCGCTCGTGGCCGAAAAGCTCCGCCTCTAGCAAGTTTTCGGGAATGGCAGCGCAATTGATAGCGACAAACATCTTACCCGCGCGGCGGCTCAAATAGTGGATAGCGCGGGCCACAAGCTCCTTGCCCGTCCCGCTTTCTCCCATAATCAGCACGGTGGATTCCGCTGGAGCAACTTTCGTAATAAACCGTTCGACCCGGCGGAGGGATTCGCTCTCACCCACCATGTTGTGTTCAACACGAATCTCTTCAATCAAGCGGCGGTTTTCAGCCTCCAGGCGCGCGAGTCGCCGGACGTTTTCGAGCGCCGGAGCTGCGACTCCCGCGATGCCGATCAACAAAGCCAGGTGGTCGCGGTCGAAAATATGCGATTCGTCGGAAGTGTCGGCGTAAATCGCGCCGATGAGCTTGTCGAAAACCATCAAAGGCGCGCAGAGGACGGCGCGGACTCGCGCCTGATAGAGGCTTTCCGAGCCGCGCAGGGCGGGATCGCTATGTGTATCGGTTGAAAGAATGGCGGATTTTTCCTGGATCACCTGCTGCAGGACCGTGCGGCTTACCTCGACGGTCCGCTGGCTTTCCTCTCCGCGCCACAAGCCGAAAGTGAATTCCCAATCACCAGGCGTTTCGCCCGCAAGCAGGATCGCGCCGCGCCGTGCCGGGATGACTTCAAAGATTGCCGTTAGAAGCTGGCGTTCCAGAGGTTCAAGCTCGCGGATGCAGTTAAGTGCGTTGTTGATCTTGAGCAGCACATCGAGATCATGCGCCTTGCGCGCCGCGCTGGGCGCGGTAGAGACAATCCCGGGGGCGCCCGGCGGCGTCGGCCGCGCCCAAGGGATTTTCAGCGCGACGGCGGTATCAAGGTCGGTATCCTGAATGGTCACGGAGGTCTGCGTTTCGTCCGGCTGAGGTTCGTGAAGCAAAAACAGAAACTGCGAGTCACCTACTTCGACCACGTCTCCATCTTCGAGGACTCGCTGCATTACCGGGATCCCGTTCACTCGGGTTCCGTTGCGGCTGTCGAGATCGCGCAGAGTGGGCCGTCCATCCTCAATCGTAATCATGCAATGCTGTCTGGAAACACCCTGCTCGGGCAAAAAAATGGTTTGAGTGGGTAAACGCCCAATGCTGATCTTCTGCTCGCTCTCGTCAAAGTTATAAACCTTGCCGCGATGGGGTCCGAGAAGCGTGACAAGTTTAGGAGGCATAGCCGCGATTTCCAGATGCTCAAGATTCAATCCTACAAACACTCTACTACAACACGCGGCGGATGAAACAGACAGTATTGCATCGGTGTGCGGCAACAAAATAGCTTTTTAAATGTTTTCGCGGACAGAAACTCTATGTCGAACATATGTTATATACTAAGTCGCTCCAAGCTTGAGTTGGAAGGACCCTTCTGCCGCTTGCGGTCGAAGGCTGCGCCCACAGCATTTTTCATGACAAGGGAGAATCAATGGATAAGATTACGGGTGGGTCAAAATTCTTTTTGATCTTCTGCGCTTGGGCCGCACTGGCCGCTCCAGCCGCATTATTTTCCCAAAACGCGCAAGTCATCATTCCCGGCAGCGAAAAAATCGAGCACGTCGTCTGGATTATTCAGGAAAATCATTCCTTCGACAATTATTTCGGTACTTTTCCCGAGGCGGACGGCCTTCCGCCCTCGACCTGCCTGCCCAAAATGCCCGGCAGCAAAGACTGCGTGAAGCCTTTTCACATGCCTCCTGGACAGCCCCTTCTCGATCTTGAGCACAGTTGGGAAACCGCCCATGCGGTATACGATAACGGAAGGATGGACGGTTTCGTCTGGGCGGAAGGCTCGCCTTACACCATGGGATATTACGATGGGCGGGATATTCCGAACTACTGGAATTATGCCCGGCATTACACCCTCTGTGACCGATTCTTTTCGTCAGAAATGACGGGCAGTTCCCCAAACCACGTCTTCACGGTCGCTGCACAATCTGGCGAGACCAATAATATCGGCTCGCTGACCCAGCTCAAACGAGAAACGGACGATGACGACGGTTTCAGCTTCGCCTCGATTGTCAAGCGATTCAGGGGTAAAAACATCACCTGGAAGTATTACGTCGAGACAAAGCAGCATCCGGCGGGGGGGTGTGTGATGAACGCGCGTCTCTCTAACCTGGCTTGTCCTGATCCGAAGGATTTTACGCTCTGGAATCCCTTGCCAGGCTTTAAGACGATCCGCGAGAACCCGGCCGAAATGGACCGGATGGTCTCGCAAGATCAATATTTCCAGGATCTGAAAAATGGCTCTCTGCCGCAGGTTTCGTGGATCATTCCGGACTTTCAGGATAGCGAGCATCCGCCGGAGCCGCTTATCCAGGGCATGTGGTACGTCACGCGGGCAGTCAATGCCTTGATGCAAAGCCCGTATTGGAAGAACACGGCAATTTTTCTTACCTGGGACGATTACGGAGGCTTCTACGATCATGCGCTGCCCCCGGAAGTCGACGCCTACGGCTATGGCCCCCGCGTGCCGATGATTGTGATCTCCCCTTATGTTAAGCAGGGCTATGTGTCCCACTACACGTATGACTTCACGTCGGTTCTCAAATTCATCGAGCAACGATGGAACCTGAAGCACCTCACGCCGCGCGATGACCGGGCCAATAACATGGCCGATTGT
>DASZAA010000362.1:0-3790 GCA_035945615.1 Terriglobia bacterium
TCCTCAAACGTCATCACCAGCTCCACGATGTCCAGCGAGTCCGCCCCAAGATCATCAATGAAATGGGCCGTCGGCGTTACCTCCGCCTCATCCACGCCGAGCTGCTCTACGATGAGCTGTTTGACCTTATCGTCAATGGAAGCCATTCGTTCTTCCTCCTCTTATGAAGTGGTCAGATATTCTAACAGGTGTCAGGTGCTAGGTGTCAGGTGAAAATGCAAGGGTCACATTCCATCATGCGCCAGATGCTCGCAGAATAGCTCGGGGCAAATGCAAACCCCTGATTAAATTCTGACGCCTAAAATCTGATACCTGCTCTTACGCCATGTACATGCCGCCGTTTACGTTCAAGCAATGTCCCGTGATATAGGATGCCTCATCCGAGGCCAGGAAGCGAATCGCGCCCGCCACTTCCTTATCGGTTCCGATCCTCTGTAGCGGAATAATGCTCAGAATTTTTTGCCGCACCGCCTCCGGCAATTTTCCAGTCATCGGAGTATCAATAAAGCCCGGGGCCACGGCATTCACCGTGATGCTGCGGCTGGCGACTTCCGCCGCCACCGCCTTGGTCAGCCCAATCAGCCCAGCCTTGGCCGCAATATAATTAGCCTGCCCGGCGTTCCCCGCCTGCGCGACGACGGAAGCAACATTGATAATCCTGCCGTATCGCTGCCTCACCATCCCCGGCAACACCGCCTGAATGCAGTGGAAAGCGCCTTCGAGATTTGTCTTAATCACCGCGTCCCAATCTTCAGGCTTCATCCGCATCAGCAGGTTATCACGCGTGATGCCAGCGTTGTTGACCAGAATATCGATTTTCCCACACTGTTCGATCATACTCGCCGTTGCAGCCTTCACGGACGCCCTATCCGCCACGTCAAGACCCAAAACCACCGCATTCTGGCCACGTCCGCGGATCTCCTCTGCCAAGGCATCCAGCTTTTCCAGACTGCGGCTGCCCAATCCAACCGTTGCGCCGGCCTCGGCCAGCGCCAACGCGCAGGCGCGTCCAATACCTTGGGAAGCGCCCGTAATCAGGGCTATCCGGCCCTCCAGAAACTTCGCGCTATCACCCATCATTCCTCATTTTTGCTAAGGTATCTTCAAGGGACGCGGAATCCTCAACGTGCAAGCATCCAGTTTGGCGGTCAATCTGCCGCATCAGCCCGCAAAGCACCTTTCCGGGGCCGGCTTCTATCATAAGATTCACGCCAGCTCCCAAAAGATTCCGCATCGATTCTTCCCACCGCACAGGGGAAACAACTTGGCGCTCCAACCCGTCACGGATTTCCACGGAGCTCGTGACCGCGGCCCCGTCCACATTGCGGATCACAGGGATTTCAGCGTCATGAATTTCCGTTGCCGCAAGGTCACGTGCAAGCTTTTCCGCTGCAGGCCGCATGAGCGCGCAATGAAAGGGCGCGCTCACGTTGAGCATTACCACGCGGCGCACGCCATGCTTTGGAGCAAGTTCAGCAGCTCGCGCGACTGCTGAGGCATGGCCTGCGATCACAACTTGCCCGGCTGAATTCAAATTGGCGGGCGCGCAAACTTCCCCCTGCGCGGCCTCCCGGCAAATCGCTTCGGCTGCCTCCGGCTCGCCTCCGAGCAAAGCCGCCATCGCGCCAACCCCCACGGGCACGGCTTCCTGCATGTACTGGCCGCGCTTGCGCACGAGTCGCACGGCATCGCAAAGCGTGAGAGCGCGCGCCGCAACTAAGGCCGAATATTCCCCTAAACTGTGTCCCGCAACAAAGTCAGGCTGCACGCCGCGCTCGCGCAGAACCGCCGCCGCCGCTACCGAAGCCGTAAGAATCGCGGGTTGTGTATTCGCCGTAAGCTGAAGCTCGTCAGCCGGCCCCTCAAAGCACAACTTCGAGAGCGGAAAGCCCAAGGCGCGGTCAGCCTCTTCAAAAACAGCGCGGGCGCACGCATAATTCTCAAAAAGCTCGCGGCCCATGCCGGGAGCCTGCGAGCCTTGGCCGGGGAACAGAAAGGCAATTTTGAGCAATTGAGTCTTTGTCTCAGCCGAATGCTAATAAAGTCAGGTAGCCACAGTCAGTGCTTTCCTGACCATGGTTTTTTCGTTTGGTTCAAATGCAGCGGCGTTGTAGCGCAGGGTTCGCCTTGTAACCCTGCGGCCGTTCCGTCCCCCAGGGAAAAACCGCAGCGTTAAAATACGAACACTGCGCTACAAACCAACAAAAACCCCCTGTGGAGCTTTTCAGCAACCCTAGCGGCGGAGCATTTTGAATGCGTGGCCGGTGGGTCCCCAGCCCTGCTTCAAAGCCAGGTGAATCCAAAGCATGGCCAGCGGCTCGAGAAGCCTTGCGGTGGTCAGCGGCCCAACATCCATCACGTCAAACTCCAATTCCGCCGCGAGCCCGCCTACCAGCGACTTCGCCGCCGCGTCATCGCCGCAGATGAACATGCTGGCGGCTTCCGAGCCAAACTTTGGATTACCGAAATTATCCGCTCCGATGGTGTTAAAAGCTTTGACCACTTTGGCACCTTTTGCCCATCGCGCCACCTCTTCCCCCGCAGAATTGGTAGTGCCCACCAGCAGCCCAGAGAGGTCCGCCGCGAGAGGGTTCGTGCAATCGATGACCACTTTTCCGGCAAGATCGCCCGCCGACCGGACGGCATCCTGCGTGGCTGGCCACGGAGTAGCCAGAACGATCACCTCGCCGAAGGAAGCGGCATCTTTCACGCTCCCGGCTTGCGCCTGCTTTCCAATGGATTTGATTAACCCCTGCGTCTTCGCTCCCTGGGGATCGGGAACTCCGAACATGACCTGATGCCCCTTGGCAGCCCACAATTTGCCTAACGCCCCGCCTACGTTCCCCGCGCCCATGATCGCAATTTTCATGCTGCCTCCTACATTGCCATAGCAGCGGTCCCTTAAAGACATTGGCCGCCGGTCTTTTAGCAAACAGCCCCGGCAGAGATGGGGAACTCCCGCTGGCTTTCTGGGGGGGCGGAGCTTCAGCTCCGCCATAACCTGGCTACCCTCCGATGAGGCTTTAGCCGCTGAAGCTTCAGGGCCGGAAGGCCTCTCGAAAAGCAAGCTCTTTGCCGGACCTAAAGATCCGACCCCCACCCAAGACGCCGCCGCTACAGCACTTACCACCGGATCAACACCGATCCCCACGTGACTCCGGCCCCGAACGCCGACATCAGAATCAGGTCGCCTTTCTTGACGCGCCCGCTGCGCACGCACTCGTCCAGACACAACGGGATGGACGCCGAAGAGGTGTTGCCGATGCGGCTAATGTTCGAGAAAACTTTTTCGGGACTCACGCCGAGACGGTCCCTCACAGCGTCGGTGATGCGCTGGTTCGCCTGGTGGGGAATGAAAAGATCAAGCTGTCCGGGCGTAAGGCTGGCTTGTTCGAGGACACGCCGCGAAACCTCTTCCAGGCTACGCACAGCCACTTTGAAAAGCTCGTTGCCGCGCATCTTAATGTAATGCTCCCGCGCTTTCACCGTTTCGCACGAAGCGGGCTTCGCGGTGCCGCCCGCTGGAATATACAAGTGCTCGGCGAAGCTTCCGTCGGTGTGCATTTCCGTAGCCAGTATTCCCGAGGGTGCTGCGGCAGGCCCGATGATGCCCGCGGCCACGCCGTCCCCGAAAAGCACGCAGGTAGCCCGGTCCTTGTAATCGAGGAAGCGCGAGAGGAGTTCCGCCCCGACCAGCAGCACGTATTTCGCCTTGCCGTTGCGGACGAATTGCTCCGCCACCGTCATGGCGAAAAGGAACCCAGAGCACGCCGCCGCGAGATCGAACGCC
>DASZAA010000363.1:0-8863 GCA_035945615.1 Terriglobia bacterium
GCGATCACCAGCACCAGCCCGATTCCGCCCATCAGAACCCACAACACGTTGCCTACATCGCCCACGACGTCTTGCTTCAGTGGCCGAAGATTCGGCCCGATGCGCGCGTCCTCGAACATTCTAGTGGTGTAGCCCGGCGGAACCGGAAAACTTCTTAGATAAATGGGAAGCATCCGCGCCACGTCCGCATCGGCCTCGGCCAGCGTCACTCCCGGCTTGAGCCTGGCAATACCGTACCATGCGAATCCTCCCAGAAACTGTTTGGCTCGGTCCATTTGCAATGGAATAAGCAGAGCTAGGTCTGATCCTCCGAACTGGAACTTTTGAGGCAACACTCCGATGATCAGCCGCTGCTTTCCATCCACAGTCATTGTTTTCCCGATCACAGTGCGGTCCCCGCCAAACTTACGCCACCAGTAACCGTGGGTGAGCATCACGGTTGCCGCGCTTCCCGGCGCATCATCGGCCCGCGTGAAGGATCGCCCAAGCAAAGGCCTGATCCCCAGAGTCGGGAGGAAACCATAGGTCACGTCCAGGCCCTCCATGCGCGCTGGCTCACCATTGCCCGTGACGTTCCTCGATACCCCCATGTAGAGGCCCAGGTCCTGGAAGGTACGGTTCTGGTCGCGAAAGACGAAGTAGATTGCCGGCGATGGATTCAGGTCCTTGATATTCATCCCTGGAGCCGTGAGCCACAAGGCGACAAGTTGCTTCGGGTGCGGGTACGGCAGAGGCTTGAGCAGCACGCCGTTCACCACGCTAAAAATTGCCGTTGTAGCGCCGATGCCGAGGGCGAGTGTTATGACAGCCACCGCTGTAAATCCCGGATTGCGGCGCAACTGGCGCAGGCCGAAGCGTAAATCCTGAAGCAGCGTCTCGAGCCATCGAAAACCCCATGCGTCCCCGCTCTTTTCCCGCAGAAGGAGCGCATTTCCAAACTGGCGCTGCGCCTCAAGGCGCGCTTCTTCCGCCGGCATCCCGCTCGCGGCCAGCTCTGCGGCCTTTTCTTCCAGATGCTCGCGCATCTCTTCGGCAAGATCATGCTGGAAGCTGCCGCGCCGCAGGAAATGCGTTAGCTCTCTCCAAAACCGAATCAGTAATTCCATGTTGACCTTATGAAGCCACAACTACTGTGGTGGCGTCTCGCCGCCGCGTTTTAAATGCAAAACCCTGTACTACACGCTTGTCACTCGTCACTGCCCTATTCATAGCGCAGCGCTACCATCGGATCGACTTTCGTCGCGCGGCGTGCGGGAAGGTAGCAGGCGAGTAGGGCAACGGCCGTGAGAACCACGGCAGCCATAACAAAAGTGAGGGGGTCCGTCGCCTTGACGCCGTAGAGAAGGCTCGACAAGAACCTCGTGAGGATCAATGCCGCGATGGTTCCGAGAACCACACCGATCAGGGCGAGCCTGAGCCCTTGCCGTACAACTAATCTCAACACCTGACCTTTGCTTGCTCCGATTGCTATACGGATTCCGATCTCATGCGTTCGCCGAGCGACCCAATACGAAATGATGGCGTAGATGCCGGCAATTGCCATCAATAAGGCGAGCAGACCGAAGATACCAAAAAGGGTCATATCGAAACGGGCTCTCGACGTGGAAGTGAAAACGATTTCATCCATCGTCTGAACGTTATACACGGGCGTCCCACTGTTGACCGACTCAACCTCTCTCCGCACCAATGTCACCACGCCGCTGGCGGGCAGCGAGCTCCGAATCACTAGCCTCATAGAACCTTCAATCAGGGGAATGTACTCCGCGGGAACCTGAAGATAGGGATAATACATGGTCGGATAGATCGGGAACACCGGCCCGCCTTTCCTCACATCACCGACGATCCCGATGATCGTGCACCAACCGCTGGCCCCCGAAGCAGGCTTTATCTGGTCCCCGATGGGACTGCGGTGAGGCCAAAACCGGCGGGCCATTCCCTGGCTGATAATGACAACTGCGGGCCCCGTCGCGTCATCTTCTTCAGTGAACGCCCGACCTTTCACCAACGGAATGCCCATCGTGCGAAAGTAATCCGGGCTTATTGCGCGGTATCTCGCAATGGGCCGCTCCTGCGGAGACTGAGCGGGCTGCCCGGCGATGCTAAACGGGGAGGAAGGATTCGCCCCTACCAACGGGAGGTCGCGCGCAATCGCTGCCAAATCAACTCCTGGCAAAGCACGGACTCGCTCGAGCACGCGTTTATAAATCGCAGGTATCTCCTTCACCGAGTGCTCGGGCTGATTGGGAGTGAGCTGCATGACAAGGAGCCGATGTGGATTGAAACCCAAGGGGGCTGACTCGAGGGCACGGAAGCTCCTCACCATCAGGCCGGCCGCTATCAGCAACATCAAAGACAGCGCAACCTCCGAAACCACCAGGATCTGGCGCAGTTCCTTGCGACCAGATCCGAGGCCCGACACTCTACTGCCCTCCTTAAGCACTTCGTTGAGATCCGCCTTGGAACCCTGGTATGCAGGAGCGACACCAAACAAAACTCCGGTCAGAATGCAACCGACTACGACGAACAGAAATACGCCAGGGTTGATGCCGATCTGTTCCAGATTGGGAATGTTGCCCGGATTCAAACGCCGGAGAACGTGGAGACTCAAGAACGTAAGGACCAAGGCAAGACCACCGCCGACAAGGGCCAGTAGAACACTTTCGGTGAGCATTTGCCTGACGAGGCGAGCGCGCCCAGCACCCACGGCGATTCTTACCGCGATTTCCTTCGCGCGAGCAGTGGATCTCGCAAGGACCAGATTAGCGACATTGGCGCAGGCGATGAGCAAGACAAGACCGACAGCGGCAAAAAGCATCAGAAGATCCGGACGAATCGACCCGACGACGTAATCGGCAAGGGGAGTGACATCAACGCCCAGGTTCGCATCGGTCTCGGGGTATTGCTTACCCAAGCTGCCAGCAATTGCAGTCATCGCGCTCCGCGCTCGCGTGAGACTGATGCCCGGCTTGAGGCGGCCGAACACGAACAGCCAGTGGATGCTGCGGTTCAGGCGTGTGGTTGCGAAAGTGGGCTCGCTTTCCAGGGGTATCCAGATGCCTTCAGTGAGTGGCAAGCCGCCGCTGAACTTCGGTGGCATCACGCCAATCACGGTGAATGGCCGGCCGTTAAGGTCCAGCGTCTTGCCGAGAACCGAGCGACCGCCGCCAAAGTCCTGCTGCCATACTCCGTAACTTAGAACAACGACTCTTCTGGCGTTCGGCCGATCCTCGTCGGGGAGAAACCCCCGCCCCACAATTGGAGTGACACCCAGGAGGGAAAAAAAGTTGGCAGAAACCAATCCTGCTTCAAGATGTTGTGTTCGGTCTCCTTCACCTACGTTAAAGCTCAGCGATGTGTGTGCAGCGATTGGTATGAATGTCTGTTTCTTCCAGGCGAGGAAGTCCGGCGTCGTAAATACATTTGTCCCGAAATGTGGGACCCGCTGCCCGAGGAGCACCAACCGATTGGAATGCTCGAAGGGCAGGGGATTAATGAGCACCCCGTCAATGACGCTGAAGATAGCAGTATTCGCGCCGATGCCGAGGGCGAGTGTTATGACAGCCACCGCTGTAAAGCCCGGATTGCGGCGGAGCTGGCGCAGGCCGAAGCGTAAATCCTGAAGCAACGTCTCGAGCCATTGGAAACCCCACGCGTCCCGGCTCTTTTCCCGTAAAAGGAGCGCATTTCCAAACTGGCGCTGCGCCTCAAGGCGCGCTTCTTCCGCCGGCATCCCGCTCGCGGCCAGTTCAGCGGCCTTTTCTTCCAGATGCTCGCGCATCTCTTCGGCAAGATCATGCTGGAACCTGTCGCGCCGCAGGAAATGCGTTAGCTCTCTCCAAAACCGAATCAGTAATTCCATGTTGACCTTATGAAACTGCAACCGCTGTGGCGGCGTCTCGACGCCGGTTTTTGTAGCTCAGGGTTCGCTTTTTAACCCTGCGGCTTTTCTTTGGGAAGGCTGAAAAGCCGCAGGGTTTTAAATGCAAAACTCTGCGCTACACGCTCGTCACTGCTTCTATGACTCGACCGTCGCCAGCACGCGCGTAATCCCTTCAAACATGCGGTTAAAGCGGGTCATCTCGCTTTCGAGATGCCTTGCCCCTGCCACGGTTAATTTGTACGTGCGCACGCGGCGATGGGTTGCGGAAACGCCCCATTCCGCTTTGACGAGTCCGTGCTTGAGAAGGCGCTGAAGGGCCGGGTAAAGCGAGCCTTCCTCAATCTGAAGCAACTCCTTGGACGCGCGCTGGATGTGTTGGGCGAGGGCGTAGCCGTGCAGAGGCTGGCGCTGGAGCGTCCGGAGAATCATCATTTCGAGCGCGCCTGGGAACAAGTCGCGCTGCCCCGTCTCTTTCATATCGTCACTCTTCAAAGCCTTTCCGCAATATCCCTAGAGTAAAATAGTGTATAGGGCGTGTCAAGACCCAATTTTCAGGTTTTGTACCAGCGGCCCTTGCCAGCTTTGGCTGCCATTTTTGTAGCGGGGGAATTTTGCTTTTAACTCTCCGACTTGTAATTGTAAGTGTCTCTGGCCATCGTTTTTCGACCGGCGGGCAAAGACCGCTACAACGACCCGGCAGGTAATCACAAAATTTTGCAACAATGCCGCCATTGTGCTAGTATCCACTTGAAAATACGTGAATTGACGCAATTTGAGAGGACAGAACAAAGCGAATATCCAATTAAGTTATTAAAAAATAACTATTTATTAGAATACGGCCAGAAATTCTATGCCGGGTAGGCCACACACATCCTTCGCGCCGCCGCTGCCCTCACCTCCGTCGCCATCCGGAGCGGGAATGAGTGCCAATGACTCCCAACCGACAGAGACTGCCCTCGAACTTGCCCGCTTTTTCAATTACATCCGGGTGGAAAAGGGACTTTCTGAAAGCACGGTCTCGAGTTACCGGCGCGATCTGCTGAAGTTTGCGGAATTTGCCGGAAAGCGCCCACTGGCTGAAATCGACCGCGACGACGTGCGTAAATTCATGCGGCGCTTGTACGGACAGGGGTTAGGAGCGCGGTCAGTTGCACGGCACTTGGTTTCGCTGCGGAATTTCTTTCGTTTTCTATTGAAAGAAGGCCGCTTGCAGCGCGATGTCACGGCTGAAATCGATTCACCCCAAGTCGAGTTGCACCTGCCCAAGCATCTCGCCCTGGACGAGGTGGAATCGCTACTTCGTCAGCCCGACCCCTCGACGCCCGCCGGGCTGCGCGACAAAGCCATGCTGGAGCTGCTCTATGCCACCGGAATGCGCGTCTCTGAGCTGGTAGGCCTGCGCAGCGCCGATTTTGACCCCAACATGGGCATTCTGCGCTGCCTGGGCAAAGGAAGCAAAGAACGGCTGATTCCGGTGGGCAAGTCCGCATTGGCCGCCGTCGAGAACTATCTTCGCCAAGGTCGAAGCCAACTTTTTAAACGCGGCGAAAGCCCCTATCTCTTTTTGAATCAACGTGGCGGGAGGCTTTCTCGGGTGGGCTTTTGGAAAATCATCACCCGCTATGGCCGAACGGCGGCAATTGCGGCGCCGATCACACCGCACGTGGTGCGGCACTCGTTTGCTACGCATCTGCTCGAGCGGGGCGCGGACTTGCGCTCCATCCAATTGATGCTGGGGCACAGCGATATTTCGACCACGCAAATCTATACGCACGTCATCAAAGAACGGTTAAAGCAGGTTTATCAGGCATATCATCCACGAGCATAAGGAGCTTCGAGCACCAGGCGCCGGCTTGACGAGTCCGTGTGACTCCTACGGTTAGTAAATCGTAGCTGCGGCGCTGAGCCTAGAATGCGAAGCCGATGAGCGACTACAACTTTCTGATGGAAATCAGGCTTTCCCCGCCCCAACTTCAGGCGCTGAATCATGTCGGCAGGGTTGCGGCGAGCCTTGGCATTAACCTTTATCTGGCGGGCGGCGCAGTGCGCGACCTCACCTGCGGGCAGAATAGCATCCGCAATTTGGACTTCGTGGCCGAGGGCAGCGTGCAGAAGATCGTGCATGCATTGGAGTCGGGCGGCGCCAAAAAGCCCGCGCGCGAATTGCCGGGCGCTCCCCGGCCGCCCGCGGCGGTCGAACTGGAGCATTCTCATTTCGACGAGCACCGCCAGACCGCGACGCTCCACTTCAGTAACGGGGTTGAGGCGGAGATCGGCATATCGCGCCGCGAAGTCTACTCGAAGCCAGGACGCCCGCCCGAGATCGAAACTGCGGGCATTTTCGATGACCTACGCGGCCGCGATTTTTCCGCCAACGCCATGGCCATCTCACTCCATCCTAATTCGCGCGGCTTGCTGCTTGACCCGACAAACGGCGCGCTCGATATCGAAAACAAAGAGTTGCGCGCGCTCCACAGCCACGGATTTTGCGAAGACCCGGCGCGCATCTACCGCCTGCTTAGGCTCGCGATGCGCATGGGTTTTAAGGCGGAGGCGAAGACCGCGGGGTGGCTCCAATCGGCTTTAGACGGCAAATGCTGGGCGGAGATGACGCCGGCGCAACAAGGGGCCGAGCTTGGCGCGGCGCTGCGCGAGGAGCATCCGGCAAAGGTGCTCAAGCTCTATGCCGAAAAGGGGATTCTTTCCGGCTTGGAGAAAAGTCTCACACTGGCAAAGGTCCCCTGGAATCGGCTCGAAAAGATTCGCTTGGCTGCCCGCCAGATGCCGGGCGCTGATCCGTTCGTGGTCTATCTCGACGCCTTGGTTTCCAAGCTGCCTCCCGCGCACCGCGCCGGCCTGCTGCGCAGCGCCGTCAAAGACCCAAAGACGCTCAAGGTCGTGCAGTCGCTCGACTCCGAAGCGCGCAAGCTGGCGAAGTCGCTCGCCAGCGGCAAGGCGCGCGTGCGCAGCTTCGTTTACCAACTGCTCGAAAGCCAGCCCCAACCGCTGATGCTCTATGTGCTGATGAATTTTCCGCAGTCCTCCGTTCAGAGCCGGGTGAAGGATTTTCTGGTCAAATATCCACAGATTAAAGCAAAACTGCCGCGCGAGGAGCTGCAAGCCCTGGGCGTTGAACCCGGCGCGAGATTTGAGAGCATCATGGACAAGGTGTTTCTTGCGGTCCTCGACGGCAAGATTAAATCTCAACCTCAAATGACCAAAGCCTTGCGTGAAATGGCAGGCGTCAAGGAGCCGGAAAAACCGCCAGCCCCAAGCCCTAAGCATCCGCAGGCGAAAGAGAAGGTCGCGGCGAAAGGGGAAAAAGCGCACCCACGGAAAAGTTGATAGTGTGTCCCGCAAATAGTTGGACCATGAAACAGCTTGTAGCGCCGGCATCTTGCCGGCAAATGCCGCTTGGACGGCGTGTATCTGTGCGATTTGAGGAGCGGGGGGACAACATATGACCTGGACAGGGGCCTTTCACCTCGTCGAAGCCGTTGGATCTTTCGCGACGGCTGTGGGCGTCGGTTTCGTTTGGTGGCAAATCAGGCTTGTTAAGCAACAAGCTAGAACTACTTTTGAAGACGGCCTCACACGGGAATACCGCAGGATCATGAAAAGCATCCCCATAGAGGTCTGGCTAGGATTAGATCTGCCAACCGACAAAGAGCGGCAAGATCGCTGTCGGGATGCCATTTACCGTTACATCGACCTTTCCAACGAGCAGGCATTTCTCCATGATAAGAAAAGGGTCACGCCCGAGACTTGGCGTGATTGGAGCGAGGGAATTAAAACCAATCTGGGCCTCCCGGCCTTTAAAAAGATTTGGGAACAGGTTAAGAAAGAGTGCCCAAAGAGTTTTTCAGAATTGCGCAAGGTTGTGGACCCATGTCTCTAAAGTGATAACACTATCGGCCAGCGGCAGTATTTAAAGCAATTACGAGGCACTGAACTAAAAATCGGGAGCGCCATGAGTGGCAAGACAATTCGTGACGGCTGGATTGCGAAGAAATCGGGTGGCGTCATGATGAGCGCGCTCATCACACTCATTGCCCTTTTGGCGCTTACCTCGCCGGCGGAGCTTTTGCCTGCGCAAAACGCTGGACCCGCGCGCGACGCCTGGCAGCATCCCGAAGAGGTCATGGACGCGCTCGGCGTGCATCGCGGCAGCGCGGTGGCGGACGTAGGCAGCGGCGAAGGTTATTTCACCTTTCATTTGGCAGACCGCGTAGGCCCCACCGGACACGTTTACGCAGTGGACATCGTGCAGAGCCACCTGGACGTGATCCAGCGCGAGGCAGCGCGCGAGGGCCTCAAGCAGATTTCGACGATCCTCGGCGCGCCCGATGACCCTCACCTCTCTCCCAATAGCCTGGATTTTGCCCTCGCGGTTGATACCTACCACGAGTGGCACGCCTACACCGCCATGCTCCACCATTTGTTTCTTGCGCTCAAGCCGGGCGGCATATTCGGATTGATGGACGGCGCCGCGCCCGCAGGATATCCCCGCGATTATTATTATGAGCGGCATCGAATGCCTGAGCAGATGGAGCGAACCGAGGTGGTTGCGGCCGGATTTCGCTTCGTCCGCCGCGAGCGCGGCATGACCCGGCCGAGCGACGGCAAGCAGTTCTATTACCTGATTTTCCAGAAACCGCAGTAGGCATAAGCTCCATCCCGAAGGGAAGCGAGGATGACAACGGAGAGAACCCCAACGCCAAGGTCATTCACGGATTCTTTCGATGTAACACTCGCAGGATCATTGGCAAAGCTATGGCCTCACAGAATGCACGAATCGAATTGTTTTAAAAATCTGCTGTGCTATCTTGGGTTGCATCGATGGTATGACATGAAACTTGATCGTCTAGTTCCGGGAAAAGAGGTTAGGTTTTGCCGCTGGTGTCCAAAGGTTTTGATCGATGGGGGGCCCTGCGGCAAGTAAGCGCCGTGGCTACCAAAGCGGTTGTAGCGGCGGCCTCTGGC
>DASZAA010000364.1:0-17996 GCA_035945615.1 Terriglobia bacterium
CTGCGCCGGCCACTCGGGTGGTGGCACGTTGACGACTTTCATCAGCGTGGCGGATGACCGCATCCGATGCGCAGCCAATATCGAAGGCGGGATAACCAATCGCTGGCCGATGAGAATTGCGCCGTGGGAACCGCTTGGCCCATCGGATATTGAGCAAAACCTATTTCCGGCGGCGCTTTATGGTGTTGATGGCGTCGACTTAAGCTCTGCCATTGCTCCTCGGCCGCTCCTTGCGGCAGTTGAGCATTACTCACCGGATTTTGACCGGTGCGCGCAAGCAATCCATGCCAGGTATCAAGAACTAGGGTTTCCTGAGAAATTCACAACGATCTCCTCGGATGATCCGCATGCCTGGACCGTTAAGCTAAGGCTCGCGACAACGGATTGGTTCTGCCGTTGGTTTTATAACCGCAGTGGTCCGGCAGTCGAACCGCAGTTTGAGCTTGAGCCACCGGAGTCTTTGTATTGCATGCCAGACGGGTCCGTTCGCTACTCGCAAGAAGGGCAGACGATTTTTTCTCTCATTATAAAAAAGCAGGCGAAACTGCCTCCCGAGCGGCCAATTCCGCGGACTTCGGCGCAACTTAAAGCCAATTTCACCGAAACCCGGAATAAGATCCGCCAACTCTTGCACTACGAGAAATCCAATCAACCCCTGAACGTGCGTAGCGTCGTTACAACGCACCGCAAGGGATATCGGATCGAGAAAATCCAATTTCTTTCCGCGCCTGGGATATACATCCCGGCGTGGGCTTTTGTGCCGGAAAGGAAAACCCGAGATTCGGCAATCATTCTTTACGTCAGTGACGAAGGCATCGAAACAGACGGCATGGAATTTGAAGGTTCGGAGGAATCGGGCTTGAGCGCAGGCTTGCTCGACACGCTGGCCCGCAAGGGAAATCTGGCTATTGCCGTCGATGTCCGGGGAATTGGAGAAACGCGGCCTCTCCATCGCTCGGGGTCAAGCGCCAGTGGTGTTTTTGGGCAGCTCTTTGATGTGGAAACAGCCCTGTCTTATATGGCATGGTTCATGGACCAGTCGCTGCTGGGAATGCGAGTGGAGGATGTGTTGCGCAGCATCGATTACGTGATGAGCCGCGCCGATGTTGATAATAAGCCTCTGCATGTGATCGGGCGAGGAAGAGGTGGATTGTGGTGTCTCTATGCCGCACTCCTCGACACTCGTATTCGATCCTTGATTTGCGTGCGCAGCCTTCTCTCTTACCGCTCGCTCGCCGAAGTGGACCGTTACGTCTACGGAGCTGACGTTTTCATTCCAGATGTGCTATTGCAGCTTGATCTCCCGCAAGTCGCTGGCGCTATGGCCGGTCGCCCGCTGGCTTTAGTGCTGCCTACCGATGCGCTGAAAAACGTGGTGGAAGTTGGCGTCGCCCGAGAAACATACCGGTGGGCTCTCGGCGCATACGAAAGCGCAGGATCGGGAAATCTGTTCCGCATTGAAAGCAAAGGCACAGGCCTTGAAACGCCGGAACATTACTTAGATTTGATTCGAGCCTTTCAATCCGGTTGGTTTCGAGTTGCTCAAGGCACGCAACTGCCGCTCCTTAGCACTCTTTAGGTTCATCCCTTGGCTCAAGATTCGCACTCCTGTATAATGACGGAAGTCTTAATTAAAATCGCTTATACTTCTGAGCCAGCTTGCTTCTCGCGAGGCCACGATGTGTACTGGGCGGAGAGCGCTTCTCCTCGGCGTTTCGATCCTCCTCCTCCTTCTTTCGAGGCCTGTAGCCCACGCTTCCCCGCAGGCACTCTCGGTCTCGGGTGCGGTGAGGACGGCCGACGACGAACCCGTCAAACAAACGATTGTGCGGGTGCAAAACGGCGGCGGCGACAAAACCACCGATTCGGGGGAGTTTACCATTGCTCTGCCCAAACAATTCAAGATCGGCTTTCCGATCAAATTTGAAGTGGATCAGTGGATCATTATCGACCCCTTTGTAAACGATCGCGGCCGGACCTACCTCCCGAACCCCGAAGCTGAGACGATCTCGATCAAGGTAGTTCGAAAAGGAGACAAGCTGCTGCTCTCTGGGCCGTCGATCCAGAAGCTGGTGGAGAAAAAGCAGAGCACCTTGGAACTCCAACCTGTCGTCAAAGGGGGCCCCGTTTCCTCTCTGTCTGGCAGCGAGTCGCCTGCTTCAGCGGACAACTCTCTGAGTCTTCCTCCGCACGCCCGAAGCACCATGGCACATCACAATGGCGAGCAGGACGCCTCCCGCCCTGAGTTCGCAGCCCTTATCAACAACTTGGGTCTGGCAGTTGTGGCTGAGACCGCATTCTCCGGGAAAATCCCTGTCAATTTGTCCAACGTCTCCGCGCGGGAGCTCGGCGCGGACCCGGAGTCACACCCGGATGATTTCCTTTCCAAGGAAGCCAGTGAGTTGGGCTTCACGGTGCAGGAACTCGATGCCGCCGTCAATCAGTGGACCCGAACCGCGACAGACCCTTACTCCAGAGGGTTGTCGGCCCTGAATGCGAAACGTTACCCGGAGGCCCGCAAATATCTTCAGGAGTCCATCACTTCTTCACGTACGGATCTGCCCAAGAAGTACTTTTTCCTCGCCAAGGCAGAGTACTTGGAGGGATCCTTCCGCGATAGCGAAGCCGCCCTGGCGAAGATCGGAGCCAGCCGGAGCCAGGATCCAATCGTTTTGAACTACTTGGGAGTTGTGCTGCTGGCGCAAGCAAAATACACTGAGGCTGAACCTCCCCTCGAGCGAGCCCTGGCCATCAGCCGGGATGTCGGCGACCGCGCGGCCGAGGCAAGAACCCTCATCAACATCGGGGAGGTTTTCCGCGGTACGGCCCAGGACGGCCGGGCGCTCGAGGTCTACCAGCAAGCCTTGGCGATCAGCCGGCAAGTGGGCGGGCACGCGAGCGAAGGGACCATTCTCAACAACATCGGCGAGCTCTATCGCGGCCACGGCCAGTACGACCAGGCGCTGAAGTTCTACGAACAGGGCATCGAGGCAAGTCGAGAGGGCGGCGACCTTTCCGGTGAAGGGAGAACCCTCAACAATATTGGCTTCCTCTACCGCACGCAGGCCCAGTACTCCCAGGCCGTGGCGTACTATCAGCAAGCCCTGGCAATCGACCGGGAGGCGGGCGACCGCGCGGCCGAACGAACAATCCTTGGCAACATGGGTTTCGTCTTCCGCGCTCTGGGTGCCTACGACGAGTCGCTGGACGCGTATCGGCAGGCGTTGGCGATGAGCCGGGAGCAGGGTGACCGCGCCTCCGAAGTGAAGCTACTCATATTCATCGGTTTCGACTATCAGCTCCAGCGCCAATTCGCCCGGGCGCTGGAGGTCTATCAGCAAGCGTTGCCAATCAGCCGGGAAGCACACGACCGCGAGGAAGAAGGGACAATCCTCAATAACCTCGGGGGCGTCTATTACATGCAGGAACAGTATGCCCCGGCCCTCGATTACTACCAGCAAGCCCTGGCCATCAGCCGGGAGATCGGCGACCGCTCTGGCGAAGCAGCGAGCCTCAACGGTATCGGCGCGATCTACTACGATCAGGGTCAGTATGCAAAGGCGCTGGAGACCCACCAGCGGTCCCTGGCGATCAGCCGGGAGGCTGGTTCGCGCCGGGGCGAAGCGGTCTCTCTCACCAACATTGGCGACATTTACTATCGTCAGGGCAAGTACGACCAGGCGCTCGAGTCTTACAAACAAGCCCTGGCCGTCGACGAACAAATTCTGGACCCGCACGACGTCGAGTTAGCCAAGGGCGCGGACCACATCGCCCGCACCTTGCGCGCCCTGGGCAGGGATCGCGAGGCGAAGGAGTTCGAAGACCGGTCCGCTGCGATACGTTCGAGAGACAGATAAGGCGTAAACGCATGAGGCAAAGCAAAGAATCCGTATCTCAGCAACCCTTATCGGCGAAAGCGTATGCGTGGATCGCCTTGGTGGCGGGCTTGATTGGCGCGTCCCTCTTGTTCCTCTACGTTTATGAAGTCCCGAGACTGGTCGCGGGCGGCATTCAGGATCAATTTTTCTACCTTCTGTTGTTTCCGTGGGCTCTTTCCTGTGCCACTGCCTTATTCGGCGCTATGCGCAGCTACGCGCGCCTTACCTATAAGCAATTCGGAACCGCCCTCGAATTGGGAGGGCCGGTCGTACTTTTTTGCCTTGTTGTGGTGGGCGGCTTCAAGCTGGTTCCGCGCTCGGAGACTTTTGATTTGACGGTCCGTGCCAACGCCGCCGACCAACCCGTGATCACCTCGGGGAGTATCACCATTGACTTTGACAATCTTCGCCGCACCGAGCCGATCAATTCCAATGGCGAAGCGGACTTCAAGGGGATCGCCCACAAATTCTGGGGAGTTTCGCTTGACGTGCTTCCCCAGGTGGAAGGCTACAAAGAGATGGTGCAAAAGGTTTCGGTCAACAGCAACGTGATCGATCTTCGCCTGGAAAGGGCGCCACCTCCCGAGACGGTGCTTAAAGGCACCGTGTCACCCTTACCTGGCAAAACCAAACAGGTGAAAATCCTCATCGACGGCCAGAGGGCTGAAGCGATCTCGGACGACTATGGAAGATTCGAAATCCCCGTCAGCGGCCGCGATGGAGACAGGGTCCGCGTCAAAGTCTTCATCGACGGCAAGATGGTCTACGATGACTATCAAGTCCTTCCTGGTCCCGTGACGCTGCCCGTCAAGAGTGTCGATTAAGTTTGTCTTCGGCTCGGCAGAGCTCCTTCAGTCCGCTGCTGTCCATGCTCTGGCGCGGATTCGCGGCAGACGGCTAGATGCGGTCCAGTGGCATTTCCTGAACGACTGCGTTTTGGCTCTTTGGTTCTTCAACTACGGCTGTGCTGTTCATACGTTTTCTCCTGTGCGCCGGTCAGACCGGCGAGGTGTAGTGAATGAAGGAGTCACGGCGGCGACCGGAACCAAGTTGGCTCATTCTGGAGTTGCGAGACGCGCCCGCGGGCCGGGTGGCAAAAACTGGCTCATTTCTCACCTCCGTTTTGTCGTTCTGCCGACTGACTAGGATTGTTCGGCTGGACTGAAGATGGGCTGCGCGGGGGGTTGCGGATTTTGCTCGACTTGTGTCGAAATTGCTAACTTAAGTTGGTGATTTCGTTTAGTATCAGCAGCCCGCGAGAGACTCTGGATCTGCGCATCGGGGTTCGAATCCGTGCCTACAAGCCATTCATTCTAAATTGTTTAATCGATGCTTAGCGGCTTTTTCAGGCTTCCGTGGTCCAAACAACGCTCCCTTCCATTTTATTAGATCCTTTCTAGTGAGGTAGACCGTCTCTTTCGTTTCATTTGACGCCGTCGTGCCGCCTTGACAAGTTGGCCGCTCTTCGCAATGTCGCGCGTTTGTAGCGTGAACCCCTTCTGCCGCGCTGGGATTTACGATATGATGCGGGCTTCGTGACGGCGCACTTTTGCGGGTTAACAATATGCTGGCACGGAGACCGCGGTAATTCCCGGAGGTTGTATGAGCAATGGAATCAGGTTGATGGCTCTATTAGTAGCTTGTTTGGCTATTGTTTGTAGTCCGGCGGCGATGGCCGCGCCGGCCCAGCCGCTTATCGTAACCTCGCCAGACGGGAAGGTTGCGGTTGGCTTCGAGTTGAAGAATTTGTCTTCCGCTACGGGCGAGCGCGCGTATTACCACGTCTCTTACGCAGGCCAACCCGTGCTGGTAGATTCGCCACTCGGCATTGAGTTTACGGGCGCGCCTGCGCTCGACCACGATTTTTCGATTGTGAGCACCAGCATGATTTCGCACGACTCTTCATGGCAAGACCCGATCAATACGGACCTTAACGTGCGCGATCGATACCATCAGCTCACCGTCCATTTGCGTGAGCGCGAGGCGCCTCATCGCCGCCTCGATGTCATTTTTCGCGCCTATGACGCGGGCGTGGCCTTCCGCTATTTTCTGCCGAAGCAACCGGCTCTCGAGCATTTCGTGATTTCGGAGGAAGATACCGGATTTTATTTTGAGCATCCGGCTCCGGCCTTTGCCCTTGATCTGGAAAGTTACACCACGCCCTACGAAGGCGAGTTCAACAGGACTTCGATTGACCAGTTCAAGCCTTCGTCCATTGTGAACCTTCCCTTGTTGGTCCACGTTCCCGGCGGCCCTTGGGTGGCGCTGCTCGAAGCCGACCTTGAGGACTACGCGGGCATGTACCTCGGTCGCGCGGCGGGCGTGCCGAACGGTCTCGCAAGCAAACTCTCGCCATTGCCCGGCCATCCGGGCGAGGCGGTGGTCGCATCCGCCCCCAAGACGACACCGTGGCGCGTGATTGAAGTGAACCCGCGTCCGGGCGGTCTGATCGAATCGAGCGATTTAATTCTTAACCTCAATCCGCCCTGTGCGCTGAAAGACACTTCCTGGATCGAGCCGGGAAAGACCATGTGGGACTGGTGGTCGGGCGATTACGACACCAACGTGAATTTCAAGCCTGGCATGAATACGCCCACGCTCGAGCACTACATTCAGTTCGCCGCCGCTCATCACTTCCCTTACATGCTGATCGACGCGGGCTGGGCAAGCCCCTCAACCGACCCGAAGAACCACTCTGCCGCTGACATCACGCGCTGGAACTCGCGTGTTGACCTGCCGCAGATTCTCGCTTTTGCCAAGCAGCGCAATGTGAGGGTGATCCTCTGGATGCACTGGACGTCGGTGCAAAAGTATATGACCCAAGCCTTCCCTTTATTTCAGAAATGGGGCGTCGCGGGGGTGAAGATTGACTTCATGAATCGCGACGACCAGGAGATGGTGAATTTCTACTACAACGTTGCCCGCACCGCCGCCCGATATCATCTGGTGGTCGATTTCCACGGCGCGTTCAAGCCTACTGGGATGAGGCGTACGTATCCCAACCAGCTTACCCGCGAAGGCGTAATGGGCATGGAATACAGCAAGTGGAGCACCCGCACGACGCCGTATCATGATGTGATTCTTACCTTTACCCGGATGCTCGCCGGGCCTATGGACTACACCCCCGGTTGCTTCAACAATGCCACTCGATCGCAGTTCAAGCCCAGCCAGGTGAACCCGATGTGCCAGGGCACGCGCGCCCACCAGCTTGCGCTCTACGCCATTTTCTTCAGTCCGTTGCAAATGCTTTCGGATTATCCCGAGATTTACGATCATTCGCCTGGCATGGCGTTTCTCGATCAAGTGCCGACGGTGTGGGATGAAACGCGGGTGGTGGACGGCGACCCGGGTGAATACGTCACCATCGCGCGGCGCAATGGCGATAAGTGGTATTTGGGCAGCATCACTAATTGGACGCCGCGCAAGCTCGATATTCCGCTCTCGTTCCTTGGCACGGGCACGTATCTGGCGCAGATTTTCGCCGATGGCCCCGATGCCAGCCAGAACGCGAAGAGCCTTATGATCACGAAGAAAGGGGTGAAGGCGGGCGGCCATCTCTCCGCCAACCTTGCTCCCGGCGGCGGCGTGGCCGTGATCCTAACCCCATCTTCTGGAAGCGCACCACAATAATGATCAGACGAAACGCGGCGTGAAGCGGCGGAAAGTATGGCGCGATGGTCCGAGTTCCTGTTAGGATTCAGAGATGATTCCCAAGATACTACACTATTGTTTTGGGTTCTCCAGCGACTTTGGCGGAAAGCCATGGAGCCTGGTTCACTATGCCTGCGTGAAAAGCGCGGTCGAGCGCATCAAACCGGACCGTGTCTATTTTTGGTGTGAATACACGCCTGAAGGCCCCTGGTGGGAATTGACGCGCGGCATGGTGGAAGTAATGCGCATCAAAGCGCCGCGGGAGATTTTTGGTAATCCCCTCCTTCACGTGGCGCATCGAGCGGATGTTGTGCGGCTGGAGAAATTGATCGAGCATGGCGGGATTTACCTGGACACGGATGTTTTTGTACACCGTGACGTTGAAGACCTGCTACAGCATTCGGTAGTCATGGGCCAGGAAGGCGACCAGAGAGAGTTCGGGTTGTGCAACGCCGTGATCCTCGCCGAGCCTGGCGCCCCGTTTCTTCGCAGATGGCACGGCGAGTTTAAATCGTTTCGTTCAAAAGGTGACGACGAATTTTGGGCTGAATACGCTGTGTCCGTTCCAATGCGCCTCGCCAAGGAGTTTCCTAATGAGGTCACTGTGCTCCCGCCGGCAGCGTTCTTCTGGCCGCTCTGGACCCCTCAAGGTATTGAAAGAATTTTTAACTCCACCGAACCTATACCCCGGGCTGGAGTTTACGTCAACCACCTGTGGGAAAAGGCAGCGTGGGAAAATTACCTGCGCGATTTGACTCCGGGCCGAGTGCGCAGAACCGATAGCAATTTCCATTTCTGGGTACGCCCGCTGCTTGCAGGATTACCTGACCATTACGGCGCACCGGCGTCCGCCGGCCGCGCCGCCGTCGCGTTAAAGCGGACTGCCGGTCGCGCCGCCAATCCGCGCCGTGCCGCCGCCTTGCTCTGGCACGCGGCCAACCGGACGGTTTCTTCCCTCTTTCCGGAAAGCGGGCTTGCGCGGCTCTACCGACGGCGGACATTCCGCAACATTTACGACCGCAAATTGTGGGGTTGGGAGAAAGGGCGCACCTACTACTCAGGCGTCGGATCGAGCGGCGAACCAGTGAAAGTTTATCTCGACGCGTTAGCGCCGATCATCGCCGAGGTGGCAAAAAAAATCGGCGACAAAACGACTGTGGTTGACCTGGGTTGCGGGGATTTCCGCGTCGGATCGGAATTGCTCAAGAGACTTCCGTTTGCTCACTACATCGGATGCGACATCGTTCCGGGCCTCATTGCCGAAAATACGCGGCAATATGCTAATGAACGAATTACCTTCCGCCGCCTTGACATGGTGAGCGAGGCTTTGCCCGCCGGACACATCTTCCTGGTCCGGCAGGTTCTCCAGCATTTGCCGAACCGCGATGTCGCAAGGGTTCTTGCCAAACTTCGCGCATATCCCAATGTCTATGTGACCGAAGCGCAACCCGAAATCATCGAAGGTCCAGTCAACCCTGATGTGCCGGCAGGCTCGGGAGTGCGGTTTAACTGGCAAACTGGACGCGGGCGCGGCGTGGAGCTGGATCAGCCGCCTTTTAATGTCCCGGTCGAGGAAATCTGCCGGGTGTCGCCCGGCGGCGATTATTCACATGAGATCATCGTGACTTATCGCCTCAATTTTCCGGCTGCGGCGGGAACGCCAGATGGACCGAACGGCGATTCTTTTGGGGGAGAAATTGGTAAATCCAGGACTGCTTCCGGCGGCGCGTAGCAATTCGAGGCTTAGAAGTATTTGCGCAGGTCCATGCCGGTGTAAAGCTGCGCTACTTGATCGCCATAGCCATTGAATATCAGCGTGGGCCGGCGGAAGAACTCACCCAAGCGGCGCTCCTTGGCTTGGCTCCAACGAGGGTGATCGACGTGCGGATTCACGTTGGAATAGAAGCCATATTCGTGAGAATTCTCCAAGTTCCATGTGGTAGGGGGCTGCTTCTCGACGAAGCTGACCTTGACGATAGACTTGATGCTCTTAAACCCGTACTTCCAGGGAATCACAATGCGGACGGGCGCGCCGTCCTGATTCGGTAGCGCCTGACCATACATGCCGAAGCAGAGAAGCGTCAGCGGGTGCATGGCTTCGTCCATGCGCAAACCCTCGACATACGGAAACGCAATGCCTGCGTAGCGGCCTTCGGTCATTTCCTTTGAATCATAGAGGCTTTGGAAGGCAACGTATTTCGCCTTCGAGTCGGGCTGCGCCTGCTTGATTAAAACATTCAGTGGAAAGCCGATCCATGGTACCACAATCGACCAGGCTTCGACGCAGCGATGGCGGTAGATGCGCTCTTCGAGCGGCGCGAGACGCATGAGCGAATCAAGATCGTAAGTCTTCCGGTTGGCTGCGTGGCCCTCTACCTTGACGGACCACGGTGAAGTTTTGAGCTTCCAGGCGTTTTTGGATGGATCGAGCTTGTCGGTGCCAAATTCGTAAAAGTTGTTGTAGTGGGTGACGTCCTGCATTGGAGTTATCGCCTCGGTGGTGCTGAACGGGCTTTTGACGAGGCCGGTTAATTTCTCCGCAGCTTCCGCCTTGACCGAAGGCGCGCGCATTCGCACGACTGAGTCCGCCGCCAGCAGGCCCGCTGCGGCCGCCGAGGCGCCCAAAAGGAATTTCCGGCGGTTGATGTATACGCTCTTGGGCGTGATTTCAGACGGCGCAATATCTGTTGGTTTTTTAATTAACACATCCCACCTCGTGTTGAGCCCGTCGGGAGGGAGAGTCAAGGGGCAAGCGTCAAAATGCAGCAAGGACGGCGGCCTTGTCCCCTGTCTCTCGTCTCTCGCCCACGCCTCCTGCGATTATAAGGCTATAGATACAGTTCCGGTCAAAACCGTTGCCAGCGGACCTCCGCGTTTGAGGTCCGCAGCCTTTTCATAAGCCGCAGGGTTAAACGACGAAAGTTGCGCTACAAAGCTCCAAGAGAGTAGCGTCAAGGCTTGAAAACCACGGTGGATTCCGGGATCTGAATTTGCCGCCGCATCAGATGAATGTAGATCACGCGCAGCGTCGCCATAACAGGCACCGAAAGGAAAGCCCCCGCGACACCGGCAATCTCTCCGCCGGCCAGCACGCCCAGAATAACGAGAAGGGGATGGAGCTTCACCTGCTTGCTCATGATTCTGGGCGACGTAAAGTAATCCTGGAAAAGACGGAAAACAATCAGAAACAAAAATATCCAGACTAAGCGGTGCGGCGCGGTCAATCCTGCGACCACCATGACGATGACGAAGGCCACAAAAGGGCCGACTACCGGAATGAACTCGAGCGGACCTGCGATGGCAGCCAGCAAAATCGCATAGTGAACTTTCATCAGCGCGAGGAAAAGCCCATAGGCGCAAAAAGCGATCGCCGCCAAAGTGACCAGCGCCCGCATGTACCTGCCTAATAGCACATCGAGGTCGCGCGCGACACTCTCGAGGAGGTCCTGGCGCGCGGGATGCCCGCTGCCCAAAAGTCGCAAGACCGGCGTACGCATCGCGCGCCCTTCCTTCAGGAAGAAAAAAGCCAGCACGGGGACCAGGATGATGAAGATCAGATCTTTTGCCAGGGACAGGATTTTTAATCCGGCTCGCGGCAGCAATGAGGCGAGGTTCCTCAAATAGTTCGCCACCAGCGGACCTGCCCATGCGGCCAAACTTCTGCCTGACTCCATGTCCGGCACGCGGCCATGCGTAGTGGGCTTTTGCAGGTAGGCAAGGAACTCCGGAATTTTATTGGCCAAAGTATTCGCCTGTTGGATGGCGCGCGAACCGATTTCTATCCCCAAAATAACGAGTGCCGCGATCAGCAAAGAGTACACGATCACTAACGCGGGCGTGCGCGAGCGGCCCGGCAGGCGTTTATCCAGATAATCGACGATGGGCCAAAGAAGGTAGGCGAAAAGCAAGGCAACAATGAAAAGGAAAATAGTCTGGCGGATTTGATAGACGATCCAGAGAAGGATCAGGGTTACAATGACAGTCCATGTAGTGCGGGCGGCGCGGGAATCGATTCCAAGCATAGTTAGCCGCCTTTCAGCGATTCTTGCTCAACCGCTGGGCGATGTCAGGCCAAAACTCCTTAAAGACGTTGCTTGCGCCGTCGCCGACTAGCGACCATCCGACATTACCAATTGTAAGCCCAACGCTGCGCGCGCGCGGCGGATAGTACGCATTTGATAGCACGGTCGATGTTGCGCTGCCCAGCACCAAGGACGCGTTGAATTCCCTTTGCCCCGCATCGCCGCGCGTGACGAATACGCGGGAGAAAGAATAGGCCACGCGTCCGGCAATCGATCCCTCGCCTTTCCGGTAATAACGCGGGTCCTGATGCAGAAGGGCAGGGTAGAGGAATGTGTGAAACATATTGCCGGAAATCTCGTCGAGGTAAGACGCTCCCCACTGTTTGAGGTAGCCCGTGCCGCCGTACCCAATTTTTTTGCGGGGGTTCGTCCCTCGATAATATTCCGCTTTTACGGCGGCTTCCGCAACCTCAAAAGGATTGGCAGAGTCCTCGATCGCGAGGTGGAACTTCTGGCCCGGCGTCAGAGGCTGGAGGTTTTTGCTGTTGCTGATGTCGTAAGTTGGGACGATCCCCAGGACGCCGTTGTGTTTCTTTCTCGGTGGAGTGTTGCCGGTGGCCGATGAATTCTTGTCCGGTGTTTGAGACGGGCTTTGTTGCGCGGCCGCCGCGCTCCCCATGAGAAATATGCAGAAGGCAACCAATAACAAGCGGAATCGAGCCATGCCCATGCCTATCGAATCCTTTTCAGCAGCTTGCCGTACTCAATTCCAAACGACGGATGCTGCCTGTCTCCAGTGATTTTGATAGGCACAACGGTGCCCGCGTTTTTCCCCTTGAGAAGAGGATTGACCGCCCGTAGAAGTACGGACTTTATTCCAGTCGTCATTTGCGAAACTTCTGCTTGCAGCTGCAACGTGCCTTGGAAGTTAAGCTCTTCGCTGAGCAGCCCGTAAGTGCCGTGGAGGTCGACCAAGGCGCCGGGAACATCGAAGGAGAGGTCTGAGAATGACATCACGCTGTTTGAGAGTACGAAGCGTCCGTTAAAGTTCGACGCGGCGTTCTTGCCACCGGTCTGGCCGGTGTTGCCTTTACCACGTTCGCTCAGGTGCGTCACCTTTTCTTCCACCGCAGGATCGGTAAACTGCGCGGAACGTATGGTGAAACTTCCATTCAATTTCAACCTTCTTTCGACATCTTCGCGGCCAGGGGGAACTTCTAAGAGGGCATGAATAGTAATATCGCCGGTCATGGGGGGCGTGCGGGACTTCACGGCGAGGCGGAGTACGTCGTCAAGGCTGGCGCGGTCGGTAGTGATGTTTAGCGAAACCGTGGTCCCCTTTACGCCCGCCGTCCGAAAGGCGCCGCCGCGCGCGATAATCAAGGAGCGGCCTAATTCCGCCCTGACCGGCTGCAGTAGAGTTTGCCCAGTAACTCCGTCCACCAGCGCGTCAAATTGAGTCTTCAAATGCTCAGGATTTCCGCTAGTTCCCAGGGCAAAATTTGGCGTATCCGTCTCGCCATCAACTTCGATCCGGTCCAGCACGCCGCGATATTTCCCCTGCGAAGATAATATTCCGGCAAGGCCGCGAATAGATGAGAGATCGGCGTCATGAAAAGCATAATTTCCCGAGACCGCTGTTTGGCTAGGATCCACCGGATTCCAGGGGCCAAAGCTTCCCGACGTCTGAATCTGACCGATGGGCTTCGGGTTCGTCAGCGTCGCCTGGAAGGACATCGCCTTGCCGACTCCCACGGACTGCAACCGGAGCTTGGAAATGGCAAAGACGCGCCGAGGTTTTTGCGGATTACTGGAAAAAATATTCAACACCGCCCCGTCCGCTTCCACATTTTCAAGATAGAAAGGGGGTAGATGATGCCGCGTTTTCTTGCGTGGTTCTTCGTTTTTCTGCTTGCTGGGCGGAACGTTAATGGTAAGACCTTCGAGCCGCAAGTGACGGACCCGGCTCGGATGGTGGAGCAGCCCAAGCCAACTCGTATCCATGGAAAAGCTTTTGAGGGCGACGAGAGGCGGGCCGCCGGGATTGTCTTTGGCACTGAGCACCAGGCCGCCGCCGGTTGCGACGATATGGGGAAACAACGTCACCTGAAAACTTTTTAGTTCGACGTTGCTGTGGTAATGATCCCGCAAAGCTTTCACCACCCACCGGCGGCTCAGCGGTGAAAGCCGGGCGAGAAGGATGGATAAAACCACAATAATCCCCAAGATCGCAATAACCGCGATCATCAGCCACATGCGCAATCGTGGATGTGCTCGACCCGGCATAAATAGCTTCCTGCTTGCCTGACGGACTACAGCGACGACGTTCTATAACGGCGACCTCTGCGAAAGGGCACGACTTCAAGTCGTGCCGGAGCAGGATCATAAAGGACTTCTTCGTCTCGTGCGCGCTGGTGCGGCTTGCCGCATCGGCGCGCGAGGGCTAAATTTATAACGGACTGCCCGATGGCACGGCTCAAAGCCGTGCCCTTTCGCAACCAGCAAAATCCCCGTTTTTTGACCATAAAAAGCCGTTACGAACCGAACCGGCTCTGGCATCTCCTTTGTTTTATTGCAGATGCTCCGGTTCGTAGTGGAAATCTCTCTAATTCGTTTACATTCAATTAGTTGAGCCGATTTCGTCCGGTTCGAACTCCGGTTCGTTCCGGTTCGTATTCCTAATCTTCCCTTAGTTTCTATAACTTGCAAAAAGTAAAACAATCCTTTTTGTGTTTTCGCTCTCTTTTCGCCTTTAACCGCCTTTGATTCAATTGCTTACTGCAATAATTCATGTGCACTAACGGGCAATTTCGATTTGGATCAATCATGGTTCGTGAGATCTCCCGTTGGCGACGCCAGCGAGTTTTGTAGCGGCGGCCTCTGGCCGCCGGTTTTTAATAGTAAAGTCCGGCGGCGAGGACGCCGCCGCTACGGGGCAAGCTGCATAGCGCAGAGTTCTGTTTTTAAAACTCTGCGGCGTGCCACTTGGAGCGGTGCCCCTTGGCGCCGGGTTGGGGGGCGGAGCTTCAACTTCGCCATTACTTGCCCGCTCTCGGATGCGGCTTTAGCCGCTGAAGCTTCAGGGCCTGAAGGCTCTCCCTGGTGGGCGAAGCATTGTCGGACCTGAAGGTCCGACCCCCTGATACGGCTAGCGAGCAGCATGATGCCAAGCTCCAGCCTAGCACTTCACTTTAAGACTTTTGAGACATACGGGATAAATGGGACGTTTTTTTATCCTCACTCATCCATCCCGGTTCCGTGCTTACTTCCGCTTGATGCGCAGCATCGCAAGCGAGCGAGCCTCCATCGGGTACACTTTGCCTGTCTGGAGTGGCGGATGCTGACATTTCCCAGCGGCCTCTCGCGTATCCAGAAGAAGGTCCCACTGCTCGTCCGGCTGATCGACCGGCAGGGTGAAATCGAGCGGCTCATGATGCGAGTTGAGAATGATGAGCAGCGTGTCATCTACCACCGGATTGCCGCGCCGGTCTACTTCATCGATCGCATTGCCCGCGAGCCGCAGTCCGAAGCAGCGCGTTTCAGCATTCGACCAGTCCTCTTCGGACATCTCGTACCCGTCGGGCTGCAGCCAGGTCAGGTCCTTGACCTCGGAGCCGCGAATTTTCCGCCCGTAGAAGAAACGCCGCCGCCGCAAGGCGGGATGCTCCTGGAACAGCTTGATGACATAGCGGGTAAAGTCCAGCAAGTCGTGCTGCGATTGATCGAGCTCCCAATTCAGCCATGAAAGTTCGTTGTCCTGGCAGTACGTATTGTTATTCCCTTGTTTGGTGCGGCTGATTTCATCGCCGGCGAGCAGCATCGGAACGCCTTGCGAGAACATCAAGGTCGCCAGAAAATTGCGCTGCTGCCGCGCCCGTAGCTCCAGGATTTGCGGGTCTTCGGTTGGGCCCTCCGCTCCGCAGTTCCAGCTTGCGTTGTCATTCGAGCCGTCGTGGTTCTCCTCGCCATTGGCCTCGTTGTGCTTTTCGTTGTAAGAGACCAGGTCGCGCAGCGCGAAGCCGTCATGCGCGGTTACAAAATTGATGCTTGCATAGGGGCGCCGGCCGCTCAATTCATAGAGATCGCTGCTTCCGGTCAGCCGGTACGCCAAGTCGCCCACTTGACTTTCGTTTCCCTTCCAATAGCGGCGGACGGTGTCGCGGTATTTCCCATTCCACTCCGCCCACAGAACGGGGAAATTGCCCACCTGATATCCGCCCTCGCCAAGGTCCCACGGTTCGGCAATCAGCTTGGTTTGAGAGAGCACGGGGTCTTGGTGGATGATGTCAAAGAACGCGCCGAGCCGGTCGACGCCTTGAAGAGTCCTGGCCAAAGTTGCCGCGAGGTCGAAGCGGAATCCGTCCACGTGCATGTCGTGCGCCCAGTAGCGTAAGCTGTCCATAATAAGCTGCAGCACGCGCGGGTGACGCATGTTGGGGGAATTCCCGCAGCCGGTATAATCCTGGTAGTAGCGGGGATTTTCCGGAGTCAGAAGATAATAGCTCGCGTTGTCAATTCCCCGGAAGCAAAGGGTCGGCCCCAATTGGTTGCCCTCGGCGGTGTGGTTGTAGACCACGTCGAGGATCACTTCGATTCCGGCGCGATGCAGGGCTTTCACCATTTCCTTGAACTCCTTCACCTGCTGCCCTACAACCCCGGAACTGGAGTAGCGAGCCCCTGGCGCGAAAAAACCGATCGAATTGTATCCCCAATAGTTCCTGAGCTTCCGCTCCACCAGTGTGCGGTCATCCACAAACTGGTGCACCGGCATCAACTCAACTGCGGTGACGCCGAGAGAGCGCAGATAGTCAACCACCGGGGGGCAGGCAAGACCGGCGAAGGTTCCACGGAGCTTTTGGGGAACATCCGGGTGATGAATCGTAAACCCTTTCACGTGGAGCTCATAAATCAGCGTTTGATGCCATTCCGTCCGGGGCGGAGCATCGCCTTCCCAATCAAAGGCCGGATCGATCACCGCGCATTTCAGCATTCCTTCACAGTTGTCGCGTTCGTCGCGCGAGAGGTCTTCTTCCGGGCTTCCTATCGTGTACCCAAAGTGCGCGTCGCTCCATTGAAAGTTGCCCGCCATCGCCTTCGCGTAGGGGTCGAGCAGAAGTTTAGCCGGGTTAAACCTGTGCCCTTGTTCTGGTTCGTAAGGCCCGCTCACCCGGTATCCGTAAAGTTGCCCCGGCTTGATTCCCGGAAGATAGACATGCCACACGTGGTCGGTGTATTCCGTCAGCGTCACGCGAGCGGCTTCATGCTTTCCGCCGCCGTCAAACAAACAGAGTTCAACCTTGGCGGCGTTTTCCGAGAAAAGCGCGAAGTTTACTCCGGCTCCGTCCCAGCTTGCCCCCAGAGGATAGGGCTTGCCTGGCCATGTTTTCATGAATTCTTAAGCCTCCGCATCAAAATAGCAGCTTTGCCGGGGTGGCGGATAGCGGTAGGCGGAATGGCAATGCCGCGTGACGGACTTCGCGCGGATCGAGTTTGAGTCAGGCCCTTTTTCCTCCCACAACCACCAACACAATTCCACTTGCGAGCAAGACCACGCCGAGAACCGGAGGCAAGGGAACTGTCTTGTGGGTTTTGGCCGTGGCTTGAACAGGGCCGGCCTTGAACAGCGTCTTGTGGGTCGTATAAGTGATGCCTCCGTAAATCAGCACAATAATGCCTGCAATGATGAGAATAATTCCGGTAATTCCGGTTGGTTTCATGCAATCTCCTTCATGGGAGTGAGAGCTAAACGCAATGTTGCTCAAGCGCCCGTGAATCCTCCATGGAGGATTCACGGGCGCTGGCAAGCGCGACGCGGCGGCATCAAATGTCAACGCTGCTCAGACTTACACGCGCCGCGTCAAATGGCTGATCAAGCTGATCAGGAACAGGATCAAGAAAATTACGAACAGAATTTTGGCGATTCCTGCTGATGCAGCGGCAATGCCAGCAAACCCGAAAACGCCTGCGATAATCGCAATCAAGAGAAATACCAACGCCCAATAAAGCATATATCCATCCTTTTTTTGAACGGTTTGCGGCTTATCGAGCAGCCCTGTCCTCGCAATATGGCACTGTGCCTGGCGGACCGGGCAGCTCGCCGCTGAGATCACTCAGTTTCGATGAAGGCTATAAGATGATGGGTGTCAACTATTCCGTGAGAGTATCGGCGTGATGTTCAAATCTGCGCTTTTTCCGAAAGTCAATTTTTGTGGCGTGCCATAGATCGTGTCAATTTGTGCCAGGGATCATGTCACTGCGGGGAAAGTTGCCAGGGATCGTGTCACTCAGAGGGGGCAGGCACACAACAATGGGAAGCCATGAGATGGCCTAGAAGAGCCGCTTTGCGGGTTGCTCCTACCGTGGACCAAAGGAGGAGGTGGCTTCAGTCCACCAGGAAAATCCACAGAGAAGCAACCTGCAAAGCGGCGGTCAGCCGCAGTGTGCT
>DASZAA010000365.1:0-20541 GCA_035945615.1 Terriglobia bacterium
GGCGTCCTTGAGCGGCTGCAGACTGATAGAGACTGGCATCGCCAGCTTCTCGGCGAGGAGCGGTCTGTAGCGTCGCCGGGCGAGAAGTTACTCTGTTCCTTAGTGCGCGAGATTCGTCCGCACTGCTCTGAGCTGAAGCCCGAGGGATGCCGGATTTTTGTGCCGCACTTCGGCACAGTTTATCTAGGCGAGTTTCTCATTCAGCCTTACCAGCGAAGCCTGACGATGGTGCGGATAGACCTCGGCTGCGCGGTGGAAGGGCATGTCGCTGCGTGTATCGTCGCAGGGAACGGAGAAGGCTATTGATAACGGGCGAGTGATCCGTTTCCGCTTCGGCCCGCTGCTCCTCGTGCTCTGCACTGTTGCATGCGCCCATCACAAGCGCGCCGCGTTGCCAGATGTCTATAAGAAGGCTCAGCTTCTTTACCAGCAAGATGAATCGGGCCAAGCTCTTGCGCTCGCGGATCGAGGCGCGAAGAGGGCGCTCGGAGATAAGAATCAGGCATACTATTGGAAATTTCGCCTTCTTAAGGCCGAGGTGCTGCTCGCGCAAGGTGATGAAGCGGCTGCCTCGGGGCTGATTGAGGGGACAATCCCGCCCATCGCAGGGCAGCAGGAGCTATTGGCGGAGCAGTGGTTGAATCGCGGCATCGCTCAATTCTTAACCTCCCAACTTAGTAAATCCCTCGATTCTTACCAACACGCGATCGATCTTGCTCATCGCGCGGGCTCTCAATCCTTAGTCACTCAAACCGAACTCAGTCAGGGTTTCGCTTTTGGCCGCGCCGGCGAAGTCGAGCGCGCGGAAGCGGATTTCCGGGACGCGTTGAATCGCTCGCGCGCGGAAAAGGACGCATATCTGGAAGCCCGCGCGCTGGGCAATCTGGGCTACATTCGGATCGGCCAGGCGCGCTTCGATGAGGCTGTCGATTTCCTCGGGCGAGCGCTTCCCCTTTTCGAAAAGATCGGGTCGCGCAGGTTTGCCACTCGGACCCTGGATAACCTTGGCGTGTGTGAATTGGATCTGGGCGAAACAGAAAAAGCGCTTCAGTTTCTCGAGCAAGCGAACCGAGATGAAGCGAGCTCGCCTTGGTGGACCGAACAGCAGATCACGCTAGGGCGGATTGGCGACACTTACTATGCGGAGGGCGACCTGAAGGACGCTCTGGTGTATTATCAGCGCGCCTTAAGTGTTGCACAGCGCACCCAGTACAAATTCTGGGTCGCCACTTGGCTCTACGATCTTGCAACGGTCTCAATGGACCAGGGTGATCTCGCAAAAGCCGAAGTCTATAACAACCAGGCTCTCGCCCTACAGCAGGAGATGAACAATCCGGTGGAGCGCTTTTTGCCGCTCCTCAACGCCGCGCGCCTCGCCGTTCTGAGACAAGAACCGGAGGAAGCCGAAAGACTCTATCAATCGATTATTTCCTCGGCCTCGGCTCAGTCGGGCCTTCATGATCCAGAAATCACGATGGACGCGCGCTCAGGTCTCGCGCACGTGTTGGTGACGAGAGGCGATTTTCGACGAGCCGAGGCGCAGTGGCAAAAGACGGTTGCATTGATTGAAACCAATCCAGCCGCCCTGACCCACGCAGAACATCGGATGGCCTACCTCTCGAGCCTCATCAACTTCTATCAGGAATATGTCGACTTTCTCGCCGCCCACGGCCGCTGCGCCGAGGCATTGCTTGTGGCGGAAAGCAGTCGCGCCCGGTTGCTCTCAGAACGCTTAGAGGAGCGTGATCCCCGGGCCGCACCTATAACCGTAGCTCAACTTCAGCGGCTGGCAAGCGAATCGCACACGATTTTTCTCTCCTATTGGCTTGCACCGCGGCGGTCATTCCTGTGGATGATTGGACCAGCAGGCTTGCGGTCGTTCACACTGCCTGCAGGAGATCAGATTGCGCAGTTGGTGGATGTCTATGGGCGTCAGATTGACCAACTTCGTGATCCACTCACGAGTGGTAGTTCGGCCGGAAACTCTCTCTACCAACATTTGCTTGCGCCGGTTCTCCCTTTCATTCCGCGTGGCTCCAGGGTAGCCATTGTTCCGGACGGCGCGCTCTACAACTTGAACTTCGGCACGATTCCAATCCCGGCACCGAGCCCGCACTATTGGATTGAGGATGCGATCATTTTTGTGGCGCCTTCGCTCAATACGCTGGCCGCTCATTTCGCGCCCGCAAGCCACAAGCTTCTACCACTATTGCTCATTGGCAACCCCATCAGCGCCGATTCGCAAAGCTTTCCTCCGCTTCTCAGCGCGAAGAACGAGATCGGCTCGATCCGACGTCAATTTCCGTCAGCCGTGGTGGTCACGGGCGCCTCTGCTGAACCGGACGCTTACCGTGCGGCGCGCCCCGAGCGATTCTCAGCCATTCATTTTGCTGCCCACGCCGCCGCGAACAGGGAAGATCCGTTGGATTCTGCGATTATCCTTTCCCCACACGATGGGCTGTTTAAGCTCTATGCCAGGGACGTGGACCGCATCCCGATCCGAGCGGATCTCGTGACTATCTCGGCGTGCCAGAGCGCGGGTGCGCGAGCCTATGCGGGTGAAGGACTGGTCGGCTTCGCTTGGGCCTTTCTCCGCGCTGGAGCGCGCCACGTCGTTGCCGGACTCTGGGAAGTGGATGACCAATCGACGGCTCAGCTTATGGCTCAGCTCTATGCCGCTCTTCGCCGAGGATCGGATCCGGCAACGGCGCTCCGCCGGGCGCAACTCACGTTACTCGAGTCCGGGAATCGTTTTCAAAAGCCGTATTATTGGGCTCCATTCGAAGTTTTTGCGGATTCTCTGGAGCCGCCCGCTCGCTAAACCGCCGCTCTCATCCTGCATAGCTGTTGGGAATTTGAAAATCGCTCGGCTTCACTCGACGCAGATCACAGAGCCGTGCCGCCACGAGTCAACCGGACGATTCTGTCTGAGTCACCGGCAATCAAAGGTAAAATCCCGTCTCTATTTGATCGGTCGCGAACCGGTGATGAGGATGTCCACGAGCCTCCTAGCGCTTTGCTGCCAGTCAGGGCTGGACGCCACGTACGAGACGCCGACGAGAGCCTTAAGCAGATCAACCGGATCCAGGTCCTTGCGTATGTCGCTGCTCTCGACAGCGCGCTTCACTAGTGCTCGAATTGCTTCGTGGGTCTGAGCATAGGAAGCTTCAATTACCTTCGAAGGACCTCCAACCAGGGCGTTCAGTGCCGGAGCGATGATCTTCTTCGTCGCAATGTAATCAACGAACAACAGCATCCAGGCTCGCAAGGCTTCGATCGGCGGCATGGTCTCAGCGAACTTCCGCTCCGCTGCAGCGAGCTTCTCTACCTCAGTCCGATAGACGGCCTCGAGAAATGCGTCGCGCGTAGGAAAGTGGCGATAGAGAGTTCCCGGTCCGACGCCTGCCTGCCTGGCGATGTCGTCTAAGCTGGCGTTCGCGCCAGATTGGGTGAACGCCTGCTTCGCCACTTGCAGGATGCGCTCGCGGTTCCTTTGGGCGTCGGCGCGCGGTTTTCGGGGGACGGGTTGGGAACGTTTAGCTCGCATAAAAAAACTGTAACCGGAGGCAGTCTCCAATTATCTAATCGCTTATGGAGACACTTTCCGTTTTACCGAAGTCGTAGCGGCTAGTCAATATCTGGCTTAAGCGCTCGATGAGCGCCATCTACGGGGAGTGATCAAAGAATGGGGAGCCGTATGCCGAGGATCGTTCGCTTCTACCGGATCAGCGATCCGAAAAACTTAAAGCTAGAGGAATCGCCTTCATGATAGCAAGATCGTTATCTCTATCTGAACGGCGCGAAGGCGCGCACAGGACAGGAAGGACGTCGCCGAGGCGCCCTGCAAGAAAGAAGGAAAAATTTTGATCCAGGAGGAATGTTAATATGCGTGTTTTCGTCACTGGCGCGACCGGATTCATTGGTTCCGCCATCATCAAAGAACTGATAGCTGCGAGGCACAAAGTACTCGGTCTTGCTCGCTCCGATGCGGGCGCCAAGTCACTTGCCGCCTTGGGCGCCCAGGTCCACCGCGGTGATCTTGCCGACCTGGAAAGTCTGCGTAGTGGAGCGGCTGCTGTGGATGGCGTGATCCATACGGCTTTCATTCACGACTTCTCGAAATTCCAGGAAAACTGTGAGATCGATCGGCGGGCCATCGAGGCTCTCGGCTCCGCGCTGGCTGGCTCTGACCGCCCCTTGATTGTCACCTCTGGAACCGGACTCGTTGCGCCGGGACGCCTCGCGACCGAAGGAGATGCGCCAGTTTCCACCATTCCCCGTGTCGCATCGGAAGAGGCGGCATCTTCGGCGGCGGCGCGTGGGGCGCACGTGGCGGTGGTACGCCTTCCTCAGGTCCATGGCGATGGCGATCACGCCTTTGTTCCGCTTCTCATTGGGATCGCGCGTGAGAAACGCGTTGCGGCGTATGTAGGCGACGGGCTCAACCGCTGGCCGGCGGTACACCGGCTTGATGCTGCTCATCTCTACCGGCTCGTGCTGGAGAAGGGCTCGGCAGGGGCCCGGTATCACGCGGTCGCCGAGGAAGGCGTACCCCTCCGGGAAATCGTCGGCGTAATCGGCCGCCGCTTGAACGTGCCGGTTGTAGGTAAGTCTCCCGAGGAAGCGGCGGACTACTTTGGCTGGTTTGCGGGCTTCGCAGCGATGGACAACCCGGCATCGAGCGAGCGAACTCGTGCCCAGTTGGGCTGGGAGCCGCAGCAGCCGGGCCTTATCGCCGACCTCGACCGGCCGAGTTATTTTGAAGCCTGACGCTTGGCACGCCAGTTCAGGTTCGTAATCAGAATCGAATCAGATTTTGACATTTATATAATTGGAGGAAGATGAATATGCAAAATGCAATCAAGAAAATCGCGCTCGTCACAGGCGCGAATAAGGGCATCGGCTTCGAGGTGGCCAGTCAGCTTGCTAGGTCCGGCTGCATTGTTCTGCTCGGCGCTCGCAACAAAGGGCTCGGAGAAGAAGCGGCGGGCAGACTTTCGGCGGAAGGTCTTGATGCCCGTTATCTGGCAATCGATCTCACCGACCCTGCGATCATCGCCGACGCCGCCAAAAGGATCGCTGCCGACTTCGGTCATCTCGATATTTTGGTCAATAACGCCGGCATTGCGGTTCCAGGCGATGGCCCGCCCACTGCCAGCAGCCTCGACGCGATCGAGCGCACCTTGCGTGTTAACTTCGTGGGCAGCGTTGCCGTAGCGCAGGCCATGCTTCCGCTGTTGCGCGAGGCTCCGTCCGCGCGGATTGTTAATGTTTCCAGCGGGCTCGGCTCGCTCGAACATGGCGGCGACCCGGGGTACGCCCCAACTTCGAGATATCTGGGATACTGCGCCTCGAAAGCGGCTCTCAACATGCTCACCGTGCAGCTTGCTAACGAACTCCGCGGCAGCGCCATCAAAGTTAATTCAGCCGATCCTGGATACACAGCCACTGACCTCAACGGCCATCGCGGGACGCAGACGATTCCAGAAGGCGCTGCCGAGACCATCCGCTTGGCGCTGCTTCCTGAGGATGGCCCGACAGGCGCCTTTTCCGACAGAAACGGCATGATCCCCTGGTAGGCAGTATTTTGAGAACATCAATAAAACCAAAGGAGTACTTATGGCAAATAAAACGGTTGAAACGATAATAGATAAAATCGCAGTCGTCACCGGCGGAAGCCGTGGACTCGGCCGCAACACAGCTCTCAATCTTGCTCGGCGCGGCGTCGAAATCATCTTCACCTATCGCTCGAATCAGGCAGAGGCTGAATCCCTGATCCGTGAAATCGAAGGACTGGTAAGGAAGGCAGCCGCATTTCGCCTCGACACAGGTGACGTTTGTACATTTGACGGATTCGTTGCTGAAGTCAGCAAGACACTGCAAAGTTGGGGACGAGATCGATTTGACTATCTCGTGAATAATGCCGGCAATTCTCTACATGCCAGCTTTGCGGAAACCACGGAAGCCCAGTTCGATGAAATCGTCAATGTCCACTTCAAAGGTGTTTACTTCCTGACGCAGAAGCTGCTTCCGCTCATCAACGATGGCGGTCGCATCGTGAATATTTCGTCAGGACTCGCGCGATTTGCCATCCCCGGAAGCTCCGCATACGGAGCCGCAAAAGGCGCGGTCGAGATTTTGACACGTTACCTGGCGAAAGAGCTCGGGCCACGACGTATTACCGCCAACGTGGTTGCGCCGGGTGCTATTCAAACCGATTTTAGCGGCGGAATGGTGCGCGATAACCCCGAAATCAATAAGCGAGTCGCGGACATGACTGCCCTCGGTCGCGCCGGAATGCCGGATGATATTGGACCGATGATCGCCGCATTGCTCTCCGATGAAAATCGCTGGGTGAATGGCCAGAGAATTGAAGTTTCGGGCGGCATGGCGCTGTGAGTGTCAAATCCGGAGAAATTAAGCTGGTCCGCTAGCACAAGACATGATTTCTCAATCGCGGCAGCCAAATCCCGAATGATCTGATTGGGGGCCGAGCACCGTCGCTTTCCAATACCTCTTCATTACTCCCAATCCCACCCGCATCATAAACCTCGTCAGTAGACCGTTTGAACGGCGGCAGTGCAGACGAGGGCGACCGGGGCAGGCACTGCCATCTCGCAAACACATTTGCTTTTTCCATTTGACATTCAGCCGGCAGAAGAGTATAGGTAGGACATCGAGGTATACTTATGGGCGAAGAAAGAGCGGAATTCCTAAAGGGCACGTTGGACATGCTGATCCTGAAGGTCGCGGCGCTCGGGCCAATTCATGGCTATGCGATTGCACAGCGAATTCAGCAGATTTCGCGGGACTTTTTTCAACTGCAACAAGGCTCTCTTTATCCGGCACTCCACCGCCTGGAAGACCGGGGCTGGCTGAAGGCGGAGTGGAAGGTGACGGAGACGGGGCGTGAGGGGAAGTTCTACTCGCTCACCCGCAAAGGACGCAAACAATTGCAGAGCGAGGTTGAGAACTGGGAGAAACTGACCGGAGCGGTCGCACTGATCCTTCAAACGGCGGAGTAATTAGAGTTTGTAGCGCAGCGTTCGCTTTTTAACGCTGCGGTCTTTTCTTCTTAACCCGGCCAAAAAGCCGCAGGGCTAAAAGGCGAGCCCTGCGCTACAAGCGCCTGCCAAACGCAAGTGGGAGTAAAACATGCGCTGGTACCAGAGACTTTTTCGGAGAGCGCGAACTGAAAGGCAGCTCGATGCCGAGCTCCGGTTTCATCTGGAACAGCAAATTGCCGATTACATCGCAGCAGGTATGTTGCCGGAAGAAGCGCGCCGACGTGCGCGGCTGGAGTTTGGAGGGCTTGACCAAGTGAAAGAAGAATGTCGGGATGTGGGTGCCGCGCATTTCATCGAGACCTTGATCCAGGATGTGCGCTACGGTCTGCGCCAGCTCCGGCGTAACCCGGGTTTCACTGCTGTCGCCGTCCTCACGCTCGCACTTGGCATTGGCGCCTGCACCGCTCTCTTCTCCGTCGTGAACGGCGTTCTGCTCAACCCCCTCCCCTATCCGGAACCCGGTCGTCTGGTAACCGTTGACGCCAGCAAGCCAAATTTCCCTAATGGCTCCATCTCGTATCCCAATTTCCTCGATTGGCACCGCATGAACCAATGCTTTTCATTCTTTGCCGTTTCGCGCCCAACGGGTTTTTTGCTCACCGGCGTTGGCGCTCCCGAAGAGCTGAACGCCGCCGCAGTCACATCCGACTTCTTCCCGTTGCTCGGCATTAAGCCGGTCCTCGGGCGATCCTTCACTTCCGACGAAGATCGAATCGGCATGTCACACGTGGCCGCCATCAGCACGGATCTGTGGAGGCAAAAATTCCGCGGGTCTTCCACCGTCATCGGCAAGGAAATCTCCCTCGATGGCAAGGGCTATACCATTGTGGGTATCTTTCCCGGGCATCTCGATTTGCCGATGGGCTATTTCAGTGCCGTGGACGTCTACATCCCGCTTGGCCAGTTCGGCAACCCTCTCCTTAATAATCGCCTTGCCGGCTTCTTCATCCATGGCATCGCGCGTCTGAAGCCTGGTATCACTCTGCAGCAAGCCCGCGATGACATGCAGCGCGTCACCGCCTATCTCGCCAAGGTCTACCCCGAGGCTGATAGAGGTACGGGTGCCGCTCTCAGTCCGCTGACGGAGAGCATCGTCGGCGACGTCCGAGGCTTTCTTCTATTGTTACTCGGAGCAGTGGGATTTGTGTTGCTGATCGCCTGCGTGAACATCGCCAACATCCTGCTCGCGCGCGGCAATGCTCGCAGCCGCGAGATGGCCGTACGTTCGGCTCTAGGCGCGGGCACGATGCGCCTCGTCCGGCAGATGCTCAGCGAAAGTGCCGTGCTCGCCATGCTTGGCGGCGCAGCCGGGCTTGCCTTCGCCGCCCTTGGTACGCGCATCGCGCTCGCCGTGCTTCCCGCCACCTTACCGCGCGCCAGTGAAGTAGGCATCGACGGCCGCGTGCTCTGGTTCACCGTAATCGTCTCGCTCTGCGCGGGAATTCTCTTTGGCACACTCCCCGCAATCCGGACCGCGCGCCGGAGCGCCCACGAATCGCTTAAGGAAGGCGCGCGCGGCTCGGCCGGCGGTTCGCGCCATCGTGCACAGGGTCTCCTCATCAGCCTCCAAATGGCGCTCGCGCTTGTGCTCCTCGCAGGAGCGGGCTTGCTGATCCGCAGCCTTTCTCAGCTCTGGAAGGTTAAGCCTGGTTTCGACCCGAACCACATTCTCATCTTTAACCTCGCGCTTCCGCCGCAAATGGACCACGCCCAGCCCGAGGCCATCCGCGCTGCTCTTCGGAATTTCGATGCCGCCATCTCCAGCGTTCCTGGCGCCGAGGCCGAATCTCTCAGTTGGTCGACGTTTCCTATGTACAGTGAGGACGACGAGCACTTTTGGGTCTATGGCCAGCCGCGTCCTGCCAGTGACAGCCAGATGCACGGCATGCTCGATTACATCGTCGGCCCCGAGTACCTGAAGGCCATGCGCATCCCGCTCCTGGCAGGCCGCTTTTTTACCGAGGCTGATAATGAACACTCCAGACTTGTGGTTGCCGTCGATGAAGCATTTGCGCGAAAGTATTTCCCCCACGAAAGCGCCGTCGGCAAAGCGATTTGCCAAGGTGACCAAGCCCACACTTTTTGCTACGACATCATCGGCGTCGTTGGCCACGTCATGCAGTGGGGACTGGACACCGATTCGGAGAATCCGCTCCGCGCGCAGGTCTATTTTCCCTTTATGCAACTGCCTGACAGTGTGGTCTCTCTAGTCTCGGGCACAAGCGTCGTCGTGCGCTCGAGAGGGAATGATGTCCGTTTGATAGCCTCCATTCGCCGCGCCAGCGACCGCCTTAACAGAAATGAGGTACTCACCAGCTTCCAAAGCATGCATGGCATCATTCAGTCGTCGCTCGCCCCGCGCCGCTTCGCCATGATGCTTCTCGGAGCCTTCGCGGCTTTCGCGCTCTTCCTCGCCGGCATCGGCCTCTATGGAGTGGTCGCCTACGCCGTCGGCCAGCGAACTCACGAAATCGGCATTCGCATGGCCTTGGGCGCCCAACGGAGGGACGTCTTTCGCCTCGTCATTGGCCAGGGGCTCGGTCTCGCTCTTATAGGTCTCGCCATCGGGGCCGCCGCGAGTTTGATTCTCATCCGCCTGCTCTCTAGCTTCTCCCAACTGCTCTACGGGGTTAGCAAGAGCGACCCGCCGACTTTCATCGCCGTGTCCGTCGCCCTGCTCGCCGTCGCGTTGCTCGCCTGCTACATTCCTGCGCGGCGAGCGGCGAAGGTCAATCCCATGACGGCTCTGCGGCATGAGTGATCACTGATCTCCACGGGATTCAGTTCGGTGCTGTCGGGAATTAGCGAAGCTATTCCAGCCGCGAGCCCTCTCAGCCCGTTGCTTGCGTGCCTGAATTTCAGCGGCCTTCCAGTAAATGCTCTCCCTTGAGATGTCCAGAGCGGCCCGCGTGTGCTTTTTGCGGAATCCAACAGTCTGCTTGGGACATGTGGCGTACGCTCCTGCTTCCGGCGACAGCGCTGCGTCGTCTTTAAGGCCCACTGCGTTTTGGAGCCAATTCTTGTCAGCGTGGTTGCTGAGGGCAGTTTTTGGTGGAACCAAGAGACAAAGAGGCCAGCGGTGAAAAGCACAGAAACAGAACGCCTTTTGAACGGCGACCAGGGAATGCCTCAAGCGCCGTACTTTCCACTTGCCAAACTAGGGGAGTCGGATTACACTCTTAGATAGACTAGGAGAATAACATGATGGACAAAACTGCAGACCTATTGCCAGGCACTCTGGACATGCTGATCTTGAAGGCAGTTTCCTTAAAGCCACTACACGGATATGGTGTGTTGCTACGCATCCGGCAGATCTCACGCGATGCGCTCCAAGTTCCACAAGGGTCCTTGTATCCGGCACTTTACCGGCTAGAGCATCAGGGTCTCATCACTGCAGAATGGGGGCAGAGCGAGAACAACCGCCGGGCTAAATACTATGTTCTTACCGCGGCCGGAAGGCGTCGCCTTCGGGAAGAGGCTGCGGGCTGGAACCGTCTGGCATCTGCGATCGCAGCGGCCATGAATACGAAACCGGAGGAGGTGTGATATGTTTGCGCGTGTTCGTTTGCTGTTTCGTGCGCTCATCTCGCGACATGATTTTGAAGCTGGAATGGCCGAGGAGCTACGTTTTCATATCGAGCAATATGCCGAGGAACTGGTGCGTTCCGGCGTGTCGCCGGACGAAGCGCGCCGCCGGGCACGCATAGAGTTCGGCGGCGTTAACTGCGTCAAGGCAGAGTGTCGCGAGGCGCTCGGCCTTCGTATATTCGATGAGCTTGGCAGGGAGATCCGCCACGCCGCCCGATTGTTCCAAAAGACGCCTGGCTTCACAGCAACGGCTTTGCTGACCCTTGCTCTGTGTTTCGGCGCGAATCTAACGATCTTCGCCGTGATCGACGCAGTTCTGTTGCGTCCGTTGCCGTTTCCGCAGGCCGGCCGGCTTGTAACCATATTCAACACCTACCCGAAGGCCAATGTAGAGCGGGATGGAGCTTCCATAACCAATTACTACGAACGCCGCGGCCGTATTCCGGCGTTCAGATCACTCTCGATTTACGCGTTCGGCACGGCGATCGTCGGAGAGAACGGAACAGCGGAGCGAGAGCAGATTACGCGGGTGTCTCCGGATTTTTTCACTACGCTCGGCACGGGTCCTGTTATCGGACGCAGCTTCACCGACGCCGAGATGACCTATCAAACCGATGATGTCGCAATTCTTACGAACTCTTGCTGGCGGCAACGATTCGCCGCCGATCCTCACGTGATCGGGCGGAAGATTTGGGTCGATACGCATCCTGAGACCGTGGTCGGCGTGCTTCCTCCCGGCTTCCGCTTTCTCTCCTCCGAGTCCCAGTTGTATCTCCCGCTTCCGTCAAGCCCTGAACAGCGCGCACCCCAAAACCGGCATTCGGGAGGAAATGTTACCCAGATGATTGCGCGTCTGAAACAGGGAGCCGCCCTCGCGCAGGCCCAAAGCGAAATTGACAGGCAGAATACGGCACTGGAGAGAACTGACCCTCAAGCCAAAATGATGTCCGATGCTGGTTTTCGCTCGCTTGTGGTTCCACTCCGTGCGGACCAGGTGGCGGCAATACGTCCCGTCCTCTTGTTGCTCCAGGGAGGAGTGCTGCTGCTTATGCTGATAGGCGCCGTCAACCTTGTCAACCTCCTTCTGATCCGGGCAAACGTCCGGGTGAAGGAAACCGCCGTGCGGCAGGCGCTGGGAGCGAGCCGGCGAAACATCGCCTTTGATACAGGCGTGGAAACTATGCTTCTTTGTCTGGTTGGAGGACTGCTTGGGATCGGCGTGGGGGCTGGAGGAATTCGCCTCGTGGCCGCGCTTGGGGCCAATCGCTTACCGTTTGGCGCGCACATCACTCTCGACGCGCGAGTCGTAGCGGCAGGCATACTTGGGGCAGTTGTCCTGGGTATCTTGCTCGCAGCGCCCATCGCCTGGTTTAATCTTCGACTTCCGCTGGCAAACGCGCTTCAATTCGGGACTCGCGGTGCAACTGCAGGCCGCGCCGCGCAGACGCTGCGCCACGGATTTATCGTCGCCCAGATTGCCTTGGGGTTCGTGCTTTTAGCCGGGACCGGATTGCTCGCGCTCAGTCTCAAGCACGCGATGGAGGTCTCGCCAGGATTTGCGCCTGATCACGTGATCACTGGACAAGTTGCATTAGTTGGAAACCGGTATCCTTCGCCCTTGGCCGCCCTTGCGTTCAATGAGAGGCTGATGAGCGAACTTGGCCGTCAACCGGGAGTACTGGCCGTCGGCGTGGCCAACAATATACCTTTCAGCGGTAACAACGGTAGAAGCGCCGCCACGGTGAAGGGCTACGTCTTGCGGCCCGGCGAATCACCGCGGGGAAACTATTCTTATGGTGTTGACGGCGACTACTTCCATGCCATGGGACTTTCGCTGCGAGCCGGACGGTTTCTCACCGGCGCGGACTCGCGCCGCGGGATTCGAACTTGCGTAGTGGACGAAGATTTTGCCCGCCACTATTGGCCACACAGTAGCGCCATCGGCCACCTCCTGTTCCAGGGTTCCGAAGCGGGTCCTGATTCGGAAGCGTTTCGGGTGGTTGGAGTCGTGAGCAGTGTAAAGCAAGCTGGTCTTACGGACGACGACCCCCAAGGCGCCGTCTATTACCCTTATATCTACCGCCCGGACAATGAGCTCTTCGTTGTCGTGCGCGGGAGCGTCGGCCAGCAACCCCTGGCTCTCGCGCTACAAAGAGTGATACGGCGAATCGATCCCGAACTCGTGGTCAGCCGCATCCAGACGATGGACAGCAGAATCGCCGCGAGCCTGATGACACGCCGCTCTCCGGCGCTGCTCGCCGGCATTTTCTCGGCAGTAGCTCTGCTGCTCATCGCCGTCGGCACTTACGGCGTCCTGAGTTACGCTGTGGCGCAGCGCCGCCAGGAGGTTGCAGTGCGCATCGCGTTAGGAGCACGGCCTGAGCAGATTCGCCGGCAGTTTCTCTCTCTCGCCTTACGCTTACTCGCCGTCGGCATGGCGCTTGGGTTGTTAGGAGCCTGGCTAACGAGCCGCGTTATGCAGGGAATCCTATTTCATGTGCCCACCTACAGCCCGGCGATACTCGCCGGCTCCGCCAGCATCATCGCGGTGGTCTCTCTCGCCGCTTGTCTGCTGCCGGCTCACTGTGCCGCCCGGATATCGCCTATGCAAGCTCTTGCCGATCAATAGCGGACCGGCTTGCCACTCATGGCCTGCTGACAAAACGAATGAGCGGAAGTGGGTGTAGATTGGGCGCATGCGCCTGGGCACATTGGTCGGTGGTGTCATTGTCTTTATTGCTGCTTTGACTCCACTTTCCCGCGAATCGGCTGGCGTTTACGCATCAGAATCCGTAACGGCGGCATTTGGTTGCTTGTAGTGCGAGTGGTAGGCGGCTGCGCAATCCCTTCCCAACCCCATCAATAGCTGAGATAATAAGGCGTGAATCCTACAGACACTCCTGTTGGCGCCCCTACTGGCACTGCTCAAGAGACGCCCGTGACAACCGCTGATAGCGCGTTGTGGGAGCCTGCAACCGAAGCCCTCTATATGTCTCTCGCGGGGCGCACGCTCAAGACACTGGAGTTTCCGGCGCTGGTTCTGACGACGCCCTTTACCCGACTTCATCTTGGCATTGAGGAAACGGTGCCGCCCTGGAAGGATCTTCCTCCTGATATTGCTGTAGCGGTCATCCCTGCGTGGCCGGCAAAGACGAAGCCGCCGGTTCTTGTGAAGCTTCCGCGCTTTATCCGGTATATTCCGAAATATGGCGAACGCTATTTCGTCGATCTTAGCGGCTCGTTTGAAGATTACCTGGCGAAGCTGGGCCAGAACGCGCGGCACAATCTACGCCGCCGGATCAAGCGATTCACGGAGTTTTCAGGAGGGGAAATCCGCTGGAAGGAATTTCGCTTGCCTGAAGAGATGCGAGCGTTCCATGTCTTTGCCGGGGAAGTGGCGAGCAAGTCCTGGCAAAAGAGAACCGGCGGCCGCGTGTTTCCCCAAGTGTATCCTGTTGAGCATCTGGTTGCGCTCGCCAGCGCGGGCCGGGTGCGAGCTTATGTGCTTTTCCATGAGGACCACCCCATCGCGTTTTCCTACTGCGTCGGCCAGCACGAGAATCTTGTCTATACGATGATCGGCTATGACGAGGCGTATGGCCAGTGGTCGCCGGGCAATGTTTTATATTATCTGTTCATGAAAAGCCTCTTCGAAGAAAACCGCTTCCGCTACCTTGACTTTACCGACGGCATCCTGGCCTATAAGGATTTCATCAAAACTGACTCCATTCCGTGCGCCAGAGTGCTGTACTTCAAGCGGACGCTTAGAAATCATTTCATCGTGGCAACGGACCTTTTTCTGGTCAGAATTTCGACCGGGGTCGGACGCCTTTTGAAGCTCCTCGGACTAAAGGCGAAGCTGAAGAAGTTAGTCCTGGGAAAAGAAGCGCGGCCTGGGCAGGTTTGATATCGGAACAAGACCTTACATTGCGGCGCGCCAGCATGATTTTCCGAATACAAAAATAGGGCACTTCTTGGCGTTTTTCTTCTCCTTTTCGCCTCCAAATTAATGGACATCAGCGTCGTTATTTGCACCTACAATCGTGCCGCCCGGCTGAAGACCACTCTCGCTAGCCTCCGAGCACTCGCGGCCCCGCCCGCTCTGAAGTGGGAGATATTAATCGCGGATAACAACTCGACCGACTCTACCCGTAATGTTGTCGAGGAGTTCGCGGTGGCCTTCGGCTTAAACACGCGTTATATCTTCGAGCCGCGGCAAGGCAAGTCCTTCGCCCTTAACGCGGCGATTAAGGAAGCAAAGGGGAACATCGTCGCTTTCACCGACGACGACGTTACGTTCGATTCCCAATGGATGTTGGGTTTGAAGAAGGCTTTGGACGAATGGGGTTGCATCGCCGCGGCCGGGAAGATTGTTCCCGTGTGGAACGATCCCGTGCCTCCCTGGTTGGAAATGGAGGGGCAACAAGCCGTGGGTCACTTCGATCTGGGGGACGCGCCGAAGGAAACGAATTTTGCCCACGGGGCCAATGCCGCCTTCAGGAGGGAAGCCTTCGAGAAGTACGGTCCCTTTCGAGTCGATCTGGGACCAGATGGAAAGTCCGCCGCCGGTTATGAAGATGATGAATTCGGGCGCCGGCTTACGAGTCATGGGGAAAAGATCGTGTACGCGCCCGGAGCGGTCGTTTATCATCCTGTCGAAACGCACAAATTGAATAAGGCCTATTTTCGCAAATGGTTCTACAACATTGGCCGCGCGGCCATGTGGGCGCGCATTTGGCCTGAAGAGACCGTGCTTTATTTCGGCATCCCTCGTTATCTGTTCAGGGCCGTGATTGAAAACTTGCTGCTTTGCCCCCTCACTTTGAACCCCAAGCGCCGCTTTCGCCGCGAATGTCTCGCCCGAAGCGCCGCCGCCGGCATTCTGGAAGGTTGCCGGATGTTTTGGGCGAAAAAGTAATCCTCTGCCGCACGTACCAGCCTCCCAGCACCGTGAGAGGGTCCTTTCAAAGACCATATATCACAACGGCCTGTTTCGGGGGTATACTAACCGCCAGCATTATTATCCAAACGTAAAACTCAGACTATTTCTTCACTGGAGGTGTTTAGTGGCAGATCCCGATACCGACCGGATCGCGAAGCTAACTTCCCGCGTGGGACCTTGGGTATTTTTGGTGATTGCCGCGGTGCTGGCGTTTGTGTGCGTGGCCGCTGAAGAGCGCGGCGAATGGTTTCAGGCGCAGGTAAGCCTCTCCGTCATTTTGGTTTTGTTCTTTCTGGCGGGGCTAGTTGCATTCAAAGCGCGCCGCGTGAGGCGGTCCGACTCGCCCGAGGTTGCAACTTACCGGCAGACATTGGACCGGCTGCTGCTCTTCGCCGCTTTCGGCATCGCGGCCATTCTCTTCAACTCCATCCGCTACGAGCATTGGGTGGAGGGCCTCGTGGCGCGCGCCGCGGGATTCGGCGTTTTGGTAGCCGGCGCGGCATTTATCGTGGGCGTGCTGATCGGCTTTCTTTTCGGATTCCCCAGCCTTTCAGACAGCAAGGGCGCGCCCAACAATCCGCCGCCCAAGTTGTTGCTCTACGATACCAACCTGGAGCAAATCTCCGAATGGCTCACCAAAGTGATTCTGGGCGCGAGCCTAGTGGAGCTGAGCAAGCTGCCGCCGCTCGTCTCCGCGCTCTCGACATACATCGCCGCGGCGGTAGAGCCGCGTAATTTTCACGGCGGGCATGTCGCTTATAGCACTACCAGCGCGCCTGTGGCCACGGCCATCCTTGGGTATTTCTGGTGCTGCGGCGTGCTCTACGGCTACATCTATACGAAATACGAAGTGGTGGCAACGGCGCAAGGACGCGGAGACGACGTGGCCGCCCTGGCCGCAGTAGACCAGTGGCTTTCTGACCCTCACGGCCTCGGCGACGATAAAACGCGTGACCGCATGATGGAAGTTATCCGGAGCGCCACCATCGCTGGAAAGGTGCGGATTTTCCTCAAAGCGGAGAAATATCGCAAAGCAGGCACGGAAGACGCGAATGCCCGTGCGCTGCCCATCTTCCAGGCATTGGTTGAGGCCGACATCCAGGAAATCTTCCACCGCAATCGCGGCCAATACGCGATTGCACTGATGGGGAGGAAGAAGGACCCAAATAATCCCACTGAGGATTGGCATCGCGCTCTCGACCTGCTCGATGACGCCATCCGCATTCGTGATCGCTCGGGCGACCCCGGATGGCGCGAGTACGAGCAATTGCGTGCCGAGTGCGAGAGCCATCTAAACCCCGCTCCGCCCAGGCAGTCGTAGCGAGGCTTCGCCGCAGATCAGCGTGGTCTTTGCATTGTAACGGCGGCCTCTGGATGCCGGTCTATACTTTTAAAAAACCGGCGGCCAGAGACCGCCGCTACAGCTTGTGGAATGCGCCGCGATTTGTGATAGGATTCCCCACATGAAAAAAACTCTTCTTGGTCTTATGGTTCTTGCGTTGGCTTTGCCGCTTGCGGGCGTGGCGGCATCCAAACCACTCAAGGTTTATTTCATCGACGTGGAAGGCGGCCAAGCCACATTGTTTGTTTCGCCATCGGGCAAGTCGATGCTGATCGATACCGGATGGCCGGACAAGGGACGCAGCGCCCAGCGGATTCTTGCCGCGGCCCGCGACGCCGGAATCCACCAGATTGACTATCTGGTGATCACCCATTACCACGCCGATCATGTCGGCGGTGTTCCGTCCCTCGCTGCGCTGATGCCTATCCGCAATTTCATTGATCACGGCGAGACCACAGAAACTCAACCTCGCGCCGAACCGCTCTATCAGGCGTATCTGAAAGTACGCGCTAAAGGTCATCACACATTGGCGAAACCTGGCATGGAGATTCCCATTCGTGGCCTGCGCGTGACCGTTTTGACCGCAGCCGGTCAGCACATCGATCATTCCTTATCTGGCGGTGGGGAGAGCAACTCTTATTGCCCTGCCATGAAGCAGCCGATTACCGACCGCTCGGAAAATGCGCAGTCCGTAGGCGTGCTGGTGAGCATGGGCAAATTTCGGCTGATTGATCTCGGCGATCTGCCAAGCTGGATGGGGGAATATGATCTGATGTGCCCCACGAACCGCGTGGGCCAAGTCGAAGTCTACGTCACCACTCAGCACGCTTACGCAGAATCCGGGGGAGCATTTCTCGTGGACGCTCTGCATCCGGTTGTGGTTATTGCGGACAACGGCGCGCGTAAGGGCGGAGCGCAAGAGGCGCTCGAAGTGGTGAAGCAATCACCCGGGCTCGAAGACTTCTGGGACCTGCACTATTCTGACTCGGCGAGCAAAGATGCCAATGCGCAGGCGCCTTACCTCGCTAACCTCGCCGACCATCCGGATAACGCCTATTGGATCAAACTCACCGCATTGCCCAATGGCGTCTTCACCGTCACCAACCAGCGCAATGGCGAAAGCAAAACTTACCATCCGCGCTAAATCCATACTGTAGCGGCGGCCTCTGGCCGCCGGCCGCCGGCTTTTATAAAAACCAGCGGCCAGGGGTCATCGCTGCAGAACCGGCCTGACGGCTGGAGAAATGGCGCCTGAAAAAATTGTTGCAGCGAAGATCACGCAAAACCCTTAGAGACTTCGCTTTTTGTCTCATTGTGCCGGCCATCACGGCAGGCGCGCTTTGCCTGGCTCAAGCGCAGCCGCCCTCCATTTCTGATGTCACCCGCCTTCTTCAGGAACGTAACTATCAAGGCGCTCTGGACCTTTTGGCGCAACTGCAAAAGGCCCAACCGGGCGATCCGCGCGTCTGGACGCTGAAAGGCATCGCGCTTGAAAATTCAGGCAGAAAAGAAGAAAGTCTTGCGGCTTTCCGGCTGGCCCTGCTACTCAATCCGGACTACCTTCCGGCCTTGGAGGGCGCCGCCCAAATCGAATATCAGGAGCGCAAACCGGCGGCCCGGACGCACCTCGCCAAGATCGTTCAGATTGATCCAACTAATCAAACGGCACATGCCATGCTGGGGGCGCTGGCTTTCGGGCGCAAAGACTGCAAATCGACGGTTAACCACTTCCGCGACGCAAGCTCAGTAATTCTGACTCAGCCTGCGGCCCTTCAGGAGTTCGGCGCATGTTTGCTGGAGGAAAGGCAGCCCTCCGCTGCCGCCACCGTGTATGAGCAATTGGCGCGCCTGGAGCCGGAGGATAAATCCCACAAATACGCTCTTGGGATCGCACTCTACGAAGCTCAGCGATACCAAGAGACGATTCAAGCCCTTGAACCCTTAGCGGCGGAATCACACCCAAACCCTGATGCGCTGGACTTGCTGGGAGAAGCCTACGAGAAAAATCACCAGACCCAATTAGCTGTGGCAGCGTTGCGGCGCGCCATTTTGCTTTCCCCGCGGGATGTGCGCGGTTATCTGGATATGACATTGATTTCGCTCGACCATGGGTCGTTTCAGGTGGGCATCGACTTTCTCAATGCCGGCCTTCGAGAGATCCCGAATTCTGCCGCGCTTCACACGGCCCGAGGGATTCTCTACGTACAACTGGGACAGTATGACAAGGCGGAAACGGATTTTGACCTGGCTGCAAGGCTCAACCCGCATCAAAATTACAGCCATGTGGCTCTGGGCATTTCATTGCTTCAGAGTAATCAGATCAATCAATCGCTCGCCTCGGTGAAAGACCGGCTCGCCAAGACCCCGAATGATCCCGTCCTCAATTACCTTCTTGCAGAGATTTTACTGCGCCAGGGCGTTCGTTCCGGCACGCCCGGTTTTGCTCAGGCCATGGCAGCCGCGCGGAAGGCTGTCGCGCTGGACCCCACTTTAGTTTTCGCGCGGGATGACGTTGCCCAGCTCGATCTGAACGCGGGACAAATCAAACCGGCCATAGAACAGTCACAACGGGCGCTCAAGGTAGATCCTACGGATCAGACTGCGGTCTATCACCTCGTCGTAGCCTATCGCCGGAGCGGGCAAACCCAGGAGGCCATTGCCCTGGCGAAGAAATTGGCCCAGATGGCCGTGCAGAGCCAGCGCGAGCAACAAACCGAGAGCCGTTATCGCCTCGTTGAGGAACAACCTGCGGCTCGCTGAGAATTACAATCACTCATGCGTTTTCCCTTTGTAGCGGCGGCGTCTCGCCGCCGGTTTTTTTAATAGTGAATACCGCTGCATAGCGCAGAGTTTGTTTTTAAGACTCCGCGGCCTTTCAGCGGTCCAGACGACAAGTCCCAGAATTTTAACCGCAAAAACCTGCGTTACAAAAACTCCATCAAACTGTACTCTCCATGCCTGATGTGACACCCGCGAACTCCGCTAATCTTTCTTGGGGGGCAGTATTGGGTTAAGATAGCTTCTCATTGGCTCGTGGGGTTGTCGTGGCCATCCGTCGCAGAACTGCTTTCATTCTGGTTGTTATCGCTGCCATTTGCGCAGCTGCGCTGATTTTTTCTGTTTTCGCCAATCCCGATCGATACCGGCCTGAAATTATCTCCGCTCTGGAGGAAAAAGCGGGGATGCCGGTCGAAATCAGGCATCTGAGCCTCACGTTGTTTCCATCAATTTCGATCCGCATTGACGGTTTCGGGTTAAGGAACCCTCCGATATTCCCAAAGGGCTATGTCATTCAGGTCCCGCGGATTGACGCCAAAATCGACGCAGGCGCGTTGCTGCGCCGGAAAATCGTCTTCAAGTCCCTGGTGCTCGAAAAGCCCATTTTTAACCTGATTTCAGACCCCGACGGCCTCTGGAATTTCGAGAATCCTACTAAACCAAAATCCTCAGTGGCGGCATTGCCTTCAACAGTTATCTCCCGGGTGGAAATTAGAAATGGTCAATTGCTGATGTCGAATCTGATCGATCCTTCGGACCGGCCGGGTCCGGTCTTTCTGACCGTCGACAACATTTCGAGCGTCTTGCGCCAGGTGAACCTTGGC